>CAZZWM010000066.1:0-21471 GCA_964657945.1 uncultured Steroidobacteraceae bacterium
CGTAGATTCCCTGGCGCAGTATGAGCGCGACGCCCGTGAGGGCCGCGCCGACGCGCTGTACAATCTGGGCCTGGCCTATTCGACAGGCCAGGGCGTGACCACCGACATGGTCGCCGCCCACAAATGGTTCAACCTGGCCGCCGTGCGCGGCGTGGAACGATACGCCGCCATGCTGCCCCCGTCCGTCAGGACCACCACCGTATTGCCGTCGCCCACGGGCGGATTGGAGACGCGTTGTTTCTTGACGTGTACCCGCGCCACCAGTTCACCGGTGCTCTTGTCCAGCCAGTGCACGTAGCCCTGATAGTCCGCCACGGCAATGGCGGTGTCGTTGACCACGGGTGTGCTCAAACCGCGGCGCTTGATCTTATCGTTGCGCCACACCTCGGAGCCGTCACGCTGGCGCAGGGCCACCACGATGCCGTCGGCGAGCGTGACGTAGAGGTTGTCCTCATCGACCGCCAGGCCGCGATAGCTCGACATGTCGTGCGACCACCAAACCTGGCCCGAATCCAAGGCCAGCATCGCGGTGCGCCCCTGATAGCCGGTGGCGAATACGTTGTCGCCGACCACGTGGATCGCCGAATCGATGTCGATCAGCCGGTCCAATTCCGTGCGCCCGTGCGGCGAGGCCAGCGCGGTGTCCCACACCGTGTCGCCCGTGGTCAGGGATACCGCCATCACCTTGCCGTTGTCGAAACCGCTGATGGCGACTTCTTTGGCGATGGTGGGAATCGCTGTGCCGCGCAAACTGAGTTTGGGCACCTGTTGCTCCACCGACCACAGCTCCTTGCCGGTGTGCGCGTTCAAACCGTGCAGGCGCCCGTCCACGGCACGCATCACCACGACGTTCTCGCTGATCGCAGGCTGGGACAGCAACTCCGAATTGACTCGCGCGCGCCACAATTCCTTGCCGGTGGCCGCGTCGAGCGCCACCACCGCACCTTTGCTGCTGCCGACGATGACCATGCCGAAACCGGCGGCCGGTCCCGCGGACAGCGGCAGCTTGAGCTTCTTGGTCCAAACATGGCGACCCGTATCGAGGGCAACGGCCACGACTTCCCCGCCGTGATTGGCCGCAAATACCAAGCCATTGTCCAGCGCGGGACCCAAGCCCAACTGCAGTTTCAGCTGCTTCTTCCCGCCGCCGACGCCATCGCTCCACAGCTCCTTGACCGGCAGCGTGGCTGGAAAATCCACCAGCTTGGCGGGCGGCTCGACGTCTTTGTCCTTGCTGCAGCCCGCCGCGATCAGCAAAGCCGCCAAACTCAACGGAAGCAATAAGCGCATCAGGGTCTGGCCTTTTCGTTGGAACCCAGGTCGGTGATCTTCAATTCAAGCAGCGAGCCATCGCCGGCGTCATTGGCGCTCAAGGCCGCCTTGTATTCGGCAATCGCACCGGCCGTGTCTTTCTTGGCATTCAGCGCATCGCCGCGAACCTCGTGATAACGACCTGCAAATCCGCCGGGCGTTCCCTCGGCCAATAATTTAATCGCATCGTCGGGCTTGCCCTGGTCGATGTACACCCGCGCCAGCCGCAGGCGCGCGATTTGGCGCAGGTCCGTGTCCTTGGCATTGGTCATGACCTGCGTCAGCGGAGCCACCGCATCGGCCGGCTTGCCGCCATCGACCGCGATGCCGGCCAGGGCAAGCTGCGCCTGATCTGCATAGGGCGAATTCGGGAAGTCCTTGATGATGCCGTCGGCGATGCTGCGAGATTTGGCGAAATCATTGGCCTGCATGGCCGAGGTCATTTCGCCGAACCTGCCGGCAGCCGCCAGCGCCCGCGTGTTTTGGTAGCTCTCGTAGTAGCGCCACCCCAACAGGCCCGCCACGCCGATAATCACGCCGCCGACGATCCAAACCCCGTATTCCTTGATGTTCCGCTTGACGATTTCCAGTTGTTCATCGTCCGTCATGTATTCTTCAGCCATGTCTACTCCGCTCTCCCGCCCATGAGACTCAACAATGTGCCCAAGCGTTCACTGATTCGCTCCAACGGGCATTCTTCCTGCGCCATTTCTCGACGAAGAGCCTTGATCGCGACGGTTCCCCGCCCCACTTCGTCGTCCCCCAACACCAGCGCAAACTCAGCGCCGCTCTTGTCGGCGCGCTTGAATTGCGACTTGAAGTTGCCGCCACCCAGATTGACGCTCAAGCGCAGCTGCGGCCATGCGTCGCGCAATTGCTCGGCCAGGCGAAATCCCGGAACCTCGGCTCGTTCCCCGACCAGCACCAGGTAGACCTGCGGCGCGCGCCGCGGCACGGTCAGACCGAGCTTTTCGAGCATCATCACGATGCGCTCCTGCCCCATGGCCCAACCGATCCCCGGCGTGGGCGTACCGCCCAATTGGGCCACCAGGCCATCGTAACGGCCGCCGGCGCAGACCGCGCTCTGCGAGCCCAGCACATCGGTGGTCCATTCGAACACCGTGCGGGTGTAGTAGTCGAGGCCGCGCACCAGATGCGGCTCGACGTGATAGTCGATGCCGGCGCTCTTCAGCTGGACGCACAGCGATTCGAAATGCGCCCTGGACTGGGCGTCGAGCGTATCGAACAACGCAGGCGCGCCGGCGACGATGCGCTGCACCTCGGGATTCTTGCTGTCCAAGATGCGCAGCGGATTGCCGGCCAGACGCCGCTTGCTATCCTCATCGAGCGCGCTTTCGTGCGCTTTGAAATACGCCGCAAGGTTGTCGCGATAGACGGCACGCGACGCGGGCGTGCCGAGCGAATTCAGCAACAGTTTCACGCGCGACAGTCCCAGGCGCTTCAGCAGCCGCGCAGACAACAGGATCATTTCCGCATCGATGTCCGGACCTTCGAAGCCGAAAGCCTCGGCATCGATCTGGTGAAACTGCCTATAACGTCCCGCCTGGGGACGTTCGCGCCGAAACATCGGGCCCATGCACCAAACCCGCAGCCGGTTTTCGCGCAGCATGCCGTTCGAAATCACCGCCCGGACGATCCCCGCAGTGGCCTCCGGGCGCAGCGTGATGTGATCCTCACCCTGATCGAGGAAGCTGAACATTTCCTTTTCGACGATATCGGTGAAATCGCCGATCGAACGCTTGAACAACTGCGTCTGCTCGATGACGGGGACGCGGAACTCTTCGTACCCATAGGCGGCAAAGACTTCCCGCGTGCAGCTCTCCAGATGCTGCCACGCTGAGATTTGCGCGGGCAACACGTCATGCACGCCACGCAAGGGCTCGATGATCTTGCTCACGCGGGTTCTCCGTCAGCCGCGCGGACGCGAATTCCGCGTCTGTGCGCCGGCGGTCACCGGGTCGCGGCGCAGCACGCCATCCGCGCCGGCTTCGAATCGCGCCACGTCGCCCGCGAAGAACTGCGGCCCGATGGCCACGGCGCGGTCATTGATCTCCAGGGTGACGCCGTTGCCTGCGCCGAGGAACACCCGCAGGGGCGCGACACCGGAGATGGTTTTGACGCTGTTGGCGAGACCGTTGCCGGCAAAGGTGCGCTTGCCGGTTGCATCATGCACATCGACCCAGGAATTCGCGGAAAAGCTCAGACGCAAACGCGCGTGCCCTGCGCCGGGCACTGTCGCTTGACCGGCATCGGCGGAGTTTGCCGTGATGCCCGCAGCCACCGTGGCGGCAGGCTCGTCCCGCGCGATCGCCGGCGATGCTGTGGGCGGCCCAAGCGGCGGCTGTGGCTGCGGTTCCTTCGGCTCGGACAGATTCTGCGACGTGGGTGCGGCGGCTGCCGGCGAGTTGAAGCGCTGATGCCACGGCCGCCACCAAAATACGCCCACGACAACCAACACCGCCGCCGCCAGCCCGAGACTTCGTCCCGGCGACAGGTTGCTCATCTGCGGTGGTTGCGATGCGCCGGCCATGCGCGCGCTGGTGGAGTTGAGTGTGACCGCCGGCGCGGACGCCGCTCGGGTTTCGTAACCCTCCATGATGGCGGCCGCCGGCAGCCCCAAGAGGCCGGCGTAGCGCTTCAGATGGCCCTTGGCGTACACCGCGGCGCCGATGCGTTGATAGTCGCCCGTTTCGAGGGCTTCGATGACCCAGGCATCCAGGTGCAGTTCATCGGCAGCCTTTTGCAGGCTCATGCCGCGCTTCTCGCGCTCAGCCTTGAGCTGCGGCCCGGGAGCGCCGGGCGCCGGCTGCGCTGCCACGGTCTCGCTCATCGATCGACGCCGGAGCGCATCATCAATGCCTGCTCGGAATTCGGGAATTCACTCTGCACGCGCCGTGCGAATCCCGCCGCCGCGACATTGTCGCCCAACTTGCGCTGCGCGCGAAAGCCCAGCCAGAGGATTTCAGGGGTGGGCGGGTTCACCGCCAGATAGCGTTGCACCATCGCCAGCGCGTCGGCTGCATCGCCCCGATCGAAGGCGATGTTGCCCGATTGCAGCATGGCCTCGGGCAGATTCGGATGTATCGCCAGGGCGCGGTTGAAGTAGCGCTCCGCGTCGACCAGATTGCCGACGCCGCGCACGCACTGGCCGGCATTCACCAGGGCAATCTCGGGCGTCGGATACACCGGATCGTTGGCCGCTTCGATCAGCAGCTTCTCGCCGGCCGGCGCCTTGCCGGTGCGGCACAGAAACGCGCCGTAGGCATTGACCATGTTCGGATCGCGCCTGCCTATCCGGTAGGCAGTGGCATAACCGTGTTCCGCCAGCGCGTTTTCACGCAGACGCTCGTAGACGATGCCCGAGGTCAACTGCACATTCGGGTTGCTCGGATCCTCCTTCAGGGCGCGCTCGACGAATTCGCGGGATTCGGCCATCCGGTTCAGCTTCATGTATTCGATCGCCAACTGCACGTCGGTGGCCGCCATCTGCTGCGGCGATGACTTCTTGAAACCGTTGTTATGCGAGCAGGCTGCCGCGCCCAGCAACACCACCGCCAATCCCGCCGCGCGAACCATGCTTTTCATCGGACTGCTGCCTCGATCCGAGCCGCGGATGTCATTTTGGCACCCAATCGCACCAACGTCCGGTCGGTCACGCGACCGGCCAACTGTCCGCACGCCGCGTCGATGTCATCGCCGCGCGTGCGGCGCGTGGTCGCGATCACGCCGTGATCGTTGAGAATGTCGCGGAACGCCAGGATCGCGGCGGACGACGAGCGCCGATAATCGATGCCGGGAAAAGCATTGAACGGGATCAGGTTGAGCTTGGCTGCGCGCCCGCGCATCAAACGAGCCAACTGCCGGGCGTGCTCCGGCTTGTCGTTGATGCCATCCAGCATCACATACTCGAAGGTGATGCTGCGGCCGTTCTGCTCGTCGAGATAGTGCCAGCAGGCATCGAGCAATTCGGCAATCGGGTGCTTGCGATTGATCGGCACCAGCTGGTTGCGCAGCTCATCGTTCGGCGCATGCAGCGACACCGCCAAAGCGACATTGCATTCTTCGGCGAGCTTGTAGATCTGGGGCACCAATCCGGAAGTGCTCAAGGTCACGCGGCGTCGCGACAGGTCATAACCCAGATCGTCGAGAAAGATCCGGATCGCCGGCACCACGTTGCGATAGTTCGCCAGCGGTTCGCCCATGCCCATGAATACGATGTTGGTGATCCTGAACTCCGCAGGCAGCTCGCGGCGCGCCAGCCACACCTGCCCGACGATTTCAGCGACGCTCAAATTGCGGTTGAATCCCTGCTGCGCCGTGGCGCAAAACGAGCAGTCCATGGCACAGCCGACCTGGCTGGATATGCACAGCGTGCCGCGATCCGGCTCCGGGATGTACACGGTCTCGATGCCCTGCACCTGGTCCATGCGCAGCATCCACTTGCGGGTTCCGTCGCTGGATTTCTGTTCGGTGACGATTTGCGGGACTGCAATCTCCGCCACGTCGGCCAGCTGTGCGCGGAAATCCTGCGCCAGATCGCTCATGGCGGAAAAATCCGCGGTTCCGCGCCGATAAATCCATTTCATCAATTGACGGGCACGGAACGGCTTCGCGCCCAGCCGCTGCGCAACGAATGTCTCGAGCTCCGCGCGCGGCAGCCCCAGCAAATTCATGCGTTCGCCCGCCAAGTTGCCTCCTAGGACCCTGCCGCTACGCTAGCGCGTACGCGGGCAGAGCTCAATTTCGCGAAAAAAATAACCGATTTCCTTCGCCGCGGTGTCAGCCGCATCCGAGCCGTGCACGATGTTCTCGTCGATGCTGGTGGCGAGATCCGCGCGTATGGTGCCCTTGGCGGCTTTCTTCGGGTCGGTGGCGCCCATCACCTCGCGATTCTTGGCGATCGCGCCTTCGCCTTCCAGCACCTGAACCATCACCGGACCTGAGGTCATGAAACGCACCAAGTCCTTGAAGAACGGACGTTCACGATGCACGGCGTAAAAGCCTTCGGCCTCCGCCTGCGAGAGCTGCATCATGCGGGCGGCCACCACTTTCAAGCCCACCTGTTCGAAACGGCGATATACCTCGCCGATCAAATTACGGCCGACGCCGTCTGGCTTGACGATGGACAGGGTGCGCTCGATGGACATGGGAACCTCGTGATGGATTGCGCCCCGGGCAGCGGGCGGGCAAAGACCGCGAAGTGTACTGGAGCAGGGCCGGTCAGGCAATCAGGAGCGTAACCGAAGTCCCTGTATTACATGGGAAAACAGCTCAGACGTTGAAGCTCTCGCCGCAGCCGCATTCACCCTTGGCCTTCGGGTTTTGGAACTTGAACGCCTCGTTCAAGCCCTGCTTGACGAAATCCACCGTGGTGCCGTCGATCAGCGGCAGGCTGGTCGGGTCGACCACCACTTTGACCCCCTGAGCCTCGAAAACCGCATCCTCGGGATTGATTGCGTCTGCATAATTAACGACATACGCGAAACCCGAGCAACCGGTCTTTTTGATGCCGACCCGCAGGCCGATACCCATTCCGCGCTGCGCCAGGTGGGTTTTGACCCGATTGGCCGCCGATTCCGTCAACAAAATCGCCATACCCGCCTCTTGCAGTTCTCACTACCGTGAACATAGATAACACGCGCCACTCAGGTAAGCACGGAACAGGTGCGCGTTTTTTTATTACGCATCGTTCACCCTGTTAGTGGCGGCGGCCAAGGCCCTCTTCAAGGCGTCCTCCACGATCAGCAACCGCCCCAATTTCTCCACCGGCACCTCAAATCGCTCGCGCAACGCCTGGACGCTCTCCGGCATGTCGCGCCCAAGGTCGGTGCCGATGATGCTATCCGCCAACCATGCCGCAGCCGCTATGGTGTGCGGGCAGCCGAAAACCAGAAAGCGCGCATCGGTCACCCGGCCTGCATCGCATTGCACATCGAACTGCGCCCAGGTCCCCTGGGCGCGATCGCCCGCAGCTCCGCGAAAGGCGCCAGACAGCGTGCCTGCGCGCCGCGCCGATTCGAAATAGCGGCGCGTCAACCCGCTGTATGTCATGGGCCCGCAATCCGACGCAGCCGCGGGACTTCGCGGGCCAGCACCGCGATCGCCGCATCGATGTCGGTTTCGCTGGTGGCGCGCCCCAGCCCAAATCTCAGGCTGCTTTCGCTCAGCCGTTCATCGCGGCCGAGCGCCCGCAACACATACGACGGCTCGGCGGTGGCGGAGGTGCAGGCAGAACCCGTCGACACGGCGATCTCATCGCGCACCGCCGCCAACAAGCTCTCGCCCTCCACACCCTCGAATGACACATTCAGCAGATGCGGTACGCCATGCTGCGGATCGCCGTTGCGCAATACACCGCCGATGGCGCCAAGACCCCGCCACAGGCGCTGCTGCAGCCGGGTGATGCGCTCGAGATCCGTGCGCCAAGAGGCCGCCGCCAACTCGAATGCGGCGCCCATGCCGACGATTTGATGCGTCGCCAGGGTCCCGGCGCGCAAGCCGCCCTCCTGACCTCCACCGTACTGCAGCGGCGCCAGTTGAATGGCCGGCGCGCCCGCAGCCCGCCGGCCTGTTCGCGCCATCAACAGCGCACCGACGCCCTTGGGACCGTACGCCTTGTGCGCCGACAGTGACAGCAGGTCGGCGCCGAGCGCCGCGAAGTCCAGCTGGCATTTCCCCATGCTTTGCGCGGCATCGACATGCAGCCATGCGCCATGCGCGGCGCAGATCGCCGCAATCGTCGCGATGTCTTGGATCACGCCGATCTCATTGTTCACATGCATCACCGACACCAACACCGTGTCGGCGCGCAATGCCGCTTGCACCTGCGCGGGATCGACACGGCCGCCGCGGTCAGGGGCAAGGTAGCTCACCGACCAACCGCGCCGCTGCAATTCGCGGCAGGGATCCAATACCGCCTTGTGTTCGGTGCGCACGGTGATGAGGTGACGGCCGCGATCGCGGTAGTAATGCGCCACACCCCACAGCGCCAAGTTGTTGGACTCGGTGGCGCCGGAAGTCCAAATGACTTCCGAGGGATCCGCATTCACCGCCGCTGCCACCTGCGCGCGCGCCTGCTCGATGACGCCTGCCGCAGCCTCGCCGTAGCCATGACTCTCCGAAGCCGCATTGCCGAACCATCGTGCATCGGTCAACACCTGTGACATCTTCGCCGCCACACGCGCATCCACCGGCGTGGTGGCCGCATGGTCCAGATACACCGGCGCCTTCATTGGCGCGATCGCGTCACCGCGCTCAAGATGCCGCGCATGATATTCAGTTCATTGCGGTCCATTTGCGCGCGGTTGAACAGGCGGCGCAGCCGCTCCATCAAATGGCCGGTGCGATCCTCGAAGTCGATTTCGTTCAACACCTGATGCAGATGCTTGTAGAAGTGTTCCACGTCGCCCGCCGCGGCCAGGGGCAGCTCCAATTGCATATACGAATGCGGCTGCTCGCGCGCCATGAAAATTTCGTACGCCACGAGCTGCACCGACATGGCGAGATTCAGCGAGCAGTATTCGGGATTGGCCGGAATGCGCACCAACACATTGCAGTGATTCAAATCCTCCGTGCCCAGGCCGTAGCGTTCGGAGCCGAACAGCAACGCAACGCGGTTGTCTTCCGGCAATGCGACGATGCGGCCGGCCACCTCGCGCGGCGTGGTGAATTCCCAGGTGTAGGAACGCGGACGGCCGGTTGTCCCCGCGATGAACCCGCAATCGCTGATGGCTTCGGCGACCGTCTCCACCACACGCGCGCCGGCCAAAAGGTCATCCGCACCGGCGGCGAGCGCCACCGATTCCGCATGTGGAAAGGAGCGCGGCCGCACCAACACCAGATCCGTCAACGCCATGTTTTTCATGGCGCGCGCCACCGATCCGATGTTGCCCGGATGACTGGGATCGATGAGGACGATGCGAACCAGGGTTGTCACGCTCTGTTATTCTACCGCCCCTCATGCAACCGCTCCTCAATATTGGCATCCGCGCCGCGCGCCGCGCGGGCGACATCATCGCAAAGAGCCTGTCGCGGCTCGATTCCTTGAAAATCGACAGCAAGGGCCGCAACGATTTCGTTTCGGACATCGACCGCAAGGCTGAAGCCGACATTATCGCCACCATCCGGCGCAGCTATCCGCAGCACGCGATTCATGCCGAGGAATCGGGCCGCAGCGGCGAGAGCGAATTCACCTGGATCATCGATCCGCTGGACGGCACCACCAATTTCCTTCACGGCAACCCCACCTTCTCGGTTTCCATTGCGGTCGAACAAAAAGGCAGGCTGCAGCACGCCGTGGTCTATGACCCCATGAGACAGGAGTTCTTCACCGCTTCGCGCGGTGAAGGCGCGCAATTGGAAGGCAAGAAAATCCGCGTCAGCGCCCAGCGCGGCTTGGAAGGCGCGTTGATCGGGACCGGCCTGCCGTTTCGCGCCGAAGCCATCGCCGGACCCAACGCCTACATCGACGAATATCTCGCCATCCTCAAAGTCATCATGTCGACCGCCGCCGGCATTCGAAGACCGGGCTCCGCGGCCCTGGATCTGGCCTATGTGGCTGCCGGGCGCATCGACGGTTTCTGGGAATTTGGCTTATCGCCCTGGGATACCGCCGCGGGAACCCTGCTGATTCAAGAAGCCGGCGGCCGCGTCGGCACGCCGGCCGGTTCCGAATATGCCCTGGGACCCAATGTGGTCGCCGGCAATCCCAAGGTCTACCAGGGGCTGCTGGATGCCATCGGCCCGCTGACGCCGCCGCGCCTGCGCACCTGATTTCGCATAGACTTGTCGTGCCCGCGTCGGGTGCGTGTCGTGTCCGCCGCGATCAAGCCTTGGCAAGATGTGTTCACCTCGGCGATGGAGCACAGCAATGATCGTGAGAAAACTACGGCTGCAGCGCGGCTGGACCCAGGAACATTTGGCGCAGGTCTCCGGTTTGAGCGTTCGCAGCGTGCAACGCATTGAACGCGGCAGCGCCCTGAGCCTGGAAACCGCGAACTCGCTTGCATCTGTCTTCGAGGTTGATCGTTCACTGTTCAACCAAGGAGATTTGGCAATGGAAACTACCCCGTTAAAGGCCGACGAAGCCGAAGCCATCGAGTACGTAAAGGGATTGAAGGAGTTCTACTCGCACTTATTCCTTTACCTGCTATTCGTGGTGGTATTCGGCCTGGTCTTTGGATTCGACAAACCCTTCATTTATCTCGGCGCCATCGGTTGGGGAGTCGGCGTGCTCTTCAACGGCTTGAATGCCTTCGAGATCATCAACTTCGGCAGCCAGAAGTGGGAGCGCGCGCAAATCGAAAAGCGCCTCGGGCGGCCGCTGCGCTGAGGCGGTGGCACCTGCTGTTGCCCGGTTGAACCCTCAACTGTTGCCGGGCGCCAGCGGACTGCGCTTGCGGCCGTACATCGAATAAAACACCAGTCCGAGGGCGGCCCAGCCGAAGAAGATCAGGATGGTGAACATCGGCAACAGGCAGAACAGCCCCAGGCAGCCGAGCAGCGCCAAGGGTCCGACGATGGAAATGAACGGCGTCTTGAACGGCCGCCTGCGATCCTTGGCGGTACGGCGCAGAATCATCACGCCCAGCGCCACGGCGAAGAACGCCGCCAGGGTGCCGCCGTTGGACAAATCGGCCAGCTTTCCCACCGGGAAGAACGCAGCAGCCACCATCACCACGCCGCCGGTGATCAGAGTCACCACATATGGCGTGTTGAAGCGCGGATGAACCTTGGTCAATCCGTCGGGCAGCAGCCGATCGCGCGCCATGCTGAAGAACACCCGGGTCTGACCGAACATCATCATCAAGATGACCGAGGGCAGCGCCAGAAAAGCCGCCAGTCCGATCAAGCGCGACAATTTGTCCCAGCCCAATTGGCGCAGCACATGCGCGAGGGGTTCATCGCTGCACACCAGCGTCGCCGCCTTCACCGGATCCATGCAGGCCTGCACCAACTCAGGCGTACCGGGCTCGATGCCCACGCCGGCCGCATCCACCACCGGCTGCGCGCCGATCGAACCGATGGCCCCGCCCGCCACCAGCAGATAGAACACCGTGCAAATCACCAGGCTGCCGATCAACCCGATCGGCATGTTTCGCTGCGGATTCTTGGTTTCCTCGGCGGCCGTCGATACGGCGTCGAATCCGACATAGGCGAAGAAAATCGAGGCGGCTGCGCCGCCGATGCCCAATGCGCCAAGCGGCGCGAAGGGATGGAAGTTCTGCATCTTGATGACCGGCAATGCCAGCGCGCAGAACAACACCAGTGCGGCGACCTTGATGCATACCAGAACGGCATTGACCTGGGCGCTTTCGCGCGTGCCGAGCACCAACAAGGTGGTCACCAGGCCGCCGATGCACATGGCCGGCAAATTGATGAAACCGCCGGCGAAATAGCCCTTGGCCAGAGCCATCGGCAGGTGAACATCGAAGCTATGCGCAATCAGGGGCACGAAGTAGTTGGACCACCCCACGCACACCGCGCTGGCGGCAATGGTGTATTCGAGGATGAGCGCCCAGCCGACCACCCAGGCGATGATCTCGCCGAGCACCGCATAAGAGTACGTATAGGCGGAACCCGACACGGGCACCATGGCGGCCAGCTCTGCGTAACACAGGGCCGTCACTGCGCATACGAATCCGGCCACGATGAACGACAACAACATGCCCGGCCCCGCCTTTTGCGCGGCTTCCGCGGTCAGTACGAAAATACCGGTGCCGATGATGGCGCCCACGCCCAACATGGTCAGCTGGAAGCCGCCGATCGAGCGGTGCAGGGATCTCTTCTCTGCACTCGCCATGATGTCGTCGAGCGGTTTGATGCGCCAAGTCATGTCATCTCCCGTTTTTTTCAGTTAAGGGACTCTAGCGGCTTTCTTGCCACGCGTCACTTATTGGGTCGCTTCGGACCGCGCACGTGGATGTTTATCCACTCGACGGCCGCAGCGAAGGCCATCGAGAAGTACAGGTAGCCGGGCGGCACTTCGATGTCGACGGCTTCTGCGATCAATCCGACGCCCACCAGAACGAGGAAGGCCAGGGCGAGGATCTTGATGGTGGGATAGCGTTCGATGAAGGTACTCACGGAGTTCGACACCCACATCATGATCGCCACCGAGATCACGATGGCGGCCACCATCACCTCGATGTGCTTCGACAGGCCCACGGCCGTGAATACCGAATCCAGCGAGAAGATGATGTCGATGATGCCGATCTGCGCAATGATCAGCCAGAAGCTGTTCCATCCTCCCTGCTTGCGCTGCTGAGGTCGGCCGCGCACGGTCTCGACGATTTCCAGGATGCTGTTCACCACCAGGAACAGCCCGCCGCCGGCCAATATCAGATCGCGGGTGGAAATCTCGCTGCCGAAGGCCGCGAACAAGGTCTTGGTCAACGTCGCCAGCCACGTGACCGAGAACAGCAGCGCGATGCGCGTCAGCATCGCAAAGCCCAAACCCAGATAGCGGGCACTGCGCCGCTGCGATGAGGGCAGGCGGTCCACCAGCAGGATCAGGAAAATGATGTTGTCGATGCCGAGAACGATCTCGAGCACCGTGAGGGTGAAGAAGGAAAGCCACGCCTGCGGTTCGAGGAAGATCAGCAGGCGCTGTGCTCCTAGGGCAATCCGTCGACTTCTTCGGGCTTGGTGATCTTGCGGGTCAGCAAATCGTCGGTGCGCAGACCCAGATCCAGCGCCAGCGCGGCCGAGATGTAAATCGACGAATAGGTACCGGCGATGATGCCGATGACCAATGCCGCGGAAAACCCATGCAGGGTTTCGCCGCCGAACACCAGCAGCGCCACCACCACCAGCAGGGTCACCAGCTTGGTCATCAAGGTGCGCGACAGGGTCTGATTGATCGATTCGTCGATCACCTGCGCGATCGACAGCTTGCGCGCGGCGCGGGCGCGTTCGCGAATCCGGTCGAATACGATCACGGTGTCGTTGAGCGAATAGCCGATCACTGCCAGGATGGCTGAAATCGCGGTCAAATCGAAGGTGGTCTGCGTCAATGCGAAGAAGCCCACCACGCAAATCGGATCGTGCAGCACCGCAAGGATGGCGCCCAGCGCCAGCTTCGGCGTGAAGCGGAACAACACGTAGACCAGGATCAGAATCAGCGTCACCACCAGAGCCTCGGTACCCTTGACGAACAATTCCTGCCCGACCTGGGGACCCACCACCTCGGTGCGTTGCAGCTTCACGCCGCTTTGCGCCTTGCTGAAAATCTCCAGGATGTGCGCGCCGATTTGTTCACCCTTGGCATTCGGATCGGGCGGCAGTCTCACCAGGATGTCGCGCGACGAACCGAAAATCTGCACCTGTGCGCCGGCCACGCCTTCGCCGGCCAGGCTGGCACGCAGCGCTTCCACGTTCGGCGGCTCCGGAAAATTCGTTTCCACCACCACGCCGCCGGTGAAATCCACGCCGAGATTCAGGCCGCGCACGGCGACCAAGACGAGCGAACCGATGATCAATACCGCGGACAGCCCGTACCACACCTTGCGGGTGTTCATGAACGGGAAGCGGGTCACCTTGTGAAAAAATTCCATGGATCTCTCCTAGATCGCCAAGCGATCCAGCTTGCGCTTCCCGCCGTAGATGAGTTGCACCACCGCATGGCTGCCCATCACGGAGGTGAATACCGAAGTGGCAATGCCCATGAGCAGCACCACGGCGAAACCGCGCACCGGCCCGGAGCCCACGGCCCACAGCACGAAACCCGCGATAGCCGCCGTCACGTTCGAATCCGCGATGGCGGAGAGGGCACGTTCGAAGCCGGCGGCGATCGCGGCGCGCGGTGTCACGCCATTGCGCAATTCCTCGCGGATGCGTTCATAGATCAGGATATTGGCGTCCACGGCCATGCCGACCGTGAGCACCACGGCCGCGATGCCCGGCAGGGTCAATGCCGCCCCCGCCAGCGACAGCAGGCCCAGCAACAACACCACGTTGGCGGCCAGCACCAAGTCCGCAATCAGGCCGAACACCTTGTAGTACACCGCCATGAAAATGAAGGCCGCCAAGGTGCCGAACACCATGGCCTTGATGCCCTTGTCGATATTGTCCTGCCCCAGGCTGGGGCCGATGGCGCGCTCTTCGATGGGTGTGAGCGGCGCGGCCAGGCCGCCGGCGCGCAACAGCAGCGCCAGCTCGCGGCCCTCGAGAGGATTGATGCCGGTGATCGAGAAGTTGTTGCTGAACACGCCACGAATCGTGGCGCGGTTGATGACTTCCTCGGTGGTGCGGTCGACTTCCACGCCCGCGGCATTCTTTTCTCGCTGGCGGTCGATGAACACCACCGCCATCGCGTGACCGACATTCTCCTGGGTGTTCTTCAGCATCTTCGCGGCGCCGCGGCTGTCCAAGCCCACCGATACCGCCGGTCCGTCCTGCGAGTTGGGCTGGAACGTGGCATCGGTCAATTGATCCCCCGTGACCACCACTTCGCGCTTCAGAAGAACCGGCTGCTTGTCGCGCGTGAAGTACAACTTGGAGCCCAGCGGGGCCCGGCCGGTGCTCACCGCTTCCATGGGATTGTTGGTCTCATCGACCATGCGAAATTCCAGGGTCGCGGTCTTGCCCAGAATCTTCTTCACCTCGGCTGAGTTCTGCAAACCCGGCAGTTGAATCGCGATCCGGTCCACGCCCTCCTGCGCCACCTGCGGTTCCGATACCGCCAGCTCCGGACTGTTCAGGCGGTTGCGCAGCACGGTGATGTTCTGCTGGATTGCATCGGTCTGGCGTTGGCGGATGTCCTGCGGGGTCAGCGCCAACTCCACCGCCGGATTGCCGTCGGCGGTCACGTCGGTGAACACCAGGCTGCGATTGTCCGTGGCGAGGGCCGCCTTACCCTTCGCGAACGTATCGGCGTCGCGGAAGATCACGCGGATGCGGTTCGCGGCGTAATCCACTTTGACGTCCTGATAGGCCACGCGCGCGGTTCGCAGCGTTGCCCGGAAATCCTGTTCATGGCGGTCGAGCAACTGGCGCACCGAGCCCTGCACATCGACCTGGTACACCAGGTACACTCCGCCGCGCAGATCCAGACCGAGTTTGATGGGCGCCAGACCCAGGCTGTGCATCCACGCCGGGACGCGTGAGGCCTTGGTCAACGCGATGGTGTACTGTCCGGGATGCGCTTCGGCGATCACGTCGCGCGCCTTCAGCTGATCGCCGGTATTCGCGAAGCGCAGCGTCAAACGACCTTGCTCGAGGAAGGAGCCGTCGGCGCTCACGCCCTTGTCCTTCAGCAACTGCTCGATGGACGTGCGCTCGTCATTCGAAACGGAAGCCCGGTCGACCACCAGCTGCAGCGCGTTTTCTTCGCCGAACAAATTCGGCAGAGCCAGCAGAGCGCCCAGCAAGACCACCACCATGACCAGAATGATCTTCCAGCGGGCGTAGGCAATCATGCGCTCTTGACCGTACCTTTGGGCAGCACCTGCGTGACCTGGAATTTCTGGATCTTGATGTTCACGCCGTCGGCGATTTCCACGGTCATGTATTGATCGCCCACCTCGATCACCTTGCCGAGGATGCCGCCGCTGGTCGTGACCTCATCCCCAGCCGCGATCTTGGAGAGCATGTCGCGCTGTTCCTTGGCCTTCTTGCTCTGCGGCCGGATCAACAAGAAGTAGAACACCACCAGCAGCAGCGCCGGAAACAGCAGCTGTTGCAATGAAAAGCCACCCGCCGCAGGCGCGCCGGCGGCTTGTGCATATGCAGAATTTATGAAGAAATCCATAGTGTTACACTCTTTTTTGGCGGCCGGGGCCTTGCTTGAGGCGGCGCAGTATACAGCACCTATGCTTGCGCGTAGAACTCCGCAGCGTACGACTCGAGCCGGCCGGCCTCGATGGCGGCCCTGATCTCGGACATCAGCCGCTCATAGAAAAACAGGTTGTGCACCGTGTTCAAATGAGAACCCAGTATCTCGCCGCATTTGTCGAGGTGGCGCAGATAGCTGCGGCTGTAGTTGCGGCAGGTGTAGCACTCGCAACCCGCCTCGATGGGCGAAGTGTCTTTTTGGTGCACGGCATTGCGGATGTTCACCACGCCGTTGCGGGTGAACAGGTGCGCATTGCGCGCATGCCGCGTCGGCATCACGCAATCGAACATGTCGATACCCCGCCGCACCGCCTCCAGTATGTCTTCCGGCCGGCCAACGCCCATCAGATACCGCGGCTTGTGACGCGGCATGTGCGGCACCAAGCCTTCCAAGACCTGTTCGCGTTCGGCCTGGGTTTCGCCCACCGCCAACCCGCCCACCGCCAGGCCTGCGAAGCCGATCTGCTCCAAGGCTTCGAGCGAGCTCAGGCGCAGCGCGCCGTGCACTCCGCCCTGCACGATGCCGAACAGCGTGCCGGGCGGCTCATCGCGGTAGTACTCGCGAAAGCCGCGCTCGGCCCAGCGCATCGACAACTCCATGGACGCGCGCGCCTGTTCCTCGGTTGCCGGATACGCAGTGCACTCATCGAAACTCATGGCGATATCCGAACGCAGCACCCGTTGGATGCGCATGGATTCTTCCGGCGACAGAAATATTTCGGCGCCGTCGATGGGGGAGCGGAAGCTCACGCCCTGCTCGGTCAACTTGCGCATCTGGGCCAGACTGAAGACTTGAAATCCGCCCGAGTCCGTCAGGATCGGCCGCTGCCAATGCATGAAATCGTGCAGACCCTTGTGTGCCTCGATCACCTCCAGGCCCGGGCGCAGGTACAGATGAAAAGTGTTGCCGAGGATGATATCGGCGCCGATCTGCTGCAAGTCCTCCGGCGTCATCGCCTTGACCGTGCCGTAGGTGCCCACCGGCATGAAAGCCGGTGTTTGCACGCTGCCGCGCGCGAACTCCAGGCGGCCGCGGCGGGCCGCGCCGTCCTGCGCCAGGAGCTCAAATCGCATGCGGACTCGGCGTCATGAACATCGCGTCACCGTAGCTGAAAAACCGATAGCGCGCCTGCACGGCATGGCGGTAGGCGCCCAACAGCGCTTCGCGTCCGACGAATGCCGAACACAACATCAGCAGTGTGGACTCGGGCAGATGAAAGTTGGTGAGCAGCGCATCCACGCTGCGGAAGCGGTGGCCCGGCCGAATGAAAATCCTGGTCTCGCCACGGTATGGCGCGATGGTCGCGCCTTGCGCGCCCGCATGTTGCGCCGCCGTTTCCAAACTACGCACCACCGTGGTTCCGACCGCAACCACGCGGCCGCCCGCAGCACGCGTCGCGGCCATGGCGGCGCAGGCGGCCTCGGACACTTCCAGGTACTCGGCGTGCATCTTGTGCTTGTCGATTTGCGCATCGCGGATGGGCGCGAAGGTGCCGGCGCCCACATGCAGGGTCACGAAGCAATGCCGCACGCCTTGTTGAGCGAGTGCCGCAAACATCGCGGCGTCGAAGTGCAATCCCGCGGTCGGCGCCGCCACAGCGCCCAAGCTGCGCGAATAAACGGTCTGATAGCGCTCGCGATCCTCGTCTTCCGCCTGCCGGTCGATGTACGGAGGCAGCGGAATCTCGCCATGGGATTCGAAAAAAGCAACGACTGGAGCCGAGAACTCCAGGCGAAAAAGCTCATCGTCGCGTCCCAACATGATTGCATGCTGCCCGCCCGGCAGCAGCACCCGCGCTCCTTCGCGCAATCCCTTGGCGGAGCGCACATGCGCCAGTGCCTGCGTGTCGTTCAATGCGCGTTCCAAAAGAATCTCGACCCGCCCGCCCGACTCCTTGGCGCCGAAGACGCGCGCGGGAATGACGCGGGTATCGTTGAACACCAGAAGGTCCTGAGGCCCGAGCAGCTGCGGTAAATCGTTGAATTGGCGGTCTGTGTATGTGCCGTCGCGGCCATCGAGGACCAACAGCCGGCTCGCGGAGCGCTGTGCGGCCGGTTTTTGCGCGATCAGTTCCGCGGGCAGGTCGAAGTGAAAATCCTGGAGCAGCATGGGCTATTTGGGATTCTACCAAGGGCGGCAATCGCATATACTGCGCGGCCTTGCGTGCCCGGATGGCGGAACTGGTAGACGCGCCGGACTCAAAATCCGGTCCTTTTGCGAGGGTGTGGGTTCGATTCCCTCTCCGGGCACCAGCTGAAAATAAGAATGCATCGTCGTCTAGCAAACCACGCTGGTCAGCGGGACGCTGCAGACGGACGGCCGCGGCGAGCGGCGCCCTCTCCAGCTCGAACGTTTCGGAGATCAACCACAGGTCGTAGTAGTCCTTTAGCCGGCTGTTAGCAATCCTTCCTGCCCGACCCGTGCTTGGAAAGCCAATCTTCACGCGCCCGGCGTCTGACATCCTCGAGATCGTCGGACGGTTGTTCCTGTTGCATCTTGAGCCACATTTCGCGCCCTTCTCTGCGAATGGTCTCCATATCGCGTAATGCGTTCACTCAATTTTCGGGCCGACAGCGCCAGCCAACTTGGCGGTCGTGTCGCTTTCTCCAAAGCAACGCTTTGGTAGCGGTGGTGCCGGATAACGCCCCATCTTCAAGTTCCAGTACGCCCATGACCGAGGATCAATGATGCCGGGAAGTGCTCGGTCAAGCGCCTCACGAAAGTCATCATCGGAAACGTGTTGACGAATCACCCGCATGTCTTCATGTCTCGCATACCTCATTGCATAGGCCATGAAACGGATCGGATTGGCGAGCGCCTGCTCCGGCGGCTCGAACCAAATGATTCTTGGCGCCAGCGCCAGCGTTTGCGGTGTGAGAGGAATGGGTTTCATACCTCCAGGCCGTGATCCTTGTTGACTCTCAGAATTGCGGCGTCGAGGCTGGGCAAGTGATCCAGATCAACATTCCGTACAGCCGCCACGAGACGTTGCCTCACGTCGTCAGGAACTTGGTGCAAATCACCATCATCGAAGTAAGAAAGCGCTTTTAAGGTGATTTGAGGATTGAAAACCGATCCGTAGATCCCTTGTGCAGCGGACAGGGCAAGTGGCAAATCAACTCTACCCTTGGTAATCAGAGCATCGATATCGATGTAATCTTTGGGCTCAGCGCGTAGCTGAACCACAGAGGCTTTGGTACCGGCGAGATCCAAAAGAGATGCAACGGCCAGTCCGTTGTCCTTTGCCACGCATGGCGGCGAAAGACGGCGCAGGTTCGGCAGGCCGAAGAATGACACTTTGACGGGGCCGCTGCGGTCGACGACCGCAGTGAGCGTGTTCTTCTCGCGCTCAATGATGTCGGCACCGATCAGAAACGGGATTGCCTGCTGAATCTTGGAGGCATCAAAGGCGCGGTTGCCGAAGAAATCGAAATCAACCGAGTGCCGATGTCCCAGGTGCAGCGCAAGAGCCGTTCCGCCGTACAGAACAAATTCTCGTGGCGTCTCGGACAGCTCTTTCCAAAGCTTGCGCTGAGCTGGCGGTAGGATTTCGAGGCGAGGTGCAAAAGCCTTCATGCGCACACCGATCAAAGCAGAATCCGTCCGTAGAGTCGAGTTTAAGTCAGAGCGCAACGCAAGAGCCGGATTTCATCGAGTCGGGCAGGCGACCCTCGCCACGCAAGCGCAGCTTCCGCCACGCGGACGGACGCCAAAATCTCCGCACGGCACGCTCGCGTCTCTCCCACAGTGCCAGCGCTTCGGGTAGGTCCAACTACCCCAGCACGCCGGCCGAGACAAGGTAAGATATCGGGATGCTCTGCCGGAAGATGCGTAGCGCACCCAATTTCCGGGCGTGAAGGGCTCATGTGCAAGCTTTGAGATTTACACGTTCAGTTACACATATGCGAAAAATTCCAGGCAATTTTGTGTAAAAACATATACTTACGTTGCCCGTAGCCGGACTCAAAATCCGGTCCTTTTGCGAGGGTGTGGGTTCGATTCCCTCTCCGGGCACCAGAATATTTTTTCAATGGATCACTTTTGAATTTCTGCAGTCATTGCGGCGCGCCGGTCGAGTCGAAGATCCCCCCCGGGGATCATCTGCCGCGATTCGTTTGCACCAGTTGCAATACCATTCACTACAAGAACCCCTTGTTGGTGCTCGGCTGCGTGCCCGAGTGGCAAGACAAAATTCTGTTGTGCAGGCGCGCCATCGAGCCGCGGCTTGGGTTCTGGACGGTGCCTGCCGGTTTTATGGAAAACGGCGAGACCATGCAGCAGGCAGCGGCGCGCGAATGCCAGGAAGAGGCCTTGGCCACGGTCGAGGTAACCTCGCTCCTGGCGGTGGTGAATGTGACCCGCGCCAACCAGGTGCATGTCATGTTCCGCGCCAGGCTGCTCAAGCCCGAGTTTGCGCCGGGCATCGAGAGTCTCGAGGTGCGCCTGTACGACGAAGCCGACATCCCCTGGTCGGATCTGGCGTTTCCCAGCGGCGAATTCACTCTGCGGCAATATTTCTCAGATCGCGCCGCCGGGCGCGAAGACCACCACTTCACCGAGCTCAAAAGCCGCTCGATGCGGGCTGTGGCAGAATAGTTCTTCATCAACGTGGAAATGGAAGGATAAGTCATGGCGTTCGTGGTCACTGAAAGCTGCATCAAGTGCAAATACATGGACTGCGTCGAGGTGTGCCCCGTCGACTGTTTCCACGAGGGTCCGAATTTCCTGGTGATCGATCCCGACGAGTGCATCGACTGCACCTTGTGCGAACCGGAATGCCCGGTCGAGGCCATCTATTCCGAGGAAGAGATCCCCGACGGTCAGGAAGAGTTCAAGCAGCTGAATGCCGAGCTGGCGAAGAACTGGCCCGTCATCAGCGAGAAGAGAGCGGCGCCCGCTGATGCCAAACAGTGGGAAGGGGTCAAGGACAAGATCAAGCTGCTGGAAAGGTAGCCTCTGGTAAGGACCGGCTCCATGGGCTAGGCTTGGCCATGGGCAATAAACTCGTGGAAACGGGGGCGGGCTCGGGAGAGCCGTCTCCCTCGGCGGCAGACTCCATCAGCGAGCGGCTGCGCTTCAAGCCCGGAATTTCGCCCAGCCAGGCGCGCTTCGCGCTGTCCAACTTCTGTCTGGATGTGTTCGGCACCGCCGGTCAGGATTTGGCCGACGTCGTGGAGTTCTGCAACGACGTCAGCAGCCTGCAAATGGCGCTCGACTCCATCCGCAGCGAAATCAAGAAACTGCATCCGCAGCGGCGCCCCGATCTGGTGGCCGTGGTTCGCGAAATCAACGAAACCGATTTCTAG
>CAZZWM010000067.1:0-21390 GCA_964657945.1 uncultured Steroidobacteraceae bacterium
GGCGCGGCCGATGAGCTCCCCGCGCCCGTACCCTGCGGCGGGCTGAGTCACATCGGCAAAATCGCTGATCAGCCGTGCGAGAAGAGAATGGAACAGTCCGGCGTCGTCGCCGAGCATGGCGCGCACTGCGGCATAGTCGATGCCTTGCATCGTCGGCCATGCGCTCACGGTACCGGGTGCGGCAGCAGCGGCAGGCAGACGGCGATGCGCCGGAGAATTGGAGCGACGAGCCTGGTCGCGCACGGCGCGTACCAAGCCGCGCGGATCGAAGGGCTTGGTGATGAAGTCGTTCATCCCCGCCGCGATGGCCTTCGGCCGTTCACTGCTGAGCGCACCGGCCGTCAACGCTATGATGGGCAGGTCGACCAGGCTCAGTTCGCGCCGAATGAGCCGGGTGGCCGTCAAGCCATCCAGTAACGGCATCTGCACATCCATCAGCACCACATCGAATTCGTAGGGCTTTGCCTTCAGCAGATTGACGGCAGCCTGGCCGTCGGCGGCCAGCACCACGCCGGCTCCCTGAAGTTCCAGTATGCGTTTGGCGACTTCCCGATTGATGTCGCTGTCGTCCACCACCAGGATGCGCACACCATCGAGGGTGCAATCATCGGACGCGTCCGGCGTGGTCTGTGCCGCAGCCGATGAAGCCTGGTTGACGGTGTCGAATTGGAGCGTGACCATGAAGCGGCTGCCGACACCGAGAGTGCTGGTGACCACAACCTCGCCGCCCAGGAGTTCCGCCAGGTGCTTGACGATCGACAGGCCGAGACCGGTGCCTCCGTAGCGCCGGGTTATCGAGGCATCGGCCTGTGCAAACGGCGTGAAAAGACGTTCGCAGGCCTCCGCTGCGATGCCGATCCCGGTGTCACTCACCGTGAAGCACAGCACCGCTTTGCGGGGTGTCGTCGGCATTTGGCGCACGCTTATTTCGACGCTGCCCTGATCGGTGAATTTGATCGCGTTGGAGACCAGATTGGTGAGGATCCGTTTCAAGCGGGTCGCGTCGCCTGACAACTCTGCCGGCAGCTCGTCGAGAATGGTCAAATTGAAGTCGATGCCTTTCGCATCGGCGTGTATCTTCATCACATCGACCACGCCGGTCAAAACATCCCGCGGGCTGAACACGGCGGTTTCGATCAACGATTCGCCCGCTTCTATTTTCGACAGATCGAGCACGTCATTGATGACCGAAAGCAACGCATCGCTCGCGATTTTTATTTTTCGCAGGAAGGACGCCTGGTCCGGATCGAGCGTGGTTCGCTCCAGCAGGTACGCCAAGCCAATCACCGCATTCATGGGCGTGCGAATTTCATGGCTCATGTTGGCCAGGAATTCGCTCTTTGCGCTGTTCGCCTCTTCCGCGGCGCGGGTCGCTTCCCGTAGCGACTTCTCATACTGCTTGCGTTCGGTGATGTCCCTTACGGAAGCGAACACCCCTTGAAGCTTGCGGTCTCTGTCGTAAAACGTGGTGGCGTTGTAGGACACCACGGTCCTCTTTCCGTCCCGATCCTGCGCCGTCAACTCGTAATCAGTCACCTTGCGCTTGCTCAAGGCCAGCTGTATGCCGGCGGCCGCGCGCGCCGGATCGGAGAAGAAGTTCTTCAATGGTGCGCCGATGAGCTCGTCGCGCGTGCAGCCGGTCAGCGATTCCATCTGCTTGTTGACGTCGGTGATGATGCCCGGCGCGTCGGTCGTCATGAGAGCATCGATGTTGGATTCGAACAAAGACCGGGTGTAGAACTGGTTGTCCCGGAGGCGCTGCGCCAATTCGGTCTGCTCTGCCTCGATGCGCTTGCGGCCGGTATTGTCGGTGCCGATGAGCAAATAACCGATGATGATGTCTTCGGCATCACGCAGAGCCGTGACGGACACGATGGCCGGAAAGCGGCTGCCATCCTTTCTGATGTAAGTCAGCTCGTAGATGTCCTCGATACGCCGCGAAGCCTTGAACACCAGTGCCTCGAATCCCGGCGCGATCGTCGTGGCGAGCTCGCTGCTCAGCGCGGCAGCCCGATCGATGACTTCCTGCGGGTCGGAGATGTCGGCGGGCGTGATCTTGTCGACCACTTCCGCTGCTGCATAGCCAAGCATCCTTTCCGCACCTACATTGAAGATCTGTATCACGCCCTTGGCATCCGTTGCGATGCTCGAGAAGTTGGCGCTGTTGAAGATCGCGCGTTGCAGGGCACCGGCCTTCTGCAGCGCTTCCTCCGCGTGCTTGCGCGCGGTGTTGTCGGTCCCGATCAACAGATACCCAATGACGACTCCCTGGGCGTCGCGCAAGGCGGTGACCGATACGATGGCTGGAAGGCGGCTGCCGTCCTTTCGAATGTAGGTGAGTTCGTAGATATCCTCGATACCGCGCGAAGCCTTGAACACCAGCGCCTCGAAACCCGGTGCGATGGGAGTGGCCAGCTCACTGCTCAGGGTAAGTGCCCGGGTGATCACTTCCTGGGGATCGGAGATGTCGGCCGGTGTTATACGGTTCAACACGTCCGCGGCCGCATAGCCGAGCATGCGCTCGGCGCCTACGTTGAAAATCTGTATCACGCCCTTGGCGTCGGTCGCAATGCTCGAGAAGTTGGCGCTGTTGAAAATGGCGCTCTGCAGTGCGCCCGCCTGCAGCAGAGTTCGACGGCTGCGGATCTTCTGCGCCGCCTTCTGCAAACCGCTGCTGTGCTTGTCCATGGTTTATGACGCCTTGGCTGCAGGCAAGGATGCAGCCGGCGGTTGAGCGCGCGGGTCGCCGGGGTTCATGAAGCAGCCGCGGACCGCCGGCGAGGCATATTGCCGCCCGGCGGCGGCGGCTTCAATCGCCTCGATGACATCGAACCCTGAGGAGTGCTTGAGTACGTAGCCCGAGGCTCCGGCAGCAAATGCAGCCCGGACCTGTTCGGGCAATCGATTTGCAGACAGCACGATGACGCGGACTTTGGGTTGCGAATTGACGAGGGCGCGCAACGTGTCCAGCCCGCTCAGTCCCGGCAAACACAGATCCAACACGATCAGATCGGGCCTGAGACGCTGCGCGGCGGATATCGCCTCTTCCCCACTCGCCACCGATGCAACAATATGCAGGTTGGGTTGGCCCGCCAGGCGAATGCCGAGCACCTCGCGAACCAGATCATCGTCATCGACCAGCAAGACTCCAAGCAACGGGATCGCCATGTTCTTCGCCATTGATGCAGCAATCCACCAGTCTGCGCCGTTGTGACGATACATAGTGTGATGGGCAGAGCCTTTATGCCCGACATCGCTGACGCAGCCCACATGGACGCGCGCTGCGTTTTCGTGTAGCATCCTTCCGACTTCTGTGGTTGGTACTCGGTCGGTACCACCTTGAGTTCGCGGTCCGTCTTAGGCGCACTTCGTTTTTTTACCCTCCTCGCTCCTGACCGCTGCGGCAGCCACTGGCGCCGTCGTGCGAGTCCAAATCTATAAGGTTTTACAATGTCATTTTCCGATCTCGGGCTGTCGCCCGAATTGCTGCGTGCTGTCGCCGATAAGGGCTACGACTCGCCTTCACCCATTCAACTCCAAGCCATTCCGGCCGTGCTCGAAGGCCGCGACGTGCTCGCCGGCGCCCAAACCGGCACAGGCAAAACCGCCGGCTTCGTACTGCCCATCCTGCAGCGCCTGGCGCTGGACCCCGCCACCGGCACGCAGCGTGCGTCGCGTGCGCTGGTACTCACCCCAACCCGCGAACTCGCCGCACAAGTGGCGCAGAGTGCGCGTGACTACGGCAAGCACACGCAGCTGCGCACTTATCAGGTTTTCGGCGGCGTGAGCATCAATCCGCAGATCACTGCGTTGCGCAACGGCTGCGATATTTTGGTGGCGACGCCCGGCCGCCTGCTGGATCTGGCGCAACAGCGCGCATTGGATCTGTCCAAGGTGCAGGTGCTGGTGCTGGACGAAGCCGACCGCATGCTCGACATGGGCTTCATCAACGACATCCGCAAGATCATCAAATTACTGCCGCAAAAGCGCCAGAACCTGCTGTTCTCGGCCACCTACTCGGACGATATTCGCGGGCTGGCCGAAAAGCTGCTGCACAATCCTCTGTCGATCCAGGTGGCGCCGCGCAATGCGCCGATCGAACTGGTGGAACAGCGCGCCTACCGGGTGCAGAAGGAACAGAAGCGTCACCTGCTGGTGCACCTGATTCAAGAGGGGCAGTGGCGCCAGGTTCTGATCTTCACGCGTACCAAGCATGGCGCCAATCGGCTCGCGCAACAACTCGAAGGCGCCGGCATTCAGGCCGCCGCCATTCATGGCAACAAGAGTCAGGCTGCGCGAGTCAAGGCGCTCGATATGTTCAAACGCGGACAGGTCACTTGTCTGGTGGCGACTGAGGTTGCCGCACGCGGCTTGGACATCAAGGAGTTGCCGCAAGTGGTCAACTATGAATTGCCCAATGTGCCCGAGGATTACGTGCACCGCATCGGCCGCACCGGTCGTGCCGGCGCCAATGGCGAGGCGATCTCGCTGGTGTCCGCGGATGAAACCGGATTCCTGCGCGACATCGAACGTGTCCTGCGCCGCCCCATCCCGACGTTGCCGACACCGGTCTTCAAGATTCTCGAGTCTGCGGCACTGCCGCCGAACGGCGAACGCTCCTACGCAGAACGCCAGCACGGTAACCGCCCGCATCAAAACGGCCAGCACCGACATGGCGGTGGCGGGAATGGCGGCGAACGCCGCAGGCCGTCGAGCTCCGGCAGCGCCGGGTCGGGCTCCGGGACGCGCAGCTTCGGTCAGCCGCAGCGCGGGTCAAGGCCGAGCCCGGGCCGCTTCCGCTAACTAAAGTTTCGGAACGAAAGCCTTCAGGTATTGCGCAAACTCGGTACCCAGGCTCGGATGCTTCAGGCCATACTCGACGGTGGCCTGCAGGTATCCGAGCTTGCTGCCGCAATCGTAGCGCTTGCCTTCGAACTCGAATGAATACACGGTCTCGCGCTGCATCAGGCGCGCGATGCCATCGGTCAGCTGAATCTCGCCTCCGGCGCCTTTGCCGATCTTGGCCAGATCTTCGAATATGGATCCGGACAGCAGATAGCGGCCGACCACTGCCAGCGTCGAGGCCGCCTTGTCGGGCTTGGGTTTCTCCACGATGTGCGACATCTTGCCGATGCGCGGAGCCATGGTTTTTTCCAAGGTGACGATGCCGTACTTGTCGGTGTCGTGCATCGGCACGTTTTGCACGCCGAGCACGCTGCCGCCATACTTTTCATGCACGTCGGCCATTTGTCGCAGGCAGGGAACCTCGGCGTCGATCAGGTCGTCTGCCAGATGCACCATGAAGGGCGCGTTGCCGATCACGGGACGCGCGCACAACACGGCATGGCCGAGACCCAACGGGGCCGGCTGGCGGATGTAAACGCAGGATGCCCAACTGGGTAGAATTCCGCGCAAGGTGTCCAGCAGTTCCTGCTTGCCCTGGGCCTGCAGCACGGACTCCAGCTCCGGGTTCGAATCGAAATGATCCTCGATGGCGCGCTTGGAACTGCCGGTGATGAACACCAGCGTGTCGGCGCCGGCCGCGAGGGCTTCATCGACCGCGTATTGGATGAGCGGTTTGTCGACCACCGGCAGCATTTCCTTTGGGCTGGCCTTGGTGACGGGGAGAAATCGCGTGCCGCGTCCTGCGACCGGGAATACCACTGCTTTTACTTTGCTGGTCATCTTCGAAGGATAAACGATTTCGCCGGGTTGCGCCGCCGGATGATTCTGCCTCTCAACGCAATTTCACGATGGCGTAAGCCTCGAAACTATCCCACGCGTGACAAGCGGGACAATTCCAATAAAAACTGCGGCCGGAAAATCCACATTCATTACAGCGGTATTTCTCCGCCTGCGCAAGCAGCGCGCCGATCTCCTGGGCAGCACGATCGTGGCGGCCGGACTGCGCCTGCCACATCGCCTGCAGCGTGGGATCCTGCGAAAAGACCTTGGCGATCGAGCCCTGCAGCGCCGGCGCCTCGGATAATCCGGCTGAAATCGCCGCGAATACCAGACGCTTCGACTCGCCGGGATCGCGCGATTGCGCTTCGATCACCAGCTGTTCCAATATGTCGTTCCGGGCGCTGCCGGCGGTCAGGCGCAGCAGGTGCGGCAGCTGCTCCTGCAACAGGGCGGACGACACCGTCATGGCCGATCGCAGCAAGCGCACCGCCAAGGCGGAATCGCCCTCGCGCTCGGCGATTTGCGCGCGCAGCACATCCGCGCGGGGGAAAGGCGCGGTCAGCTCGCCGGCTTCCTCGAGCAGACGCCGCGCCGCGGGAATCTCCTGCCGTTCGAGGCTGGCGCTTGCCAGCTCGCATAGATAGTGGGCGGCCACGGAGGGCGGCGGCGCGGCCTTGATCTTCAGCAGCTGCCGGTAGACATCCAGCGCCTGTTGCCAGTCGTGCTGCCGCTCGTAGACGCCGCGCAGCGCATCGAGGGCACTGGCGCGCAGCCGCGGCACTTCGCTCACCTGCTGAAACAGGGCTTCCGCACGGTCCAAAACGCCGGCGCGAAGGTAGTCGCGCGCCAGGGCCAACAGCGCCTGTTCGCGGTGTTCCGAGGGCAGCTCTTCACGCGCCAGCAGATTCTGATGAATGCGGATCGCGCGCTCCACTTCGCCGCGCCGCCGGTACAGAGACCCGAGAGCGAAATGGGTCTCGATGGTGTCGGCATTGGCATCCATCAGCTTGAGAAACATGTCGAGCGCGCGGTCGGGCTGCTCGGTGACCAGATAGTCGAGACCGGTCAAATAATCGGGATGCAGCTTGCTCAGGGAAGCGGGCCAGCGTTTGCCCCAACCGAAATGTCCCGCCAGTATTCCGATCACCAGCGCTGCGAGCACCAACATCCATGTCAGCAGGGATATGTCGGCCATTTGCCCGCGATATTTTTCGGGGCTAGTCGCGGATCGGCTGATCCGCCCCGTCGTTGACTCGCTCGCGCAGGTCTTTGCCCGGCTTGAAGTGCGGGACGTGCTTGCCTGCCAGCGCAACGGCTTCACCGGTCTTCGGGTTCCTGCCCTGACGCGGCGGACGGAAGTGCAGCGAGAAGCTGCCGAAGCCGCGTATCTCGATCCGCTCGCCGGTCGCCAGCGCATCGCTCATGATTTCCAGCAGCTGCTTGACGGCGAGCTCCACATCCTTGGCGGGCAGGTGTTTTTGTTTGGCCGAAATGATCTCGATGAGTTCCGATTTGGTCATTATCGATCCGTGGGCATCACTAGACATACTTTATGAGGGCACGCGCGACGCAACCACGCCGCGCGTGCCTTGGGTCCCTCAATCCTGACCGGAGATCTGCTCTTTCAGAAGATCTCCCAAGCTCGTCCCGGTCGATGAATCGGTCCGATAATTTTGCATCGCTTCCTGTTCCTCGTGGATATCCTTGGCCTTGATGGACAGCGAGATGCTGCGGCCCTTGCGATCCACGCCGGTGAAGCGCGCTTCGACTTCCTCGCCGACCTTCAGCATCAGGCGTGCATCCTCGACCCGGTCACGCGACAGCTCGGAGGCCCGCAGCTGACCGTCCACGCCGTTGCCCAGATCGATGATGGCGCCCTTGGCATCGACTTCGCGAACCACACCTTTGACTATGGTGCCCTTCGGATGTTCGGCGATGTAGGCCGAGAACGGATCCTTGGCGAGTTGCTTGATCCCTAAGCTGATGCGCTCGCGCTCCGGATCGATCGACAACACCATGGCGTCGACCTGCTGCGCCTTTTGATAGCTGCGCACCGCCTCTTCGCCCGGCATATCCCAGGAGATGTCCGACAGGTGCACCAGACCATCGATGCCTCCGGCCAGGCCGATGAAGATGCCGAAATCGGTGATGGATTTGATCTGCCCGCTGACCTTGTCGCCGCGATTGTAGTTGTCGGCGAATTCCTTCCAAGGATTCGCCTTGCACTGCTTCACGCCCAAGCTGATGCGGCGGCGCTCTTCGTCGATGTCGAGCACCATGACCTCGACCTCTTGGCCGACATGCACGACTTTGGCGGGATTGACGTTCTTGTTGGTCCAATCCATTTCCGAGACATGCACCAGGCCTTCCACGCCCTCTTCGATTTCCACGAAGCAGCCGTAGTCGGCGATGTTGGTGACCTTGCCGAACAGTCGGGTGTTGGCCGGGTAGCGGCGGGCGATGTTCTGCCAAGGATCGGCGCCCAGTTGCTTCAAGCCCAAGGACACGCGCTGACGCTCGCGATCGAACTTCAAGATGCGCACGTCGATTTCCTCGCCGACCTTCACCACCTCGGACGGATGCTTGACGCGCTTCCAGGCCATGTCGGTGATGTGCAGCAAACCATCGATGCCGCCCAGGTCGACGAACGCGCCGTAATCGGTGAGGTTCTTGACCACGCCCTTGACGGCGGCGCCTTCCTGCAAATTATCCAGCAATGCCGAACGCTCGGCGCTGTATTCCTGCTCCACCACCGCGCGGCGCGAGACGACCACGTTGTTGCGCTTCTGATCGAGCTTGATGACCTTGAACTCGAGCGGCTTGTTTTCGAGATACGACGGATCGCGCACCGGGCGCACATCCACCAGCGAACCGGGCAGGAACGCCCGTACGTTGTCGATCTCGACGGTAAAGCCGCCTTTGACGCGGCCGGTGATGATTCCGATGACGACTTCCTGCTTCTCGAACGCGGTCTCGAGCCGGGTCCAGGTGCGGGCGCGCTTGGCTTTTTCGCGCGACAGCCGTGTCTCGCCCGATCCGTCTTCGACGCTGTCCAGAGCGACTTCGACGGTTTCGCCGACGGCGACCTCGATCTCACCCTTTTCATTCTTGAATTGATCGGACGGAATCACCGCTTCGGACTTCAGTCCGACGTTGACGATGACGTAGTCTTGTCCGACTTCGACGATCAGCCCGTTGAGAATGGTGCCAGGACGAATGCGCTGGCTCGCAATGCTTTGTTCAAACAGTTCCGCAAAACTTTCAGTCATGTTTTCTCTTATCAGATCCTAAGCACAAATCCGGCGTGCCTGAGGGTTACCAAAAAACGGCATCCATTCCCTGAAAGCCGCAACCAATTCGTATCAGACCTTAGGCGATGCGCCCGCGCGCGATTTGCACCACCCGCCCAATCACTTCATCGACGCCCAAGCCCGTTGTGTCCAGCGAGATGGCGTCGGCGCTGGCGACCAGAGGCGAGATGGCGCGGGTAGAATCGCGCTGATCCCGCTCCGCTATCTCTCGCGAAAGGGCGGCAAGGTTAGCAGCAACCCCCTTTTGTTTCAACTGCTTATACCGTCTTTGGGCTCGCTCCTCGGGGCTTGCAGTGAGGAAAATCTTGATCTGTGCCTGGGGAAATACCACCGTCCCCATGTCCCGCCCGTCCGCCACCAAGCCGGGGGCTATGGCGAAGCGCCGCTGACGCTCCAGCAGGGCCGCCCTGACCCCCGGCAGCGCCGCCACCTTGGATGCGTCGTTACCCGCCATTTCGGTGCGGATGTCGCGGGTGACCTCGTCTCCGTCAAGCCAGACGATTTCCTCCCCGCTTGCGTCTGAGCCGAAGCGGATATCGAAATTTACCGCCAGTTCGGCCAACTTCTGCCCATCGTCCAGGCCGATCCCGGCCCGCCGCCCCGCCAGCGCCACCAGACGATACAAGGCGCCGCTGTCCAGCAATCCCCACCCCAAGGTGATGGCGGCCGCCCGGGCCACGGTGCCCTTGCCCGACCCGGAAGGCCCGTCGATGGTCATGATGGGGACGGTCATGAGCGAATCGAGATGCCGATGGACGCGGCCAAGGACACGAAACCCGGAAACGAGGTGGCCACGTTCGCGACGTTGAGCACCTGAATGCGGGCGGATGCCCGCAGACTCGCCACCGCAAACGACATGGCGATGCGATGATCGCCGAAACTGTCGATGACGCCCCCGCCAAAGGCGGCCCCGTCGGGCCTGCCCTCGATGCGCATGCCATCGGGCATGACGTCATGCACCACGCCCAGGGTGCCCAATCCCGCGCTCATGGCGGCGATCCGGTCGCTTTCCTTGACCCTCAGCTCCTCGGCGCCGCTCACCAAGGTTTCGCCCTCGGCACAGGCCGCGGCGATGAACAACACCGGAATCTCATCGATGGCCAAGGCCACCAGGTCGGCCGGCACCGCGACGCCGTGCAACTTGGAGGCGCGAATCTTCAGGTCCGCGACCGGCTCGGCGCCGCTGAGGCGTGCCTGCAGAACCTCGATGTCGGCGCCCATGCTGCGCAATATATCGAGCAACCCGGTGCGCGTGGGGTTCATGCCGACGTTGCGGATCAGCAATCCTTCCCGTGGCGCGGCCAGCAAGCCGGCCACGATGAAGAACGCGGCGGATGAAAAATCGCCGGGCACGATGATGTTCTGGGCTCGCAGGCGTTCGGGCGGATGCAGCGTGGTGCGCAGGCCCTGTGTCTCGATTTTCACGCCGCAGCCGGCCAGCATCAGCTCGCTATGATCGCGGTTCACGGCCGGCGCGGTCACGCGGGTGGGTCCGTCGGCGTACAGCCCCGCCAATAAAATCGCCGACTTCACCTGGGCGCTGGCCATGGGCATGACGTAGTCGATACCGCGCAGCGCGCGGGATCCGCCGATGTCCACCGGAGGCGTGCCGTTATGAGTACGCACATCGGCGCCCATTTCCCGCAGCGGCTTGGCCACCCGCTCCATCGGCCGCTGCATCAGCGACTCATCGCCGATCAATTGGGAAGCGAAGGACTGTGCAGCCAGCAATCCGGTGAACAATCGCATGGCGGTGCCGGCATTACCCATGTCCAGGGGTCCGGCAGCTGCCTTCAAGCCGCGCAGGCCCGCGCCATGCACGATGACCTCGGTGGGTGCGGATTGATCGATGCGCACGCCCAGAGCGCGCATGGCCGTCAAGGTGGCCAGGCAATCTTCGCTGGCGAGAAAGCCGCTCACCCGGCTGGTGCCTTGCGCGATGCCGGACAGCATCAATGCGCGATGTGAAATGGACTTGTCGCCGGGTACCGCAACGACGCCGGAGACCCGCGTCGCCGGCTGCACATCGAAATGCTGCGTCAAAGCACCGCCCGCGGATAGGATCCGAGCACCTTGAACAGCGAGGCCCTGGATTCCAAGGCGGCCAGGGCTTTCGCCACCGGCGCGTCGCTGACATGACCTTCGATGTCGATGAAGAACACGTAATCCCACTTGCGTTTGCGCGACGGGCGCGACTCGATGCGGGTCATGTTGACGCGATGCTGCGCCAGAGGTTCCAGCAGCTGAAACAGTGCGCCGGAATCATCCGTGTCGCTGGTCGATACCAACAGCGTGGTGCGATCCACGCCGCTGGCGCTGAACAGCTTGCGGCCCACGACCAAGAACCGCGTGGTGTTGTCGGCGCGGTCTTCGATCTCATTGGCAAGCAAGGTGAGTCCATAGATATCGGCGGCGGATTTGCCGGCGATGGCCGCGCTGCCCCGCTCATCCCGCGCCCGCCGCGCTCCCTCGGCATTGCTCGATACCGCCACGCGCTCGACATCGGGCAGATGCTCGTCCAGCCAGCCGCGGCACTGCGCCAGGGCTTGCGGGTGCGCGCAAATACGCTCGATGTCCTGCATGCCGGCCATGCGGCCCATCAGGTGGTGATTGATGCGCAGCTCGACTTCGCCGCAGATTTTCAGCCCCGACGTGAGGAACATGTCCAGGGTGTGATTCACCGTGCCTTCGCTGGAATTCTCGATCGGCACCACGCCGAAATCGGCGACTCCACCCTCGACTTCATGGAATACCTCATCGATCGCAGCCATCGGCAGCGAGCGTACCGATGAGCCGAAATGCTTGAGCACGGCGGCCTGGGTGAAAGTGCCTTCGGGTCCCAGGAAGGCAACCTTCAGCGGCTCCTGCTGCGCCAGACACGCCGACATGATTTCACGAAACAGGCGCGCAATTTCTTCGTCGCGCAACGGCCCCTGATTGCGGGTCAGGGCCAGGCGCAGCACCTCGGCTTCGCGCTCCGGACGATAGAAGTCAACCGCCTTTCCCGAGGCCGATTTGGAAATACCCACCAATTGCGCAAAGCGCGCGCGCTCATTGAGCAGCGCATGGATGCGCGCGTCGATGGCATCGATGCTGTCGCGAATGCGGCCGAGGCCGGGGGTCGTCGGCGCCGCACCGACCACCGCCTTGCCGCCGTGCTTTGCGGGCGGCCTTTTGGCAGCCCTGGATTTCTTCTTCATGCGTGATTGCGCTCGAACTCGCGCATGAAGGCGATCAGGCGTTCGACCCCGGACAGCGGCATGGCGTTGTACAGACTGGCGCGCATGCCGCCCAGAATGCGGTGTCCTTTCAAGCCATGCAAGCCGGCTTCGGCCGCCGCGGCAAGAAACGCCGTGTCGAGCTGCGGATTCGCCAGGTTGAAGGTCACATTCATCCGGGAACGCGCATCCCTCGCCACGCAGTTATCGTACAGAGCGGAAGCATCGATGGCGTCGTACAGCGCAGCGGCCTTTTGCCTGTTTTGCTCGCCGATGGCGGCGACCCCGCCGGCTTTCTTCAGCCACTTGAACACCAGCCCGGCCATGTACCAGGCAAAGGTGGGTGGGGTGTTGAGCAGCGACTGATTTTCGGCCACCGCCTGATAATCGAAGACATGCGGCGTTTCGCGGCGCGCCCTGCCGAGCAGGTCTTCGCGCACGATGACAACCACCAGTCCGGAAGGGCCGATGTTCTTCTGCGCACCGGCGTAAATCATGCCGAACTTCGACACATCGATGGGACAGGACAGGATGCTGGAGGACATGTCGGCCACCAACGGCACAGCGCCGCTGTCGGGCAGGTAAGAAAATTCGACGCCGCTGATGGTTTCATTCGGCGTGTAATGGGCATACGCGGCAGTGCGGCTGAAGCGCAGTTCAGCCGCGGCCGGCACTTGGGTGTACCGGCCGCCGGCATCGCCGGCGATGTGCACCTGAGCGTAGCGCCGGGCTTCGTCGATGGCCTTGTTCGACCAATGGCCGGTGTCGATGTAGTCGACCGTGTCGGCGGCGGCGCTCAAATTCATGGGCACCAGTGAAAATTGCGCCGACGCGCCGCCCTGCATGAACAATACCTTGTAGTTCGGCGGGATGGACATCAGCTCGCGCAAATCCGCCTCGGCGGTCGCCGCCACCTCCAAGAAGGGCTTGCTGCGGTGGCTGATCTCCATCACCGACATGCCGCTCTTTTGCCAGTGGGTCAGTTCATCACGCGCCTGCTCCAAGACCTCGAGGGGCAGTACCGCGGGTCCGGGCGAGAAATTGAAGGCACGCATGCGTCGCTATGAATCGGCGGCAGGCGCAGGGCCGCCCGCAGACTCGTCGGCCGGCACGTCATCCGAGGCGCCGTTCTCGCCGGCCAAGCCTTCGATGCGCTCCAGCCCGGAGAGCTGATCGCCTTCCTCCAATCGGATCAGGCGCACGCCCTGCGTATTGCGCCCGACGATGGAGATGTCCTTCACCGGCGTTCGCACCAGCACGCCGTTCTGGCTCATCAGCATGATTTCATCATCCTGATTGACCAGCAGAGCGCCGACCATGCGGCCGTTGCGATCGGTGATCTGCAGGGCAATCACCCCCTGACCGCCGCGGCCATGCTTGGGGAAATCATCGAGCGGCGTGAGCTTGCCGAAGCCGTTCTGCGAAGCCGTGAGTATGTAGCCGTCCTGGGCCACGATCAATGCGTTGACGCGCTGATCGTCGGCAAGCTTCACGCCGCGCACGCCCGCCGCTTCGCGGCCCATGGGACGCACTTCATCCTCCATGAAGCGGATGGCCTTGCCCGCCGTGGTGAACAACAGGATGTCCTTGGTGCCGTCGGTGATGGCGACGCCGACCAGCTTGTCGCCCGGGTCCAGCGCGACGGCGATAATGCCGCTGGCGCGCGGCCGCGAGAACATGGCCAGCGAGGTTTTCTTGACCGTGCCCAGGCTGGTGGCCATGAACACGAACTTGCCTTCCTCGAATTCCTTGATGGACAGCATCGCGCTGATGCGCTCGCCCTCCTGCAGCGGCAGCAGATTGACGATGGGTTTGCCGCGCGAACCGCGGCTCGCCTGCGGCAGTTGGTACACCTTGAGCCAGTACAGCTTGCCGTGGTCGGAGAAGCACAACAGGGTGTCGTGGGTATTGGCCACGAACAGCTTGTCGACGAAGTCCTCATCCTTGACCAGGGTCGCAGCCTTGCCGCGGCCGCCGCGACGCTGCGCCTGATAGTCGGAGATCGGCTGCGCTTTCGCATAGCCGCCATGCGACAGCGTCACCACCACATCCTCGGGAGAGATCAAATCCTCGGTGGTGAGATCCTCGTGATTGGTCAGAATCTCAGTCAGGCGCTTGTCGCCGAAGGTGTCGCGGATGAATTCGAGTTCGCCGCGGATCACCTGCAGCAGCCGCTCGGGGCGCGCCAGAATGTCCGACAGATCCCGGATCTGCGTCAGCAATTCCTGGAATTCGGTCAGAATCTTGTCCTGCTCGAGGCCGGTCAGCCGGTTCAGGCGCATTTCCAAGATGGCCTGCGCCTGGGTATCGGTGAGCCGGTAGCCGTCGGCCACGATGCCTAACGCGCTGCTTTCGCCGTCCGGCCGCGTGGAGATTTCGCCGGCGCGCACCAGCATTTCGGGCACGGAACCGGATTTCCAGCTGCGCGAGGTCAAGGCGAGCTTCGCCTCGGGCGGCGACGCAGACGCTTTGATGGTCGCAATGATTTCGTCGATGTTGGCCAGCGCCACCGCCAGGCCTTCGAGGATATGTCCGCGTTCGCGCGCCTTGCGCAGTTCGAAGATCGTGCGCCGCGTGACCACTTCGCGCCGGTGCCGCAGAAAAGCATCCAGCATTTCCTTCAGGCTCAGCAAACGCGGCTGGCCATCGACCAACGCCACCATGTTGATGCCGAACACCTTCGCCATCTCGGTCTGCGCAAACAGATTGTTGAGCAAAATCTCAGGCACTTCGCCGCGTTTGAGCTCGATCACCACGCGCATGCCGTCCTTGTCGGACTCGTCGCGCAAACCGTCGGAGGCGATGCCGTCGATCTGCTTGTCGCGCACCAGGTCGGCGATCTTTTCGATCAACCGCGCCTTGTTAACCTGGTACGGCAGTTCGGTGATGATGATGGCCTGGCGGTCGCCCTTGCCCACATCCTCGAAGTGCGTGCGCGCGCGCATGTGCACCCTGCCGCGTCCCGTCTTGTAGGCGGCGACGATTTCCTGGGTGCCGTTGATGAAGCCTTTGGTCGGAAAATCCGGGCCCGGGACGATCTGCAACAGCTCGGCCAGCGACAGTTCCGGATCTTCGATCAGCGCGATGCAGGCGTTGATGATTTCAGTGAGATTGTGCGGCGGGATATTGGTGGCCATTCCCACCGCGATGCCCGATGAACCGTTGATCAACAGGTTCGGTATGCGCGCCGGCAGCACCGATGGTTCGTTCTCGGACTCGTCGTAATTCGGGTTGAAATCGACCGTTTCCTTGTCGATGTCGGCCAGCAGCTCCCCCGCCAGACGCGACATGCGCACTTCGGTGTAGCGCATGGCCGCCGGCGGATCGCCGTCGACCGAACCGAAATTGCCCTGGCCGTCCACCAGCATGTAGCGCATGGAAAAGTCTTGCGCCATGCGCACGATGGCGTCGTACACCGAGGCATCGCCATGCGGGTGATACTTGCCGATGACATCGCCCACCACGCGCGCGGATTTCTTATAAGCCCGATTCCAGTCGTTCGACAGTTCGCGCATGGCGAACAGCACGCGGCGATGCACGGGCTTCAAGCCGTCGCGGACGTCGGGCAAGGCACGCCCCACGATCACGCTCATGGCGTAATCCAGGTACGACTTCCGCATCTCGTCTTCGAGATTTACGGGCAATATTTCGCGAGCGATCTCGGCCATTTTGCGAGAGTCCGGTGAGCCTCTAGGGGCCACTATTTAAGCGGGTTTAGGAGACGAGACAGGGCCTCAACATGGGCGAATTCTAGCACATGTCGGCATCGGTCTTAAGCATTACGTCGGGCTTTTGCCGATATACTTCGGCGATGCCAGAAGTTGCCGCGGATTTGTGCATCGAGGCCCGATGGATCGCTCCCATGAACGCTCGGCATGCGTTGCTCGAGCAGCATTCACTGGTGGTCCGCGACGGCCGGATCCTCGATATTTTGCCCGCCGTATTCGCGCGCCGGCGCTATGCCGCATCGGTGAACCTGCAGCGGCCGTCGCATCTGCTCATGCCCGGTATGATCAATGCGCGCGCCGATGCGGCGCTGTCGCTGTTTCGCGGCGCCCAGGAGGGAGCGGGCCTCGAGCCGCCGCAAACCAGCGCCGAGTTCGCGCACGACAGCGTGCTGTTGGCCATTGCGGAAATGCTGCGCGCCGGCATCACCTGCTTCTCGGACCGCCATCATTTTCCGCGCGCAACCGCGCTGGCCGCCGCCGCACAGGGCATACGGGTGGTGGTGGGCATGCCGGTCGCCGAGGGTCGCACGCCCTGGGCATCGGGCAGCGCGCAATCGATGACCCAGGCTTTGAGCTTTCGCGATGAGTATGTCGGCCATCCCTTGGTGTCGACCGTGTTCGCGCCGCAGAACGCCAACCAGTTGAGCGATGCAACACTCTCGAAGCTCGTCACGCTGGCCGATGAACTCGATGCCGGCATCATGATCGACGCGCACACCTGCGCCGCCGAGATCGAGCGATCGCTGGCGCAGCATGGGGCCAGACCCTTGCAGCGGCTGTGGCAGCTGGGGCTGTTGTCGCCGGCGTTGAACGCAGTCCATATGACGCATGCCTGCGAACAGGACATTGCGTTGGCCCAGCGCACCGGTATTTCCGTCAGCGTTTGCCTGCAGGGCGACCTGCGCAACGGCCACGGCCTGGCACCGGTCGCCGGCTTCGCGGCGGCGGGCATGCGCCTGGGGCTGGGCAGCGCCGGATTCGCCGCACTCAGTCAAGATGTGTGGGGTGAGATGCGCTTGGCCGCGCTGCTGTCGAGCGGCTGGGATGCCGTGCATGCGGCCACCCGCGGCGGCGCGGCGGCGCTGGGATTGGACGCCGAGATCGGCAGCCTCGAACCCGGCAAGTGGGCCGATCTGTGTTGCCTGGATCTGGCGGCGCCCGCGATGCAACCGGCGGCCGATGTGCTCTCGCAGCTGGCATTCAACGGCGGCCGCGATCTGGTACGCGATGTGTGGGTTGCGGGTCGGCAGCTGTTGTCCGAGGGCGAGTTGACCCGGCTCGACTGGTCCGAGCTGCCCTCGCGGCGAGGCGCAAGGGTATGAACGCGGCCTCGCGCAATGCCGATCCGGCCGAACTGGCCAAGTTCGCCGCCTTGGCACAGAGCTGGTGGGATCCGCAGGGCGCGTCCAAGCCGTTGCATGAACTCAATCCGCTGCGCCTGGGTTACGTGCAAACCAAGGTGAAGCTGCGGGACGCGCTGGTGCTCGATGTGGGCTGCGGCGGCGGAATTCTCTCCGAGAGCATGGCGCGCGCGGATGCACGCGTACTGGGTATCGATTTATCGCAGGCGGTGCTCGACGTGGCGCATCTGCACGCGCTCGAATCGCAGCTCAGCGTCGAGTACCGGTGCGTCGCCGCGGAGGACCTGGCGCGCGAGCGGCCGGCCGCCTTCGATCTGGTGACCTGCATGGAGATGCTGGAACATGTTCCGCAGCCTGACATCACCCTCGCCTCCCTGGCGGCGCTCACCAAGCCCGGCGGCGACATCGTCGTTTCCACCTTGAACCGCAATCCCTTGTCGTTTGCGGTGGCCATCATCGGCGCCGAGTACATCGCAGGCGCCATCCCGAAGGGCACGCACGAGTATCTGAAATTCATCAAGCCTTCCGAACTGGCCCGCTGGGGCCGCGACGCGGGATTGCAGCTGCAGGATTTGATGGGCATCGCCTACAATCCGCTGACCCGCGCATATCGGCTGACCAGCAATACCGGCGTCAACTATCTGGCCCATTTCAAGCGACCCGCATGAGCCTGGCGCTGCGGATGGTGTTGTTCGACTTGGATGGAACGTTGCTCGATACCGCGCCCGACATGGTCGCCGCGCTGAATGCGCTGCGGCAGGAAAATCATCTGTCGCCGCTGCCCTTTGACTTGGTGCGCGGCGCCGTCAGTCATGGAGCGGCAAAGATCGTGAAGACCGGCTTCCCGGATGCGGAAGGCGAGCGCTTCGAGACGCTGCGAAAGCGCTACCTGGAAATCTACCGCGGCGCGCTGGCGCGCGGCACGCGGCTGTTCCCCGGCATGCGGCAGGTGCTCGACGAGTTGAGCCTGCGCCGGCTGAGCATGGGCATCGTGACCAACAAGCCGGCGTGGCTCACCGAGCCTTTGTTGGATGAACTGAACCTGCGCGCGCGTTTCGCGTGCGTGGTGAGCGGCGACACGGTGGCCGAACGCAAGCCTCACCCCATGCCGCTGCTGCATGCGGCGCAATTGGCCGGCGTCGCGGCTGGAGAGTGCATCTACGTGGGAGACGCGCTGCGCGACGTGCAGGCGGCGCGCGCCGCAAATATGCCGGCGCTGATTGCCGACTACGGCTACCTGCTGCCTGAAGAGGACTCTGCGACCTGGGGGGGGGATGCGCACCTGGCGCAACCGGTCGATCTTCTCAAGTGGCTCGATGCCCGGGATTTACCCGATGAACCCAAGGACACTTGATGCCAGCTACCGGGCGCGCGCGATTCCGATCGGATCAGTGCGTCACTTGAGTTGGTTGTTCGCCGCGCCTGCGGCCCAGGCGCCGCTGCTGGGCGTTTACGCACTGCAAGCCGAATGGAACGCGCTGATGGACCCCCGCACCGAGCGCAGCGCCGCGCAAATCAAGCTGGCCTGGTGGCAGCAGGAGATGCGCCGCCTGGTGGGGGCTGCCGCCGTGCATCCGATCACTCAGTATCTTGCGGCGTTACCCGGCGCCACAGCCGATTCGTTCGCGCCCTTGATAGCCGCCATCGACGCGGCGGCTCTCGAAGCGAGCGGCGCGCCGCTGGAGCGCGCCTCGGACCTCGCACCGCACGCGCAACGCCTGCGCGCCAATCCTCTGATCGTGGCCGCTGCACTCAGCGATCCGGGAGCCGATGTGCGCGCCTGTGCCGGTGAGCTGGCGGTCGCCGATTACCTGACCCGGGCAATCGAGGAGTACCGTATGGAAGCGCGCGCCGGCCGCGTGGTCTTTGCGGTGGAAGAATTGATGGACGCCGGCATAGACAATGCGGCACTGGCCGCGCAACCGGCCGGCGCTGCGCTGAGCGCGTATCTTTCGCGGTTGCAGGAGCGGGCGGCCGCACACTACGCACGCTGCGCTGCCGCTCTGTCGCCGCGCGATCGGGGCAGCCAGCGTCACCTGCAGGTATTGGCCGCGTTTGGCGTCGAACGCTGCGGGCGATCGCCGCCGCGCGGCTTGCGGGCACTGTATCTGGCTTGGACAACGGCGCGGCATGCCGCGATTTCGGGGGAAATGACGTGATTCCAACCGGCTATGAACCCACCGCGGGCCTGCTGAACGAACGGGTGATCTTGATCACCGGCGCGAGCAGCGGGCTGGGGCGCGCGCTGGCAATCGAGTCGGCCCGCGCCGGCGCCACCGTGATCTTGAGCGGGCGCAATGCCGCCAAGCTGGAGCGCGTCTACGATCAAATCTTGGGCCTGGGCGCACCCACGCCGGCCATGGCGGTCATCGACCTGGCGACCGCCGGGGCCGGCGAGTATGACGAACTGGCGCGGGTGATCGGCGAGCAATTCGGCCGCCTCGATGGTCTGGTCCACGCTGCGGGCCTGCTCGGCGATCGCACGCCGCTGGAGCAGTACGATGTGCCCACCTGGTGCAGGGTCCTGCACGTGAATCTCACCGCCCCGTTCATCCTCACCCAGGTGCTGTTGCCCGCGCTGCGCAGATCCGCCGATGCCTCGGTGATTTTCGTCAGCAGCGGCGTGGTGAAGAAAGCGCGCCCGTTCTGGGGCGCCTACGCAGTCGCCAAATCCGGTCTGGAGTCGGTCCGCGGCATGTTGTATGAAGAGCTGGAGAGCGAAAAGAACATCCGCATCAACAGCATCAATCCGGGGCGCATGCGCACTGCCATGCGGGCGGCGGCCTATCCGGCTGAGGATCCGAACTCCGTGCCCACGCCCGAGTCGGTCAGCGGCGCTTTTTTGTACTTGCTGAGTGCGCTCGGCAAGGGGATCGACGGTCAATTCATCGACGCGCAGACAACCTGAGGATCAAGTCCGATGCAATTTCAGAACACCAGGATGGCCGGCATCGCCACGTTGGCCGCGGCCCTGGCATGGGGCGGGTCCTGGGCGCAAGCGGCCGGCGCCGCGCCGCGAAGCGTCGACGGTGAATTCGTGATCGAGAATTTCCACTTTGCCTCCGGCGAGACGTTGCCGGAACTGCGCATTCATTACACCATCCTCGGCAAACCGCGCAAGGATGCCCAAGGTCATGTGCTGAACGCGGTCCTGGGGTTGCATGGCACGGGCGGCTCGGGCCACAGCCTGCTGAACGAGCATTTCGCAGGCGTCTTGTTCCAGCCGGGTCAGCTGCTGGATGCGCAAAAGTACTACATCATTCTTCCGGATGGCATCGGCCACGGAAGATCCAGCAAACCCAGCGATGGTCTGCATACACGCTTTCCCAAGTACGCCTATGCGGACATGGTGGCCGCCCAATACCAGCTGCTCACCAAGGGGTTGGGCGTCGACCATCTGCGCCTGATCATCGGCACCTCGATGGGTTGCATGCATTCCTTCGTGTGGGGCGAGACCTATCCGGACTTCATGGACGCGCTGATGCCGCTGGCCTGTCTGCCGGTGCAGCTGGCGGGGCGCAATCGCCTGTGGCGCGAAGTGGTCATGGACGCCATTCGCGCGGATCCGCAGTGGAACAAAGGCGAGTACAGCAGCGAGCCGCAGTCGGCGCTGCGCACGGCGTCCGCGCTGCTCATGATCGCCGGCAGCGCGCCCATCCAAATGCAGCTGACTCTGCCGACGCGCGATGCTGCGGATGAGTTCGCGAAGAAATACATGGAGCGCCAGATGGCCGATTTGGACGCCAACGATCTGCTCTATCAGCTGGACGCGTCGCGCGATTACGACCCTTCGAAGGACCTGGAGAAGATCAAGGCGCCGCTGCTGCAGATCAACTCGGCCGACGACTTCATCAACCCGCCGGAACTCGGCATCGCCGAGCGCGAGATCAAGCGCGTGCCGAATGGCCGTTTCATCCTGCTGCCGGCATCCGAGCAAACCCACGGCCATGGAACGCACACCTGGGCCGCCGTCTGGCAGCAATACCTGGCACAGTTGCTGGAGGCTTCGAGGACGGCGGAGAACTCCCGGTAGGATCTACGCTGACGGGTCGGCGTACCCGCCGTGCGCATCGGCGCGGTGCGCATC
>CAZZWM010000068.1:0-21298 GCA_964657945.1 uncultured Steroidobacteraceae bacterium
CGGGAACCTCACGCACCACCTCGCGCACCACTTCTCGGATCTCGACCCGCGCGGGCGCGAAGTCAACCTGATGCTCGACCCGGCCCAACTGGATGTCGATTCCCGCCACCACCCGCGGCTCCGCGTGGCCGCCTTCACGAAAGTCATGCACATAGCGCGCATCCATCCGCAAGCGCAGCCCGTACGAAGACAAAGGCGCGCTCACCACACCAAACCCCGCTTCCGCCGCCGCCCCCACCCCATCCCGACTATTGGGATAATAATCATTGCGCAGCGGTCCCGCCCCCACCAACAAGAAAGGCGTGAACAGCGACTGCCGTCGATCTCTCAACTGCCACACGGCATCCACGGTCACTACCTGCTGGTAGTAATCGGTACCCCCGTGAACGCCGGTCTCGAAAATGGATCCTTGCAGGTTCGCTTCGGCGAGAAAATGCGCCGAGAACTCGTGGCCGGCAATCACCGACAGCGTTCCGCCATGCCCTGTGGTACCTTCCGACCCCGCCGGGAAGGACTCACCCACAAGCACCGAGACATACCCGGGCCCCAAGCTCGACGACCTGTCGTCCGCCTCAGAACCTGCGCTGAACATGCACGCCACGCAGATTCCCGCCATGCATCGCGCGACCCAACTTACGATTTGTCTGCTCATTTGCACCAACATCCGTTTAAGTACATGGCGCAATCGAATCACGCGCCGGCGTCCACTCACGCGAATAAGATCGCAGTTTTCAACCTCTGTTGCAGTGCATGATCGCGCGAGTCCGACCGTACATTCGCGACAAGAAAAAGCGCGCTGATATATTCGTAAACGCGTTTAAAAGCCTTCCCTGCAATTTTTCGCACCAATGCGCTTCTCGAGTGCGGCCACGCGTAAACCACGAATGCCAGTTCAGGGATTTTCGCAGCGGCTTCTGTGACAGAATTCCCCGTCGAGTAGGGCATCAATTCGGCGTCGCGAAGGGAATCCATGCTGATCGGCTTCAAGGTATCGAATTTTCGATCGTTTCTACGACCCCAATACTTCACCTTTTCCGCTTCATCCGATCGGGCGCTGGCCACAACCCATTGCGCCAACACTGGCATCAAGCAGCAACCCACGCTCCTCAAGTCCGCCGTAATGTTTGGACCGAATGGCAGCGGCAAAACGAATCTGCTGCGCGCACTCGCCACCATGCGCGCGCTGGTGCTGAACTCGCACTCCCTTACCCCGGAGCGCTATGCCAGTGAATACTCGCCCTTCCAGTCACGGGAATCGATTTCCAAGCCCACCGAATTTGAAATCGAGCTACTGATCGCGGGGATTCGGTATCGCTACGCCTTTGCCTACGATGCCGAAGCGATTCGCTTCGAGCGCCTGTTGGTATACCGAACCGGTAAATCGCAGCGATGGTTTGAGCGGCACTACGACACCAAGACCCACCAAGATCGCTGGGCCCCTTTTTCTTCCAAGTTTAGCGGCGACCGCGAACGACTGCGCCATGCCACCCGCCCGACCATGCTTTTCCTCACAACGGCAGCGCTCTTCGACGTGCCCGCATTGTCTCCCCTCATGCGCTGGTTTCTCACCGGCATGAGCGTGCTGTTCGACGTCTGTGGCGAGGTCGAAGACCAGTGGATCGCACGCTTGCTGGACCAGCACCGTACAAAGCACAAAATCCTTGAACTGCTTCGCGGCGTCGATCCCTCAGTGCGCGATGTCCGCATCGCCGAGCATCCGCTCCCCATCGGCCCGCCCACTCCTCGCCCAAAACCCTCGATCGAGTTTCAATACGATCGTCAGGGTTTGGGCCCCGTCTGGCTTGACGGCGCAATGGAATCCCAAGGCCGCAGCCGGCTGCTGCTGCTCGTCGCGCAGTTGTATTCCGCAGTCCAGCAAAGCCAATGTCTGATCATTGACGAGTTCGACGCTGGAATCCATCCGTTGGCGGCACGCTATCTCTTGGAATCGTTTCATCAGCAAAGTCAGCACGTCTCCAGCGCCCAGCTCGTGCTCACCTGCCGCAATGTCGCGCTCATGGATCTGGAACTCCTGCGACGTGATCAAATATGGTTGGTCGATCAAGACAGCGACTCAGCCAGCAAGCTCCTACCGCTATTTGGATCCGGCCCCGCACCCCGCAAGCGGGAATTGATCGCCAGGAGCTACTTGCGAGGTCGATACGGAGGCGTACCCATGATCGCAGCCCCGGTACGACGCTCCTGAGCGTCAGGATCAGACGACACCGTTCGCGAAGCCGCAGAAACCTTGTTACGCCCTGTCCGCTTGCTCCGATACAGACATTTGTCGGCCTGGTGAAGCAACGACTCGACACCCACCTGCTCTGGGTACTCGCAGCACGCCAAACTACTGATCCCAATACTCACTGTCACCGCAATGTCGCGACCCCCTACCCGAAAGGGAATAGCCGCGATCGCCGCGCGAATTCGTTCCGCGACCCGTCGCGCCCGCTGCAAGTCCGCCCGCTGCAGCACCACCGTGAATTCCTCCCCACCCATGCGAGCGCACCAATCTTGTCGCTTCACGCAAGCCCGAAGCCGGCTGACGAATTCAACTAAAACGGCATCACCCACATCGTGACCATGGCGGTCGTTGATGGCCTTGAAATGATCGATATCCAATGCAAGCAGCGAAAATTGTCCGCGAGACAGCTGCGCCTTACGCAGATCCCGCTGCGCATGTTTCATCAAATAGCGTCGGTTGAAAGCACCGGTCAAAGAGTCGGTCATCGCCATTTTTCGCCGTTCGGACGCCTTGTGCTTCAAAGCATGCTCCAATGACAAGATACGCCGCGCCGTTTGCAACCTTGCGATCAGCTGCCGCATCGATATTTGTTTGCTCACACACTCGTCCGCACCCGCTTTCAATCCTTCGATAACATCGCCCTCTTCGTCCAAAATCGTTCGCATGATGATGTAGACATAACTCGGATAGCTCCGCGCCCCGAATTCTCCGGCAAACTTCCAGTCCATCAAGACCACCCATATTCCTGTCCAGGATGACCAGAGGAGCAAAATTGGATTCCAACAGCTCCAAGGCCGACTCGCCGCTCGATGCCGTCAACGCGACGTATCCCGCCATCTCGATTTCACCCTTGAGAGATGCACATACGATCTCATCGCCATCGACGATCAAAATGCGCGGTGTGATCGAGATGGATGGCACCAGCGAGGTAGTGTCCTCGCTTCTACATGACAACGCCGTCTTTTCCATGGGTGCCTCAATGTCCTCGATGTCGCCCGGAAGCGTAGCGCCCGACGGACCCTGAGATTGTGAATCGCTTTGGATTATTCTCGACCGCGTAGGAATATGACAGGAGCGTGTTCACGCATCATGGGAGTCATCCGATGCGCTGCCACACGCACGATAGGGGTAAAGATGACCCCGGCCCCGATGCGTGAACGTCCCTAGGCTTTGCCCGCGTATATCAAGTGACCGGGAGCAAGCCGCGACATGATTTCGGGCAGGCTGGAATTGGCGACGGCGAAGCAGCCCTGGCTTCGACCGAGCACGCCGGAGCGGCCAATCATTTCCTCATTTACATACCACGCACCGTGCACAACAATCGCCCGGGAACTTGCGTTGCTGTTGGTCGAGTCGAGCCCGTCGAGCCGCATCGAGTGGCCATGGCCTCCCTCATAAAGAGAACCCGTTCGATAGGCCCCATCGGACGTCGCGTTCGAACGAGGATCGTTGGAGAACCGCTGCAGCCATCCCGTATGAGTCGGATCGGAACCGCGTCCATGGGCCACCAAGTGCGACCGCACGCTGCCGTCAGCCAGGTTGACCAAGTGAAACCTCGGTGCACTCGACGGAAGTGAGAAGTCGGCGACGCCAATGAAGTCCCGGTGGCTGATGCTGTCCTTGTGCAGCTCCAGCGCATCGAGCGCGCGTTGCAGTAAACCGGAAGAAACCCCGCCATCGGTGGAGTTTGTACGTCCGACAGCCAGGCCGGCTCCTGCGGACCCAGACGCAAGGCCAACAAGCGCAAGATTGATAAAAAGACGGCGGGAAAGTACCAAGACGTTTGACTCCGGCGCAAGTAAGCTTACGTGTTGACTCGATTGATGCGGGGAAGTTCAGGTGTGTGCCATGTGGCGAGCGATTCCTTTGCTGTGCGTAGTGCTAAGTGTGACAGGGTTGGCACTACAGGCACGAGCGCAGACCGATTCCGTACCGTTTTGGGGTGCAAGAGCCTCTGTGCCGATCGACACGCCGATCAGCCGGCTGAAGAAAGGCGAGTACCTGTGGATGGGCGAAGCCGTGACCACCGGACCGGTTGCCATGGTCGTCAGCATCACCGAACAGCGAGCGTATGTTTATCGCAATGGGATCCTGATCGGCGCGACTACGGTGAGCACCGGCCGCCCCGGTCACCAGACTCCTACCGGCGTCTTCACGGTCCTGCAGAAGCAAAAGGAACATAAATCGACGATCTATGACGGCGCACAAATGCCCTACATGGAGCGGCTTACGTGGGGCGGGATCGCGCTGCATGCCGGTGGATTGCCTGGCTATCCAGAATCGCACGGCTGCATTCACTTGCCCAGCAGGTTTGCACAGCAGCTCTACGAAATCTCGCCAAACGGAATGACGGTTGTGATTGGCAGCGAGCAAACCGCGCCTGCGGAGGTTGCGCATCCTGGGTATCTCGTTCCGATAAAATTTGCGGGCGGCCAGCCAGTCGAGTCCGAATCCTTCGGTCCCGCCGAAGGTGAGCGATGGCAGCCCGAGTTGTCTCCGGCCGGACCGGTGAGCATTGTGCTCAGTCAAGCGAGTCAACTCATCGTCATCTATCGCAACGGGATCGAGATCGGCCGATCGCGATTGACCGTCACCGGCGATGGGCCGCTGGTCAATCACGCGCTGGTGCTTAGCCAAGGCCCGAGCACCGTGCCCGATCCTTACGTGCCCGATGCAAGCAAATTTAGTTGGTTGAGAATCGACGTACCCGGGCACATCGGTGAACAGGGTACGCAGGTAGATCCGAACGCCGTTGCCAGGATAAAAATACCGGCGGACTTCGCTGCCAAAGTAAACGGAATACTGACGCCCGGGGCGACACTATTTGTGACCAATGAAGCCCTCTACCCGCAAACGAGTGGCACCCTGCTCGAAGTCATGGACGCCGATCCTCCGGCCAAACCTCAGACGACCCGGTCACCTCGATCTTAATTCCTTGGCGAGCGGTGCGTGCACGTCGCAACCGCAATATGCTCGGCTGTCGAAGCAATCCCTTGGGGATAAAGCGGCCGAGTTCTCGATTTCGGCGCTCCCACAAATGGTCGCAAAGGGACGAACCGAGCCAGTCGATATATTCTGCCTGCCGCTTGAGCACAGAAGCGCCCCCGTGGAGTCGATTCCCGCCACTGAGATTGCGCCCCGCGCGTTGGGCCTTGCAGTTCCGTATGAATTGAGCATCGCCGGTTAGCCGGCGGAGGCATCCCGAGGGGTCAACCACGACTCATGCGTGACCTGCCGTACAGACGATGTCCAGATCGCGGCGCAGGCTCGCTTTCCGGATGGGCGTAGATGGAGATTATCCTGCGCCCTGCTGGACTCCGGTCGCAACAGGTGCTGGTTCTCGGACGTTTTTACTTGCACTTAAACCGGCCCAGGTGCCTGAAATGCGGAGCGGAGTACCCAAACAATGAGCAAGAAATCCACTGTCACGATTGCTGGAGAAACTGTCACCATCCGGCCGATTCGCTTGACCGACATAGCAATGGAGACGGAATTCATCAAACGACTTTCAGCGGAGACAAAACATTTCCGCTTTCTGGCAGGGGTGCGCGAATTGCCTGTTCAGGAATTGGCGAGTCTGTGTGATGTCGACGTGAAGCACTCCATGGCATTTGTGGCTACCGTGCGTCAAGACGGGCGAGAGGTGGAGATCGGCGTAAGCCGCTACGCCCCCAATTCACACTGCGATGTGCGAGAGGTCGCGGTTACCGTCGCGGACGAATGGCAGCACAGGGGATTGGGTGCTTCACTGATGAATCAACTGATTCAAACCGCCAAGACGCAAGGAATCAAGCAGTTGTACTCAGTGAATCTCTCCAACGACTCTGCAATGTCGTCGCTTGCGAAGGAGCTTGGCATGAGCTCAATTCGGGATCCGCGCGATCCACATCAGACGATTCATTCGCTGACGTTATAAACTGAGGCGATGCCGGTGCTGCAATCCCACCGGGATGCCGCGCTATTGCACGCCTTTCCATCGCCATGTTCTTGTGCGCGCTGGCTAGCCTATCAGCCTTGACCTGTGCCTTCATGCTGATCGATCATCCGCCTCGAAAGTAGTCTTCGAATCAAGGGGATTTTGACCATGAAGAACCTCGATCCCAATCGGGCACTGATCATTTATTCGGCCATCATGACCGTCGCAGTCGCCTGGGGTCTGTTGTCGGGTGCCGGCACATGGCCTTCCGCCCGCTTCGACACCGTCGACGTACATCGCATCAATCTGCGCGAAGCGGATGGCACTCTGCGCATGGTGGTGGCATCGCGCGATCGATTTCCCGGCGCTTACGTGCACGGCCAGGAGAAGCCGCATCCGAACCGTTCGGATGTCGCCGGGCTGATATTCATCAATGACGAGGGCACGGAAAATGGCGGCCTGATTTTCAGCGGCAGCAAATCGAAAGGCAAGGTCGATGGTTCCGGACACTTGAGTTTCGATCAATATGATCAGGACCAGGTGGTGACGCTGGAACAAACCGAAGAGGATGGGCGGCGCGCTGCCGGCTTGACGATTGCGGACCGCCCGGATTCGGCGCTGAACTTCGATGCCGTGAGTCAGCTGGAGTCGCTGCCGAAAGCCGAGCATGCCGCGAGACTGAAGGAAATGGTGGAGCGCGGAGATTTCGGCTACCACCGGCTGTTCGTCGGCAAGACGGAGGATCGCGATGCGCTGGTGGCGCTGCGCGATGCCAAGGGGCATGTGCGTCTGCGCATGCGAGTGACGGCGGCGGGGGACGCTTCGATCGAGTTTCTCGACGCCGGCGGCAAAGTGGTGAAAACCGACGGCCCCGGTTAGCGTGCCGGGGGCGATCAAATATGCTATATGTGCGCCGCCGATGTCGCTGACATGAAGAAAATCACCCCCCGAGAGTTTCGCAATGCCTTCGTTGCCGTCATGCAAACGGAGCGCGAGGCATTCCGAACCGCGGTGGGCTTCGAGACCAAGTCCTATAACTACTTCATGCGCTCCACCATGTACCCGCGCATCGCCCGGCATCTGGGGTTGCTGGCCTGGAAGAAGGAGTACTACACGCTGGACGGCATGTTTTACGAGGAGCGCGGCCTCGACGACACCGGCAAATACGCCACCTATGCCAATTGGATCTCGGTGGCGGTGGAGCACGAGAATGACGCCGGCAAAGCCGACGAGACCATGAACAAGTTGCAGTTGTTCAATGCGCCGCTCAAGGTCTTGATCACGTATGCGGCCGCAGGCCCCGCCACGGACTACTTGCTGCACAAGTATCAGAATCTCATCCAGGCATCCGACGTGTTCAACGATGTCGCCACCCTGCGCCAGCAGCTGGTCATTCTTGGTACTCCCAGAACGGTGGCCGAATGGCGCTTCTACGCCTACGAGAACGGCGGTTTCGTCTTGATGTTGGCCAACCGAGAGATGGATCAAGCATAGGCACCGGCCGTCACGGCTGTGTGCGCATGTTCAACATGTCGCCCGGCATCATCATGTTCATGTTCAAGTGGTACATGATCCACAAGGAACCGGCAATCACGATGCCCACGATGAGCACGCCGAACGCCAGCGCCAGCGCGTTGTTGATGTTATCGGAGCCCGTGGTGATGTGCAGAAAGAAGGCCAGGTGCACGCCCATTTGTCCGATGGCCAGCGCCGCGAGCGCCATGGGCACGCCGGGCACGTAAATCAAACCCGTGCCGCTCGCCACCCAGAACGACGCCACGGTAAATGCCGTCGCCAAGAAAAAACCGATCAGATAGGTGCGTATGCCTGCAGCAACACCCTGCTCATCGGCTTCCGGATCACCCGGCGCCGTATCCGTGACACCGGCGGTGGATTGCTTCTCGCTCATGGGCTGGTCCCCAATAGATACACGTTGGTGAAGATGCCGACCCAGATGATGTCGAGAGCATGCCAGAACAGGCCGAAGCACAGGCCGCGCCGCATGATGTCGGCACGAAAACCCTTGGCCCGAAACTGCGCCATCATGGTTCCCAGCCATAGCAGGCCGATGGTGACGTGCAGTCCGTGAAGTCCGACCAAGGCAAAGAACGCCGACAGGAAAGCACTGCGTCCGGGCCCCGCTCCCTGTGCAATCATGCGGGCGAATTCATTGAGCTCGAGGCCCAGAAACGCCGCGCCGAGTACCCCGGTGACCAGATAGCTGATTTCGGTCCAGCGCAGACTTCTCGCGTTGCTGGCCAGCGTCGCCATGCCGCAGGCGAAGCTCGACAGCAGCAGGCAGGCCGTTTCAATCGCCACGGTCTTCAGGTCGAACAGATCCTTCGGCCCCGGACCTCCCGCGGTCGCACGCGCCAACACGGCGTAGGTCGCGTAGAAACCGGCGAACAGGATGAAATCGGACAGCAGAAAAATCCAGAAGCCATAACCGGTGACGATGCGTTTGGTCGCCGGACCCTTGAAGCCGCCGTCGGGGTGCGCGGCGGGCACGGTTTGGCTCGCGCCGTGCGCGCGAGGACCCTTGTACTTCACCGCCGTGATGCCCTGCTCCTTGCCCTGCACCAAGGCCGCGCGAGCGGCGCGCCGCTGTGCGTCGATGCGCCGCAACTCATCCGCCGACAATTCGTATTCGGAATGATCGCGCCAGGCGAACCCCACAAAAGTGGCGAATGCACCGACCAGGCCCACGATCACCATCCACCAGATCTGCCAGATGAGCGCGAAGCCGGTGAGCACCGCAAAGAAAGCCACCACGAAGCCCGTCGGGCTGTTGCGCGGCATCTCGATGGTCTTGTAGGTCGGCAGATCGCTGAGGCGCCGGTTCTCCAGCGCCACCTGCTTGATGTCCCAGTAGGCTTCTTCGGCCACCACATTGGGCATGACGGCAAAGTTGAACGGCGGCGGCGGCGAACTGGTGATCCATTCCAAGGTGCGGCCATCCCAGGGATCGCCGGTGCGATCGCGCAGCTGGGCGCGATTGCGGATCGAAACCACCAACTGAACCACCTGGCACACGATGCCGCACAGAATCAGCGCAGCGCCGATTGCAGCGACGATGAGCCAGGGTTGCCACTCGGGGACATCGTAGTGCTGCATGCGCCGCGTCATGCCTTTCAGGCCCAAAACATACAGCGGCATGAAGGCCACATAAAAACCCACCAGCCAGAACCAGAAGGCCGCCTTGCCCAATCGTTCATCCAGCCGGAAACCGAAAGCCTTGGGAAACCAATAGGTGTAGCCGGCAAAGGCGCCGAATAGCACGCCGCCGATGACCACATTATGAAAATGAGCCACCAAGAACAGCGAGTTGTGCAGTACGAAGTCCGCCGGCGGCACGGCCAGCAGCACGCCCGTCATGCCGCCGATCACGAAGGTCACGATGAAGGCGATCGACCACAGCATCGGCACCTGAAAGCGCACACGCCCGCCCCACATCGTGAATAGCCAGTTGAATATCTTCACGCCGGTCGGCACCGCAATGATCATGGTCATGATGCCGAAGAAACCATTGACGTTGGCGCCCGCACCCATGGTGAAGAAATGATGCAGCCACACCATGAAGGACAGGATGCAGATGGCCATGGTGGCGATGATCATGGAACGGTAGCCGAACAGCGGCTTGCCCGAGAAGGTCGAGAACACTTCGGAAAAAACGCCGAAGGCCGGCAAAATCAGGATGTACACCTCAGGATGGCCCCATGCCCAGATGAGATTGATGTACATCATCGGGTTGCCGCCGAGATCGGTCGTGAAGAAGTGGAACCCCAGATATCGATCGAGCAACAACATGCCCAGGGTCGCTGTCAGGATGGGAAATGCGGCCACGATCAACAGGCTGGCAGCCAGTGCCGTCCAGCAGAAGATCGGCATCCTGGTCAGCGTCATGCCCGGTGCCCGTATCTTCAAAATGGTGGTGACGAAGTTCACCCCCGTCAGCAGCGTGCCGATGCCGGATATCTGAATGGCCCACAAATAGTAGTCGACGCCGACGCCAGGAGAAAACTTCAGTTCCGACAGCGGCGGATACACCAGCCAGCCGGTCTGCGCGAACTCTCCGATGAACAACGATACGTTGACCAACAGCACGCCCGTCGCGGTCAGCCAGAAGCTGGTGGAATTGAGGGTGGGGAAAGCGACATCGCGCACGCCCAGTTGCAGCGGCACGACGAAATTCATCAAGCCGATCATGAAGGTCATGGCCACGAAGAAAATCATGATGGTGCCGTGCGCGGAGAAAATCTGATCGAAATGCTCCGCTGCCAGATAGCCTTGAGAGTGCAGGGCCACCGCCTGCTGTCCGCGCATCATGATGGCGTCCGCAAAGCCGCGTATCAGCATCACCAAGGCCAGCATGCAGTACATAATGCCGATACGCTTGTGATCCACGGAAGTGAACCATTCGCGCCACAGGTAGCTCCAATGGCCGCGTATCGTCACCCAGGTCAGAATGCCGATGATGCTGATGATCAGGATGATGGATGTGATCAGCGGAATCGGCTGATCGAAGGGGATGGCCGACCAGGTGAGTTTGCCCACGGCTACCCTCCCCCGCCCGATCCGTCGACGATGGAGTCGAACAAGCCCGGATCGACCGACTTGTAAGTCCTCGGCGCGACATTCTTGCTCGGCTGGGCCAGAGCCCTGTAGCCATCCCGGTCGAGCGCCGTCCCCGCCGCCTGCGTGTCGGCGATCCAACGCGCGTATTCGGCAGCCGACACGGCGCGAACCGCGAAGGCCATGTCAGCAAAGCCCTCGCCGCTGAACTGCGCCGACAGCCCATGGTAGGTGCCCGGTCCGTCGGCCTGCAAGCTCACCTGCGAGGTCATGCCGGCCATGGTGTAAATCTGGGTTCCCAACTGCGGCACGAAGAAGCTGTTCATGACCCCCGATGAGGTCAGTTGAAAATGCAAAGGGACCCCCGCAGGGACCACCAGCTGATTGACGGCCGCCACATGCTCTCCCGGATAGATGAAGAGCCACTTCCAGTCCAACGACACCACCTGCAACTCGAGCGGTTTCGGACCGGGAAGCGCGCGATACGGATCGAGGGTGTGGGAACCAAACCAGGCAATGCCGCCGAGAAAGGTGATCACCAGCGTCGGCACCGCCCAGATCATCAGTTCCAAGTGCCCCGAGAAATTCCAATCGGGCCGGTACTTGGCGCGCTGGTTCGTGGCGCGAAACCACCAGGCAAATCCCAGGGTGGCCACGATGACCGGCACCACGATGACCAGCATCACCGCCAACGAATCGATGAGAATGAGTTTCTCGGCAGTCCCCACCGGACCGCGCGGCTCGAGCACACCGCCGCAGCCGCCCAGGCTGCTTGCAGCAGCCGAGAAGATCAAGACTTTGCCAGGCCGCAGGATTTGCCACTCCATGTAAGAGTCAGCGCCGGACCTTAGTGTCGCATGCGCGCGGCTTGTAAGTGCTACAACCTTAAGCCGGCGATATCCACTGCCGCCACTTGCATGCAGCGCAGCTTACCGCGACACTATTTGCTGCGATAGGCTCCCGCCAGCAAGTCGCGGTCGATTCCCGCATTCCCTTTGCTGCCGGTCGCAAAGCGGTACAAGGCCGCGGTGTAGATGCTGTGCAAGGTGGTACTGACCAAACCGATCAGTATCAGCGTGATGGCGAACAACGCCGCGCCGGCGATGATGGATCCCAGCGCGCCGCTCGACATGGCGCCGGCCATCACCAACGCGGCAATGACGATGAGCGGTATGGCCATGACCGCAATGCCCAGGCTGATGCCGCTGTTGCCGATGAGATTCTCGCCCCAGTTGTCTTTCAGCAGATCCAAGCTTCGGGAAATCGCCTCGACCGGCCCGAGATTTTCCTCAACCAACACCGGCAAGCTCATGGCGGTCGCCAAGGTCCAGCCCGCGCCGATGATCGCCACCACGATACGGCCGATGAATCCCACTCTCTCCTCGATGGCGCGAAGGATGGTACCCACCGTGGCCGCGATCAATGCGTACATTAGGATGGCCGGGAAATTGCCCCATGCCGCCGCCAATCCCTCACGAATGCCGGCAGAATCACCGTCGAGCCGCCGGAGCGCCACACTGATCAGGGCCGAGTTGAAGAACATCATCACCGCGTAGCTGATGACGTAGAACACGTAGGTCAAGGCATAGCACATCAGCCGGCTGACGTGCGTCGTGCTGCCATCGCTCGCATCCGAACCCACCGCACCATGATAGAGCGTGAGCACGGGCACCGCGAAAGAACCGAGCAGCACCAACAGAGCAATCGATGACAGCAGCGGGAAAATCAGCAAGGCGGGATCTTGCTTCAGAACGTCGAAACATTGCCCCGCCAGCGACCAGCTGCGGGAAAATTTGTCGAACATGAATGCCCCTCCGTGACGAAGACTCAGCTTGACTCGGAATTCGCTGGTGCGATGGGCTGCGATCCACAGTTCCGCCAAACGGGAACGCTCTCGGACACAATACATTGATCCGGGGACAGGGCTACGATACCGCTCTGGCCTCCGCTGATTTGCGCGCGACCAACACTCCCGCGAAAACGCCTTCTTCTTATGTATCGCACGGGGACTTGCGCCTCCAAGCCGCGAATCTGCCACGTTCGCTCAGATTTGCAACGCAGCGGCCCGGCTCACGCGCAGCGCGCGCGCAAGAATTCGATGGCGCGCTCGGCTTCGATCCGCAGTTCCTGTTCCAGCGTCGCTATTTCCTGGATGGCGCCGGCTCGGGCCGCCTCCTCCAGACGGCTCGCCGCGCTGCTGGCCTTCGCGGCGCGTATGTTGGCGCTCGATCCCTTCAGCGAATGCGCGGCTCTTTGAACCGAACGCAGGTCGTTGGATGCGACGGCCGCGCGGATATCGCGCAACGCGGCGTCGCCGGCATCGATGAAAACTTGCGCCAGTTCCTGGGCGAATTGCGGATCGCTGTCCGTGACCGTCAGGAACTGTTCCCAGTCGATGGGGTCCTCCCGCGGCACGCTCGCTCTGTCGGCGATGGTGGATCTCATGGGGATGGCCTCCACTTTCGCCAATGCCAGATACTTTGCCAGGGTGTTATTCAGGAGAATCCGGTTCAGCGGTTTGGTCAGGTAGTCGTCCATTCCGGATTCGCGGCAGCGCTGTTCGGTCCCCGGCATGGCGTCCGCCGTCAATGCGACGATGGGAATTCGGGCCTTTCCCGCTTCACGCGATCGGATTTCGCGTGCCGCCTGATAGCCATCCATCACGGGCATCTGACAGTCCATCAGGATGAAATCGTAACGGCCCGAGCTCCAGGCCTCGACGGCGTCGGCGCCATTGGCGACGATGTCGACATTGAAACCGAGTTTCTCCAGCGTGCCGCGCCCGACCTTTTGATTGACGGGATTGTCCTCGGCAAGCAGCACCCGTCGAGCGCCGGAGATGCGCGACAGCGCGTCGGTCACGACCATGGGCTGGGTGTTCAAATGCCATTGCTTGCCGTCGACCGACATCACGCGGCCGATGCATTTTCGCAGATCCACCATCGAAACCGGTTTGAGCAGGTACGCGGCAAACCCCAACTGGGCGAAATCTTGCGCACCACGGATTCCACGCGCGGAAGTCAACAACACCAGGCGCAGCGATTCGAAGCGCGGGTCGGATGAAATCTGTTCGCCGAGCTGGAAGCCATCTCGTTCCGGCATCATGTAGTCCAGTACGGCAAGATCGAAGGGATTGACGTCGGCCAAGCCGTCTTCCAGGGCGCGCCATGCCGCGGCAGCATCGTTGACGCAGGTCGGCAACATGCCGAGCTGGATGAATTGACGCTGCAGGACGCCGCGGTTGGTGGCATTGTCGTCGACGATCAGCACTCGGCGGCCGCCCAGCGCCGCAGGGTCGATCGGGAAAATTTCTTCCGAGCGGCGCGCTGAGACGCCGAACCGGACATTGATCCAGAACACCGAGCCCACACCCTCGGTGCTGTGCACGCCCGTCTGCCCACCCATCAATTCGACCAGGCGACGCACGATGGACAATCCCAGACCGGTTCCTCCGAAGTGCCGCGTGGTCGAAGCGTCCACTTGCGAGAACGGCAGGAACAGCGACCCGACCCGCTCTGCGGGAATGCCGATGCCCGTATCCCTCACCTCACAACGTATCGATATGCCGTCCGGATCGCTCGATACCAGCCGGATGTCGATGGAGACCTCGCCCGCATGGGTGAACTTGATGGCGTTGTTGCCGAGATTGAGAAGAATCTGGCGCACCCGGCCCGGATCTCCCACCACCCAGTCCGGCAACAGCGGATCGATGTTGACGATCAGTTCCAAGCCCTTTGCTTCCGCTTGTATGGCAAGCAGGTGCGCGACATCGTCGACCGTGCCCCGCAAGTCCATGTCGATGCGCTCCAGATCGAGCTTTCCGGCTTCGATTTTCGAGAAATCCAAGATATCGTTGATGACGGTGAGCAGCGCCGCGGCACTGCCGCGGATGGTTTCGGTGTATTCGCGCTGCACCGGATCCAACTTCGTCTCGATCAGAAGATCGGTCATGCCGATGACACCGTTCATCGGCGTGCGGATCTCATGACTCATGTTGGCGAGGAAATTCGACTTGGCAACCACCGCCAGCTCGGCGCGGTCCTTGGCTTTCGACAATTCCTGGTTGGCGGCCTCGAGATCTTCGGTTCGCGCGCGCACCTGCTCGCTCAGGGCCTGCGCCAGCTTGCGCAAGCCCCGCACGCGGGACCGGTAAAGCAGATAAATCGCCGCGCCGATGATCAACAGACACAGCAGCATGAACCAGACCGTTTGGTAGAAATGCGCTTTCACATTGAACGACAGCGCCGCGGAGTCCTTGCTCCACACGCCGTCCTCATTGCTGGCCTTGACGCGGAACGTGTAGTTGCCGGGCGGCAATTGCGAGTAGTACGCGATGCGCCGCGTGCCGGCATCGACCCAGTCCCGATCGAAGCCGTCGAGACGGTACTTGAACACCACACGCTTGGGGACGAACAGGCTCAATCCCGCATATTCGAATTCCCAGCGGTGCTGCACCGGACCCACCTTCATGCCCTGTTCGAGGTTCAGCGGCGCGCCGTCGACCGCCACCTGTTCGATCTGCACTTGCGGAACGACCGGATTCTTGCTGATGTGGTTCGGATCGATTCGCACCAGGCCGCGAATGCCGGGAAACCAGAATAATCCATCGCTGGTGCGGCAGCCGGCCGAGGTGTTGCCGCCGTCGAACTCGTCGGAACGCAAACCGTCGGCGATGCCGTAGACATGCACGGCAGGGGTGAGCTTGTCACCCCGCGCGACGGCTTCCAGATCCGCCCTCGGCACGGTGACGATGCCCTTGTCGGTGGTCATCCAGAAGCGATGCGAATTATCCTCGAGAATCTTGAAAATCGATTCGTGCAACGCGCCGTACTTGGCAAAGGGCACGATCTGTCCATCGCGCCACAGCGAGAATCCGTCGGCAGAGCCCAGCCAGATCTTGCCTTCTGCGTCTTCGTAAATGGCCGCGATCGTGTCGCTCGGCAAACCGTCGGCCGTGCCGAAATGGCGTACGCGTGGGTTTCCGGCATCGCCTTCGATCAGGAATACACCGCGATTCGAGGTCCCGACCCACAAACGATGCTGCCGATCCTCATAGATCATCCGGATCCAGGGCGCGCCCGTGGTCTGCAACATCGGCAGCATCGAGGTGACCTTTTCCTGCTCGATCAAATCGAGGCCGCCGTTTTCACCGACCCAAATACGGCCGAGCCGGTCTTCCCACAACGCCGTCACCGTGTTGGCCGAGAGTCCCGTCTTGATGTCAAAAGCTCGTATGCCCCGTGCATCGATGCGCAGCACGCCGACCCCGTCGGTGCCCGCCCAGACACTGCCATTTCGATCCTCCATGACCGCGCGCACCCGCAGGTTGCCATGCGCGACGCGGGTCAGATCGACCGATTCGATGCGACCGTCGACCAAACTGCTCAATCCGGCGGTGGTGCCCACCCACAGGCCTCCCTTCGAGCGGGGCGCGACCGACCAGGTGACGTTGCTGGCAAGCCCTTCCGGTTCACCGAACGTGGGAAACTTCGGGTTGCGCAAACGCAGCAGGCCCGCCTCGCCGCTGCCGACCCACAAACTTCCTTCAGCGTCTTCGTACAACGCGCCAAGATCGCCGCTGGCAAATTGATTGCTGGTCAGTTCCTGGACATGATCGTCGCGGAATCGCACCAAGCCGCCGGCGCTCGTGCCGATCCATAGGTTTCCGTCATGATCCCGCGCCAGCGCACGCACCCGTGATCCAAATTGTGCGCGCTGCGAGAACTGGTCATCGCCGCGCTGCTTGCGGTACAACAACCCGCTGTTGGTCCCCATCCACAGCGCCCCGTCCGGATCGAGCAGCATGGCGGTGACTGCGTCGGCGGCGTTGTGCGAGGCGGATTGCACGGCCTGAAACTGCCGGCCATCGAAGCGGTATAACCCGCCGGTGCCCATCGCCACCCACAGCGCGCCGTGATCATCGACCTGCAGCGCACTGATGGGTCCGGTATGCAGTTCACTGGTGGGGTCGATCAACGTACGGTTGCCGGCGTTGAGCACGAACAGACCGTGCATGGTGCCGATCCAGATCCGGCCATCAGGGTCCTCGGTAATGGCTCGCACGTCGACATGCGCCAGCGGGCCGGTCATGTCGTAGCGATGCACGCGGCCATCTTCCACCACGGCAATGCCCGACCAGCTGCCCACCCAAAGTTTGCCGGTGTGATCGACGAACAGAGCGCTGATGAACTTGTTGGGAAAATCGGCGACCGTGGAATTGTCGTAGGTGACGAAGCGCACGCCGTCGAAGCGCGACAGACCTTCTTGGGTACCCAACCAGAGATAGCCGTCCGGAGTCCGAGCCAGCGACTCCACGGAGGATTGCGGCAGGCCCTCGGCGATCTGCCAGTTGTCGACGACGTATTGAGTGAGTTGCAGCGCCGGGTCGAGCGCGAGGACGTTTCCGGTGCCGCTCATCAGCAGCAGCGCCAGAAACCAGCGCGCCGCCACCCGCGAATGCATTTTCAGCAGAAACCCACCGCCCATCGCCATCCTCCGAAGACCACGCCGCAGCTTCGGACGGGGCGACGCTCTTATTTGCCGCCCAGCGGCAAAAATGCGCCCGTCTTGAACGGCGCAGGGACTACGCTGATGGATCCTGCAGAGAACCGATGTGAGCAGGCTCACGAATCACGACATAATTCGCGGCCGAAGAGGCGGCCAAGCCGGCATAGCGTCCTGCTGCGGCATGATCCAGGAATTTCTGCGGCATGGAGGCGTAGGCCGCGAAGCTCAAACCGGCAATCGCCGCAGCCGCGGACAGGGCAATCAGAACTGGGACAATCAGGCTCATGTGAACAATTTCCTCGTGGTTTCCGGCGCCGATATTGCGGCACCTCCGCTGCCGTCGAAGCCGCCTCATCTATTGATATATCGTATATTCTCAACAGCCCATGGCGACTGAGATATTTTGCACCGCGGGTGAGCTGCGCTCATGTGTGTAAACGTTCTCAATTTTTATTGATTATTCAATTGGTTAGCAGCCCGGATGATGGGCGCCGGCGCGTGTGAAACTGCACGCCGCTCACGCGGTTTGAGCTCAATGCCCAATTCGCCTTAAGCAATCATCGGCGGCAGCCGACGGGACGGTTGAGCGGCGGTATCGTAGGCATAGCCCAATTGCAAACACTCCATCTCGCGATGTAAGGGCGCCACCACTTGCATGCCGATGGGCAAGCCGGCGTCGCTGAATCCCGCGGGCACTGCCAGCGCCGGACAGCCCGACATGGTGATGATGAAAGTGCCCTCCATCCACTCATGGTAGGTTTGCATCTTGCGGCCGGCCACTTCCACGGGCCAATTCAGATTCACGTCGAAGGGCATCACTTGCGCCGTCGGCATGAGCAGGTAATCGTAGTGTTCGAAAAAACGCCGCATCGCGCCGTACCATTCGGTGCGCACCGCCGATGCCGCCGAGATCTCCATCGCCGATAACTTGAGCCCTGCTTCGATTTCGTAAATGGCCTCCGGCTTCAACATCAGCCGCTTGACCGGATCGTGGTAATAGCCGAGCAGATTGCCGCCCTGCTGCCAGGCGCGGATTTTCAGGCAGGCATTCCAAACCGCTTCGATCGAATAGTCGGGCTGCGCCTCTTCGACCACGCATCCCAAGGACTCATACACTTTCAGGGACTGAGCGCAAACATCCAACACTTCGCGCTCGTGCGGTATCAGCCCTTTGAAATCGCCGCACCAGGCAATCCGCTTGCCCGTCATGTCCTTGTCCAGACGTTTCTCGAAGCGCGAACCCTCGGCCTGCATCGAGAACGGCACCCGCGCATCAGGGCCGGCTTGCACGGATAACAGCAGCGCCAAGTCAGCGACGTTGCGCGCCATGGGGCCGGCAACTGCCATGGTGGGCAGCCATTGGTCGTGCGCGTCGTTGGGCACGCAGCCGTAGCTGGTGCGAAAGCCGAATACATTATTCCAGCCGGCCGGATTTCTCAGACTGCCGCCGTAGTCCGTGCCGTCCGCCACCGGCAGCATGCGCAGCGCCAGCGACACGGCGGCCCCGCCGCTGCTGCCGCCCGCCGATCGAGATGCGTCATAGGCGTTGCGCGTCACGCCGTACACCGCGTTATAGGTGTGTGAACCCAATCCGAACTCCGGCGTATTGGTTTTGCCGATGAAAATGACGCCGGCTTTTCTCAGGCGATCCACCATGAGGTTGTCGGCCGTGGGGACGAAGTCTTTGAAGATGAGGGAGCCTTGGGTCGAGCGAATGCCTTTGACGGGCGCCAGGTCTTTGACGGCATGGGGAAATCCGTGCAGAAATCCCATCGATTGGCCGCGTGCCAATTGCCGATCCTTCTCCGCCGCTTGGGCCAGCAGCGATGCGCGGTCCTGCAGCGCGACGATGGCGTTGGCCTGCGGATTCACCTGGCCGATGTGATCGAGGTAGGCAGTCATCACCTCCACGCAGGACACTTTGCGTGCATGGATGGCGGTCGAGAGGCTGACCGCATCCAGCAGGACCAAGGCCGGCGGCTGCTCATCGCGCGAAAGGCGCGGCTTAGGGTAGGCCATCGAGCTCAACGTGGTTCCCGCGGCCACCGCCAACAGGGACCGCCGGTCGAGATTCGAGGGTTCGGCGCTCGTATCGCTCATCAAGCCTCCAGTCTCTGTAACAGACTGATTATACGGGTGCGGGGGAATGTAACCGCGCTTCAGATGGCAACGCGGCGATGAAACAACCGCACGGCTCGAGGGCGACCACAGCGAGGGCAGGCCAAGACTCGAGCGGCGGCGGAAAAACACGAGCGCGCTGTAGAATACTTCAGGCGCCGCTAAGTACAGGGGTCAGGAGCGTTATGTCACAACGGAACACCATAGCCGGTCTCGTTGCTCTGGCATGCTTGTCGGCCTGCGGCGGCAGCAACGGCGGATTCACCACACCCCCGGCCGGCAACACGCCTGGACAAGGCGCCGTGACCGGCAAATTTGTTTATGTCACCAATTCCTCGAACGGGGACGTGTCGGCCTTCTCCGCCGATCCAACCACCGGAGCGCTGAGTTTGGTTTCCGGAAGTCCATTCCTTACCCTGGACGGCAGTTTTGCCATCGCCGTGGATGCCACGGATGGCTTCGCCTATGTCTCCTCGAGCGCCAACGGTTCGGTGGTTGCCGCCGCCGTCGCATCCACGGGTGCTCTCAGCGCTCTCACACCCAACCCCTATTCCGCTGGCGGAAGTCCCGTCTCGATCGCCACCGATCCAGGCGGCCGTTTCATCTACACCGCCAACAATGGATCCGACAACGTTTCTGGATTCACGATCGGTACCAGCGGCGCACTGACGCCGATTCCGGGCAGTCCCTTTCCGGGCGGATTGCAGCCCGAATTCCTCATCGTTCATCCCAGCGGCGATTTCCTCTACGTCAGCAATGAAGGCGACAATACCGTCTCGGCTTTTTCGATTGGCGCGAACGGGGCCCTGACCTCGGTACCCGGCAGCCCCTTTGCCACCGGCAGCAGTCCGCGCGGAATTGCGATTGCGCCGAACGGTCAATATCTTTACATAGCGAATTTTTTATCGTCGAACATGTCTGGATTTTCCATTGACGCGGGCACGGGGGCTCTCACCCCCCTTCCGGGCAGCCCGTTCCCCACGCCGGGGGGCGCCTCACTGGCTGTCGAGAAATCGGGCCGCTATCTGTATCTTGCTGACGGCTTCTTCGTCGACGGGTATTCGCTCGACAGCGGCGTGCCTTCCCCCCTCGCCGTGAATCCGATTTCCGCAGGTTTCAGGGCTCTCGGCGTGGCGATCGATGCCACCGGAAAGTTTCTTTACGTACTCGACAACCAGATGAGCGGCGTGACCGGCCTGAACATCGACAGCACGACCGGCGCTCTCACCCTCATCACCGGCAGTCCGTTCCCTTTGATTTCGGGCAGCACGGCCGGTACCGGCGCCACGGAAATCGTCGTAGTCAACTGAAACCCCGCCGTTTCCCCAGGGCGCTACAGGATACGGCGCCCGCCAACGCCGCGACTTTCGCGCTCACTTGAATGGCGCACTGAGGAAGGCTGAACTCTTCAAACCAAAGCGCCACGCCAGATCCATGGCCTTCGATATGCCGATTCGTGGGCCATGCACCACGCTTGGATCATCGACCGACTGGGTCAGCTTGAAGGGCGCCGCCGCCAACTTCCTGCCGTTCAGAGCGTCGGTCACCCGCAGTGCCTGACCCAGTCGTCCAGGCCCGGAGCACAGCAGTCGATGATCTTCCCGACCTCGACGCCGCTGCATGAGGGGGATACCCGTCGTAGGCTCCATGGCGCGTATCAGAACTCCGGCGCCGTGTCCCGGCTCGCGGCACACGAGATTCAAACACCAGTGTATGCCGTAGGAGCGATACACATAAGCACGGCCGGGAGGGCCGAATAATGTTGCGTTGTGAGGACGTTGTCCGATGAAACTGTGCGCGGCCGGTTCCGCTTCGTCATACGCCTCCGTTTCCACAATCACTCCGCCGACTCCATTCAGCAACAACGACTTGCCGATGAGTTGCCGCGCAACGCTTACGGCGTCTTCATAGAAGTCGATGCCTGCCCATCCTCTTTGAAT
>CAZZWM010000069.1:0-831 GCA_964657945.1 uncultured Steroidobacteraceae bacterium
GCGGCCGATGTCGCGGCTGCGAGCGGGGGCCGCGCCATGGCCTGTCTGGATGCGCGGATGGGTGAGGTCTACTGGGGCTGCTTTGCGGGCGACGCCGAGCAGGGCCTGCGCGCCAGCAATGCCCCCGCGGTCAGTCCGCCGCAGCATGTGGTGCTTCCGGCCGACGGTCCGTATCGAGGCATCGGACGCGGGTTCTCCGTGTATCCGAGCCTCGCCTTGCTCCCGGGTATGCGGCTCGATGCCGCTTTGAGTTATTGCCTGCCGCAGGCGCGTGAGATGGCGCGCTTGGGTGCCTTGCGCTTTCCCCGGGGCGGCGCCGTGGACCCGGCGCTACTCAATCCCTTGTATTTACGAGACAAAGTGGCCCTTACCTTGGCCGAACGCGCCGCGCAGTCACAATAGTAACGGAAGTGTCACAATCGAGGTCCGTAATACCGGGCTAGCAACGAGGGAAACCCATGTCAGCCAGGCGCATCCTGATAGTCGAAGACGAAAAAGCCATCCGTGACATGATTGCCTTCGGCCTGCGCCGCGCCGGCTACGATGTGCGCGAGGCCGAGGATTGCCGCGAAGCGCGCGCCAGGATCGTCGACATACGGCCCGATTTGATGCTGGTCGATTGGATGCTGCCCGACATGAGCGGCTTGGAACTCACCCGCTCATTGAAGCGCGCCAAGGACACCGAAGAAATCCCCGTCATCATGCTCACCGCACGTGCCGAAGAGCAGGACAAGGTCAACGGTCTGGAAGGCGGAGCGGACGATTACATCACCAAGCCTTTTTCGCCGCGCGAATTGCTGGCGCGGATTCAAGCGGTGCTGCGCCGCGGGG
>CAZZWM010000069.1:853-21188 GCA_964657945.1 uncultured Steroidobacteraceae bacterium
CCGCCGACGTGGTCGAAGTCGACGGACTGAAGCTGGATGATTCCAGTCACCGCGTCAGCTCCGGCGAGCGTGAGATAGCGCTCGGCCCCACGGAATATCGTCTGCTGCATTTCTTCATGACGCACCCGGAGCGGGTATTCACCCGGGGTCAGTTGCTGGACCGCGTCTGGGGCGGTAATACTTACGTGGAGGAGCGGACCGTGGACGTGCACATCCGCCGGTTGCGCAAGGCGCTCGAGCCTTTTTCCTTGGACGGCTTGGTGCAAACGGTGCGCGGCGCCGGATATCGATTCTCGACCCGCGACGCATGAGGCGAATGCTAATCTTCTAGCTCATGGCAGCCATGTGGACCTTCGCGCTCGCGCGGCTCGCGGGCATTCTGGTGTTGGGCCTGTGCGCAGGCCTGCTGATCGGACCCATTTGGCTGTGGATTCTGGCCTCCGCGTGCCTGTATCTGTCCTGGCAGTTGCTGAACCTGTATCGGCTCGACCGCTGGCTGCGCCTGCGCTCACAAATCGATCCGCCCAATCTGGGCGGCATTTGGGGCGACATCATTGCGCAGGTGGTGCGCCTGCACCGCCGCAAGCAGTACCACAAGGAAAGGCTGGTGCAGCTGTACCGCGAACTGCGGCGTTCCACGGCCGCATTGCCCGATGGGGTCATCATCCTGAGCACCCAACGCGAGATCGTCTGGTTCAATCGGCAGGCGGCGCGGCTGCTGGGGTTGCGCCGGCCGGTCGACGTCGGGCTGCGCATCGACAATCTGATCCGCTCGCCGGAGTTTGCGCATTATCTGCACGGCGATGATTTCGCATTTCCGCTGGTCATCCGGCCGCCGGTGCAGCTGGATATGTTTCTGGCGCTGCAGATGGTGCCTTACGGCGGCGGACAATCGCTGCTGCTGGTGCGGGACGTGACCCGCCAGATGCGCCTCGAAGCCATGCGCAAGGACTTCGTCGCCAATGCCTCGCATGAACTGCGTACGCCGCTGACCGTCATCTCCGGGTATCTGGACACCCTCGCCGACGATCCGACCATTGATTCAGCGTGGCAGGGACCCATCAAGGACATGCGGGCCCAGGCACAGCGCATGAACACCATCATTGCCGATTTATTGGAACTGTCGCGTCTGGAGTCCACCGAGGGTGAAGCGCCGCGCGAGCCCATCGATGTGCCGCGCATGCTGGAGCGGCTGCACCGGGATGCGCTGATGAGCGCCGAGCGGCCCCGCCAGGTGTTGCTGGAACTCGAAACGGATGACGGTTTGTACGGCTCGGCGCACGAGATCGAATCCGCGTTCACCAATCTGTTGGTCAACGCATTGAAATATACCCAGGCGGAAGGCGCGGTGCGCATGCGCTGGTGGAGCGACGATGACGGGGCTTATTTTTCGGTCATCGACAGCGGCATCGGCATACCGGCCGAGCACATCCCACGTTTGACCGAGCGATTCTACCGGGTCGATGCCGGACGTTCGCGCGGGCAGGGTGGTTCGGGATTGGGCCTGGCGATTGTGAAGCATGCGTTGCAGCGCCATGGCGGTTGGTTGGATGTTCAGAGCACCGAGGGCAAGGGCAGCAACTTCACCTGCCATTTCCCGCAGCAGCGCATCTGGAAGCTGGCGCTGAGCGCGGCCGCCAACGGCTAGCGAGCGCATCACGAATTTTCAGGCGTATCATTGACGTGCCGGGCAATCGGATGTAAACGAATTGCGTGCTCTAGAAGGTTAAGTCATGGAAACAGCCGATCTCACCCATCACATCTCGCGCCGCTTCAATGAGGATCTCGAGAAGGTGCGCAATCAGGTGCTGCAGATGGGCGGTTTCGTCGAGCAACAGCTGCACAAGGCCATCACTGCGCTGGTCGAAGGCGACAGCCGGCTGGGCGAGTCGGTCGCCACGGACGACTACAAGGTCAACGGCATGGAGCTGTCGATCGACGAGGAGTGCAGCCGCATCCTGGCGATCCGGGCACCCGCGGCCGGCGATCTGCGGGTCATCGTCGCCATCATCAAGACCATCACGGACTTGGAACGCATCGGAGATGAGGGCGAGAAGATCGGCTACATCGCTTCGCGCCTGGCAACCATGGAGCGGCCGGCGGACAAGTACCGCGAGGTGAAGCATCTGGGACGTCAGGTCGCGCAGATGGTGCACGATGCGCTCGACGCCTTTGCCCGCATGGATTCGCAGGCGGCTCTGAAGACCGCGCGGGAAGACAAGATGGTGGATGAGGAATACGAGTCCATCCACCGCCAGTGCATCACCTTCATGATGGAAGATCCGCGCACCATCCGGCGCGCCCTCGAAATCATGTGGATCGTGCGCGCGCTGGAGCGCATCGGCGATCACGCCAAGAACATCTGTGAATATGTGATTTACATGGTGCACGGCAAGGATGTGCGCCACACCTCGCTCGAGGATGTCGCCAAGCAGATCGACGCCGCGCACGCTCTGCGACGCTGATGACGTCGCGGCAAGGCAATCTGTTCGGCTTTCTGGCCTGCGTCGCGCTATTGGCGTATGCCTACTACGCTCAATACGTGCTGCATTTGGATCCCTGTCCGCTGTGCATCTTTCAGCGCATCGGCATGCTTGCCTTGGGCTTTATGTTCCTGATCGCCTTGCTGCACGATCCGGTGGCCTGGGGACGCAGGATCTATGCTGCGCTTCTGCTGCTCGCGGCGCTGGCCACCATCGGCATCGCCGCCCGGCATCTCTATATCCAAAGCCTGCCGCCCGATGCCGTTCCGGCCTGCGGCGCACCGCTCGATGTGATGCTGAACATCTTTTCCTTCAGTGAAGTGCTGGTCAAAGTGCTGACCGGCGATGGCGAATGCGCCAAGATCACCTGGCGATTCTTAGGATTGGCCATGCCGGCCTGGGTGCTGATCAGCGCCGCGGTGCTGGGCGGCTGGGGCCTGTTCGTCAACCTGCGGCATCAAAAGCCCATACTGCGATTCTGATGGCGCCATCGACCGCGGTCTCGAGCACGGTGGAGTTGGCCCAGCAACTCATCGCCCGCCAATCGGTGAGCCCGGTGGACGGTGGCTGCCAGTCGTTGATGATCGAGCGCCTGATTGCGCTGGGTTTCGCGGTCGAGAATCTGCGTTTCGGTCCGGTGGATAATTTCTGGGCCAAGCGCGGCAAGGGCGGCCCGGTGTTCTGTTTCGCGGGACACACGGATGTGGTTCCTTCCGGCCCGCTCGAGGAATGGCGCACCGACCCCTTTCAGCCGGTGATACAAGATGGCCTGTTGTATGGCCGCGGCGCGGCGGACATGAAGAGCGGGCTTGCGGCCATGCTGACGGCCAGCGAAGAGTTCATTGCACAGTACCCCGATCATCGCGGCACCCTTGCCTTCTTGATCACCAGTGACGAGGAGGGGCCTTCGGTGGACGGCACGCGGCGGGTGGTCGAGGTGCTGCGCGAACGGCAGGAATCCATCGATTGGTGCCTGGTCGGCGAGCCTTCCAGCGAAGAAACCTTGGGCGACACCATCAAGATCGGACGACGCGGCAGTTTGAGCGGGCGCCTGACCGTGCATGGGGTACAGGGCCATATCGCTTACCCGCAATTCGCCGACAACCCCGTGCACGCGATCGCACCCGCGCTGGCGGAATTGGCGGCGCGCACCTGGGATAGCGGCAACGAACATTTCCAGCCCACCAGCTTTCAAGTCTCGAATATCTCGGCCGGCACCGGCGCGCCCAATGTGATTCCGGGCGAATTGCGCGCGCGCTTCAACCTGCGCTTTTCGACCGAACAAACCGTGGAAGGATTGCAGCGCCAGGTGCAAGAAATTCTCGATCGTCATCACGTGAAGTATTCACTGGAGTGGTTCATCTCCGGCCATCCCTTCCTCACCACGCCTGGGACGCTGTCGCAGGCCGCGAGCCGCGCAGTGTCCGAACAACTGCACATCACCCCTAGATTCACCACCGGCGGCGGCACCTCCGATGGACGCTTCATCGCGCCCATGGGAGCGCAGGTGATCGAACTGGGTGTGGTCAATGCCACCATTCACAAGGTGAATGAATGCGTGCGCGTGGCGGACGTCGATCGGCTGCATTCCATCTATCGACGCACGCTGGAACTGTTGCTGGCTTCCTGATGTCGGATGGCTCACGAGGAAGACATGGATAACGGCAAGCGATTTTCTGCCTTGGCTGCGTCGACATTCTCGGCGATCGCACTCGCCGGATGTGCCGGTTTCGGCCGCTGCTCGCCGGAGAATTGCGCGTCCGACAAGGTAACGCTGGCTGAGCTCAACAGCACACTGGCGCAGCATCGTGAGCTCGGGCCGCCGGCCAACATTCACGCGCAAGTCATCAACGGAGTGGCCTACCTGACGGGAATGGTCGACACCGATCTCGAGGTGCGCAGCGCCGAATCCATCAGCTTGGCGGTCCCTGGCGTGAAGGACGTCGTGAACTCTCTGTCGACAATCAACAACGGCCGCTAACTAAGGCGCTCCCCCAGTCGTCGCGTGTGACAGTCAGGTGCATGCCACCTCAGCGTCGGTTGTTGCCTAAAAGATACACCTAAGATTTAGTTTTTAACGGCTATGTGGTATACATGTTGCTGAGTGTAGACGTACAAATCGAATTTCCAATGAACTCGAACGTCACATCAATGTAACAGTAGGTCGATTAAATCCAACAACCGAAAACTGCGGGAGTTAAGCAATGGATATGTTGAAAGTGCGCGAGCCTATGTTGGCTGCCATGGCAGCGATCGTCGCAATCAGTGCCGCGCCCGGCGCTGCGTTTGCCGACGACGCGTCGGACATCCAAGCGTTGAAAGACCAAGTCCGAATGATGCAGCAGAAAATCGATCAGCTGAGCAGCTCGACGGCGGCAAGCTCGCAGTCCAGCGGTCAGGCCACGGCGCCCGCGACGACCAATCCGTCCACCGTCGCGCCGGATTACCGCAAGCGCAGGGAAACCCCCGCGCTGACTTGGAATGGCATTACCCTCTATGGCACGGTCGACATCGGCGTGGAATACGTCTCGCACGGCGCGCCGTTGAGCGCAACGTGGGGACCCGGATTACCGTCGTTCATTCAGAACTTCAGCAACCATTCGATCACATCGGTGAATGGCAATGGTCTGAGCCAATCGAAGATCGGCCTGTCCGGCGTGGAACCTCTGTTCGTGGGTGACTTGACCGGCATATTCCGCGTCGAGACGGGTTTCAATCCGTGGTCGGGACGCTTGGTCGATGGTCCGGAATCCCTGGTTGCCGACAATGGCAAAGCGGCCGCGGTGAAGGTGTCCGCCGGCGATTCGAGCCGCGCAGGCCAGGCCTTCAACTCCGTGGCCTTCGCCGGCGTGAGCTCCAAAATGTTCGGCACGCTGACCTTTGGCCGCCAAAACGGTCTGATGCTCGACTTGTTGAACAAGTACGATCCTCAGCTGCAGGCCCAGGCGTTTTCGCCCATCGCGCTATCCGGCACTTCCGGCGGCTTGGGCGATACCCAGTCGAATCGCATCGACAATGCCATCAAGTATACGTACCAGTTCGGTCCGGCTCGTCTCGCCTTCCTTCACGGCTTCGGTAGCGCCAGCTACGTCCCGCAGGCCTCCAACGAAGTCACGTTGGGCGCCGATTACGCCGGTTTCTCGATCGATGCGCTGTACGGTTTGGTGCACGGTGAAGTGGCCGCGGCTTCGCTGAGCGCGGCGCAGGTCACCGCATTGAACGCTACGGTGCCGCTGCCCGGGTGGTCGCCTTCGAACACGCTGGCTGCGACCATTTCGGATAACACCGGCTATTCACTGCAGCTGAGCTATAACGCCAAGGACTACTTTCCGGTCAAGGTCTATGCCGGTTGGGAGCGCATCAAGTACAACAATCCGGCCCATACCGATCCGGGCGGCACCATCGACATCGGTGGATATCAGCTCGGTGCGGCCACCGCCACCAACATCGATGTCGACAACATCGTGAACAACGATGCCTACGCTCACCAGAAGATATTGTCGATCTGGTGGACCGGTGTGCGCTACTCGGTCACGCCGGACTTCGATGTGACGGGGGCCGGTTACATGTACAACCAAAAGAGCTACAACGCCAACGGCTGCACCAACGCCAGCGCTGCGTCTTGCGCCGGCGAGCTGCTGGATGCTTCCTTGGTGGCGGACTATCACTTCACCAAACGTTTCGACGCTTACTTCGGCATCAACTGGTCCATCGTCAAGAACGGCCTGTCCAACGGCTACCTATACGACTCTGAATACAGCCCCATGTTGGGCGTGCGCTATAACTTCTAGTCGATTTTCGTAGACGTCATTGCGATTAATGCGGTTCATGGCTGACGCCATGAACCGCATTTTTGTATCCGCTGCGGCCCGGTGGCCCGGCACCCCATCTCGTTGCCCGCGCACCTCGCTCGCCGTCTCGACACGCGCGGGCCTAGGCGCGTACGATCGATCAGAGTAAGGTGCGGAGGGAATCGAAATGAGTGCATCCGAGAAGAAACGCGGCGGATGGAGCTGGTGGTACCTGCTGTTCCTGGTCCAGTTCGTGGTGGCGCTGTACCCGCCATTTTACAATAAGCTCGAACCTACTCTGATCGGGATTCCTTTCTTCTACTGGTTTCAGCTCGCCTGGGTCCTGGGCAGCGCGATCTTGACCGCCATCGTGTATTACGCCGCCAGAGACTGATCGACCGGCCGCGACGTCACTAGAAAAAATCCGGGGGGTTCGTGTCGAATGTAAATTGGGTTGCGCTGATCATTTTCGTGTTGTTGTTCGGCTTGGTGTCGTGGCTGGGTTTCGCCGCGGCCAGATGGCGCAAGGGTGACTTGGACCAGCTGCATGAATGGGGTCTGGGCGGCCGGCGATTCGGCACGGTCATCACCTGGTTCTTGCTCGGCGGCGACGTTTACACCGCGTACACCTTCATCGCCATTCCCGCGCTGGCCTTCGGCCAAGGTGCCCTGGCATTTTTCGCCGTGCCCTACACCGTCATCATTTACCCCATCATGTTCCTGGCATTCCGCCGTCTGTGGTACGTCTGCCATAAGCATGGCTACATCACCTCCGGCGATTTCGTGCGCGGGCGCTTCGGCAATCGCTGGCTGGCATTGGCCATCACCATCACGGGCATCGTCGCGACCATGCCCTATATCGCCTTGCAGTTGGTGGGCATTCAGGTGGTCATCGGCGCCCTGGGGATTCAGGGCACCGGCCTGATGGGCGACCTGCCATTGCTGATCGCCTTCGTGGTGTTGGCGGCGTTCACGTACTCGAGCGGCCTGCGCGCGCCGGCATCGATTGCCGTGGTCAAGGACATTCTGATTTATGTCACTGCGCTGGCCGCCGTCATCGTCATCCCCTATCAGTTGGGCGGCTTCGGCAAGATTTTCGCCGCGGTGCCGACGCAGAAACTCTTGCTGGCCGTGCCGGGAGCGAATTCCACCGGGGCTTACAGCGGCTATGCGACGCTGGCCTTGGGGTCCGCGTTCGCACTGTTTCTCTATCCGCATTCGCTCACGGGGATCCTGAGCGCCAGCAGCGGGCGGGTCATCCGCCGCAACGCGGCGATGTTGCCGGGCTATACCTTCATGCTGGGTCTGCTGGCGCTGTTCGGTTTCTTCGCGATTGCCGCCGGCGTCGACAAGCTGCCGGAGTACGCTTCAGGATTCAAACAGTTCAGCAACAATTTCGCGGTGCCCGCGCTGCTGCTGCACAGCTTCCCATCCTGGTTCGTCGGCGTCGCCTTTGCGGCCATCGGCATCGGTGCCTTGGTGCCGGCCGCCATCATGTCGATTGCCGCAGCCAACCTGTACACCCGCAACATTCATCGTGAGTTCATCAACAAGAATCCCACCGACAAGCAAGAATCCACGATGGCCAAGCTCGTGTCCTTGATCGTGAAGCTCGGCGCACTGGTGTTCATCCTGGAGGTGCCGACCAAGTATGCGGTTCAGCTGCAACTGCTCGGCGGCATCTGGATCATTCAGACTTTGCCGGCGGTGCTGATCGGCGCCTATACGCGCTGGTTCAATTCCTGGGCATTGCTGGTGGGCTGGGCCGTCGGTACGTATGCAGGCACCGCGATGGCCGTGGCCACCAATCTCACCAACACCTTTCCGCTCAAGGTCGGCGATTGGACCTTTCCCGGCTACACCGCCGTGTACACCGTGATATTGAATTTGCTGTTGGCTGTCGTTCTGACGCCCCTGTTCAATGCCTTGGGTAACAAGGAGAAGGTCGACGCAACCGCGCCGGGCGACTATCTTCCCTCGGACTAAGTATGAAATTGCTCATTCGAGTGCCTGAATGGCCGTTGTCATGTAACCATCATAAAGCGGCTCGATAATGACAGTTGAAATTTAGGTCCCGCGCGGGCCGCACCATCAACCGGAGTGATAACAATGCCAATTCTCAAGCGCTTGGGGGTCGTCGGCCTGTCGGCCCTCGCTGCGTTCGGCGCATCTGCCGCCGACATTTCCGGGGCGGGAGCCACGTTTCCCTATCCCATCTATGCGAAATGGGCGGATGCATACAAAACTGCAACCGGTGTGGGGTTGAACTATCAATCCATCGGCTCCGGCGGCGGCATCAAGCAGATCAAGGCCAAGACAGTCACCTTCGGGGCTTCCGACATGCCCTTGAAGCCCGACGATTTGAAGTCGGCCGGCTTGCTGCAATTCCCGATGATCATCGGCGGGGTGGTGCCGGTGGTCAACATCAAGGGAGTCGCGGCGGGTCAATTGCACTTGGATGGCGCCACGGTTGCGGGCATTTATTTGGGCGACATCACCGCTTGGAACGATCCGGCGATCAAGAAGCTCAATCCCAAGCTCACGCTCCCCGCCACCGCGATTGCGCCGGTGTATCGCTCGGACGGATCCGGTACGAATTTCCTGTTTTCGGATTACCTGTCGAAGTCCAGCCCCAAGTTCCTGTCCACCATCGGCGCAAACACCTCGGTGCAATGGCCGGTGGGGATCGGACAGAAGGGCAATGAGGGCGTGGCCAACATGACCATCCAAACCGACGGCGCCATCGGTTACGTCGAATACGCCTATGCCAAGCAGAACAAGATGGCTTACACGCTGCTGACCAACAAAGACGGCAACGCCGTGGCGCCGAGCGCAGAGAGCTTCCAGGCCGCCGCAGCCACCGCCGACTGGGCCGGCGCCGACAGCTACTACCTGATACTCACCAATCAGCCGGGCGCCAAGAGTTGGCCGATCACCGGCGCAAGTTTCATTCTGATCTACAAGACGCCGGATCCGTCCAGCAACGTGGTGAATGCGGCGTCCATCAACGAAGCCCTGAAATTTTTCTCCTGGGCCTATGCCAACGGCACTGCCATGGCGGCGGACTTGGATTACGTGCCTCTGCCGGCGGCACTGATCGCCCAAGTGAAGAAATCTTGGGCAACTCAAGTGCTGGATGGCGGTCATCCGGTTTACGGCGGAAAATAGCTCCGTGACCTCGAGCCGGGGTTAAACTTGCCCGCTCGGCCGGCGTTTCGGGCACATGGGTGCCGGCGCCGGCCGATTTCGTCTAGGCCGGAGCGAGAAAGCGGTGAGGCATTGACACGTGGCGATCATCGATCCGAGACACGCCGCCAGACAATTGATTTTCGAAAGAATATTCCGCACGGCAACCTTGACCGCTGCGGTCTTGGTGCTGTTGATTCTGGGTGGTGTGGGCGTGTCGCTGCTGCACGGCGCGTGGCCTGCCGTCAGTCATTTCAAACTGGACTTCGTGACGCGCGAGGTTTGGAACCCGGTCACCGATCAGTTCGGCGCCTTGGGCCCGATCTACGGCACCGTGGTGACCTCGCTGATCGCCATGTTGCTGGCGGTGCCGACGGGATTCGGCATCGCGTTGTTCCTCACGGAACTGTGTCCCCCCATGCTGAAGCGGCCCATCGGCGTGGCGGTCGAATTGCTGGCGGCGGTGCCCAGCATCATATTCGGCATTTGGGGACTGTTCGTGTTGGCTCCCGTATTGCAGCGTCATGTGCAGCCCTGGCTGATCAATAATCTGGGTCACTTGCCGGGCATTGGACCCTTGTTCAAGGGACCTCCCTTCGGTATCGGCATTCTCACCGCGTCCTTGGTGCTGGCCATCATGGTGTTGCCCTTCATCGCCGCCACCATGCGTGACGTGTTCGACACCGTGCCTGCCATGCTGAAGGAATCCGGATACGGGCTGGGTGCGACGACCTGGGAGGTCATCTGGAAAGTGGTGGTGCCGCATTCGCGGGTGGGCATCGTGGGCGGTGTGATGTTGGGTTTGGGACGCGCCTTGGGCGAAACCATGGCGGTCACCTTCGTCATCGGCAACGCCCATCGCATCAGTTCCTCCATACTGGCGCCCGGCACCACGATCTCTTCGGCGATCGCCAACGAGTTCACCGAGGCGGTGGGCGACTTGTATACCTCATCGTTGATCGCCTTGGGCCTGCTGCTGTTCTTGATCACCTTCGCCGTGATTGCCGCCGCCCAGGCCATGCTGCACCGCCTGGAGAAGCGCAGCGGGGCAGTCGCATGAACCGGCGCTTGCTGCGCAAGGTCAAGAACAGCGTGTTCCTGACGCTGTCGCTGATCGCCACGCTGATCGGACTGGCTTGCCTGGCGGCGATTCTATGGACCTTGCTTTCGCACGGTCTGTCGGGGATGTCGTTGCATTTGTTCTCGCAGATGACGCCGCCGCCGGGCAGCAGCGGCGGATTGCTCAACGCCATCTACGGCAGCGCGGTCATGACCTTGCTCGGCATATTGATCGGAGCGCCGATCGGCGTTCTGGCGGGGACCTATCTGTCTGAATACGGCAGAAACTCGCGCCTCAGCACGCTGATTCGTTTCATCAACGACGTGCTGCTGAGCGCCCCTTCCATCATCATCGGGTTGTTCATCTATGAAATCGTCGTGGTGCGCATGGGGCATTTTTCCGCCTTCGCGGGCGCCTTGGCGCTGGCGGTGCTGGCGATACCCGTGACCTTGCGCACCACCGAGGACATGCTCAATCTCGTGCCCTCAGGGATGAAGGATTCCTCCGCGGCGCTGGGTGCTTATCCGTGGCGCACCACCCTGAGCGTGCTTTATCCGGCGGCGCGCAGCGGCATCGTGACCGGGTTGTTGCTGGCGATCGCGCGGATCAGCGGTGAAACCGCGCCGCTGTTGTTCACCGCGCTCAACAATCAGTTTTGGAGCACCAACTTGAATGCGCCCATGGCGAATTTGCCGGTGGTCATTTTTCAGTTCGCCCTGAGCCCTTACAAGGAATGGCAGGATCTGGCCTGGGCGGGCGCATTGATCATCACCGTCACCATATTGCTGCTCAGCATCTCGGCGCGCGTGCTGTTGGCCCTGCTGCAGGCGGAGCGGGGTTCCGGACGATGATTCCCTCCTCGACCAAGGCGCCCAAGCATCTGAAGATGCGGCCGCCCGTGGCCATCGCGGAGCCTGCGCAAGACTTGGGACCGCCGAAGATCGAGATTCGCGGCCTCAACTTCTACTACGCCGCGCTGCAGTCGCTGCGCAACATCAACCTGACCCTGGCGGATCGCTCCATCACGGCCTTCATCGGGCCCAGCGGCTGCGGCAAATCGACCTTGCTGCGGGTGATGAATCGCATGTATGCGCTGTATGCGGGGCAACGTGCCGAAGGCGAAGTTCTGATCTCCGGCCGCGACATACTGGCGCCCAACGTGGATGTGGCGGAACTGCGCTACCGGGTCGGCATGGTGTTTCAGAAGCCGACGCCGTTTCCCATGTCGGTGTTCGACAATGTGGCCTTCGGGCTGCGGCTGGCCGGCGGCATTCGCAACGCGGATCTGAAGCTGCGCGTCGAATCGGCGCTGCGCGATGCGGCGATCTGGGACGAGGTCAAGGACAAGCTGCAGGCCGATGGCCGCAGCCTGTCCGGCGGGCAGCAACAGCGGGTCTGCATCGCCCGCGCGATTGCGGTTCAGCCCGAGGTGCTGCTGCTCGATGAACCGACGGCCGCGCTCGATCCGATCTCGACGCTGCGCGTCGAGGAGACGCTGCAGGCGCTGCGCGAAAAATACTGCATCGTAGTGGTCACCCACAATCTACAGCAGGCGGCGCGCGTCTCGAACGTCACCGGCTTCATGTTCATGGGAGAACTGGTGGAGATCGGGCCTTCGGGCCAGATTTTCACCTCGCCCAAGCACCGGCGCACCGACGATTACATCACCGGAAGATTCGGCTGAATGAACGACGCAGCACCCGCCGACGCAAGCATCTCTCTGGTACGGGACAAACTCTACGATCCGGTCATGTCGGCGCGCGACGTCAGCGTTTACTATGGCGACAAACGCGCAGTCAAGAACGTTTCGCTCGATATCGGCCGCAATCAGGTATTGGCGATGATCGGCCCTTCGGGCTGCGGCAAGTCGACATTCTTGCGTTGCTTGAACCGCATGAATGACACCATCCCGAGCGCGCGGGTCAGCGGCAGCATCACTCTCGATGGCCATGACATCTACGGCGACAAACAGGATGTGGCGCAGCTGCGTGCACGCGTCGGCATTGTGTTCCAGAAGCCCACGCCGTTTCCGCATTCGATTTACGCCAACGTTGCCTACGGGCCGCGCATTCATGGACTGACCAAGAGCCGTGGCGACATGGATGAATTGGTGCACAGCAGTTTGCAGCGCGCCGGTCTGTGGGAGGAGGTGAAGGACCGTCTATCGACGCCCGGCACGAGCTTGTCGGGCGGCCAGCAGCAGCGCCTTTGCATCGCGCGCACCATTGCGGTCAATCCTGAGGTGATTCTCATGGACGAACCGACCTCCGCGCTCGATCCCATCGCCAGCGCAAAGATCGAAGATCTCATCGACGAACTGCGCGCCAACTACGCCATCGCCATCGTCACGCACAACATGCAGCAGGCCGCGCGCGTATCGCAGCGCACCGCCTACTTTCACATGGGAGACTTGGTCGAGGTGGGCCCCACCGATTTGATATTCACCAACCCGCAGCAGAAACTCACCGAAGACTACATCACCGGTCGATTCGGCTGACTGCCAATGCATTTGCGCGTTCCAAGTCGGCGCGAACTTTGCCCACCGCGCTCGCGGACACCGCCGGCGCCTGATTGCCCCAGCTGCTGCGGATGAAGGTCAGCAGTTGCGCCACTTCGTCGTTCGACAATCGCCAGGCGAACCCCGGCATTCCCAGTGCCGAAGGCGCAGTTGCCGTGCCGGGCAGGGTACTGCCCGCCAGCACCAGGCGGATCAGGGAACTCGGATCCGGCGCCAGCACCGATGGGTTCCCGGCAATCGCCGGCAGCGCCTTGGCGCTGCCCTCACCGTTGCTGCGGTGACAGGCCGCGCAATTATCCACATACACCTCGGCGCCGCGGTTTGGCTCATGACCCGCTGCGAGGGCTGTTGCGCTGGCGGGATCAGCCTTGAAGCTGCTGCCATCGTCGGCCGTGGGTGACAGGATCTTCAGATATTTCGCGATCGAATTCAAATCCGCATCGCTCATGAGTTGCGTGCTATGCACCACCACGTCGTTCATGGGCTGACCCATCACGGCATGCGTGTCGTTGCGGCCGGTCCGCAGGGTGGCGACGATGTCACGCTGCGACCAGCTGCCGAGTCCATCGGCCGTATTGCCGCGCAGATTGACCGCCACCCAGCCATCGATCACCTGACCGCCGGCGAGAAATTGAGCGGATGAATCGTCCAGTCCTTTTTCTTTGAAGGTAAGCGAACGCGGGGTGTGGCAGCTGCCGCAATGGCCGAGCCCCTGCACCAGGTAGGCGCCGCGCGCGGTCTCGGCGTCCGAATAGCGCGAGGCATCGAAGCTGGAGCGATTCGATTCGATTTCCGACGCAAACATCTTGCGCCACAGGGCCAGCGGCCAATGAATCGACAGCGGCCAGGGAATGCCATTCTCGTGCTCTTCGGCCGTCACCGGAGCAACGGCCTGCATGAAATAATCGTACAGTGCGGTGATGTCGGCGTCGGTCAGGCGGGCATAGGACGGGTAGGGCATGGCGGGGTAGAGCGTGCCGCCGTCCTGATCGATGCCATGGCGGACCGCGCGATCGAAATCATCCAGGGTGTATGTGCCGATGCCGGTCTTTTTGTCGGGCGTGATATTGGTGCTGTAGATCGTGCCGACCGGCGAACCCAGCGGCAATCCGCCGGCGAAGTCCGCGCCACCGGGCGCGGTGTGACAGGCCGTGCAGTCGCCGGCCACTGCCAAATAGCGTCCGCGCTCGATCGAGGCGGCGTCAGCTGCACTGCTTCGCGTGATCACGCGGGTGTGCGTCGGAAGCAGAGCGTAGGCGAGCATGCCGCAGAAAATAAGCAGCAGCATCCCGAGCAACCACAGCGCGCGCTTCATGTGTGCAGCAGCGCTCCCGGGTTCTTGATGTACTGCTCGCGAATGGCTTTGGCCGCCCAGTAAGTGAGCGCGCCCACCATGCCGGTGGGGTTGTAGCCGTTGTTCTGGGGAAAGGCGTTGGCGCCGGGCGCGAACACATTGGGCACGTCCCAAGATTGCAGATAGCGATTCAATGCCGAGCTCTTCGGGTCCGTGCCCATGATGGCGCCGCCGCAGGTATGAGTGCTCTGGTAGCGGGTGATGTTGTAGTGTTCGCCGGTTTTCTTCGCATCTCCGGACAGGGCTTTGGGATTCAAAACCTTCGACATCTCGAGCGCCTTGCCCACCAGGAATTGCGAAGCGCGAATTTCGTTGGCGTCCCAATCGAAGGTCATGCGCAGCAAGGGCCGGCCATAGGCGTCGCGGTAGGTGGGATCGAGATCCAAGTAGTTGGTCCGATAGGACATGCAGGCGCCTTGCACCTCGTAGTAGAACGAGTGTCGGAACGCATCCTTGACGCCTTTCTTCCAGGCGCTGCCCCAATTGGGCACGCCCGGCGCCGTGGTGATGCCGCGTACCGGCCCCGCGCCCGGCTGGCGCGCCCAGATCACCCCGCCGCCGATGAAGCCGGCCTTGGCATTGTCCAACTGATTGCCGTTCAAGTCGTCGAAGGTGGTGCCGGCGCCGCCGATGCCGATGAAAGGGTTGGCTTGCACGCTCTCATCGAAGAACAGCGTCACGCGATTCAGGTTCTGATAAGAGTAGTTGCGCCCGACCGTGCCGGTATTGCCGACCGGGTCGTAGGGCTGGCCGATGCCCGACAGCAGCATCAGGTGCACGTTGTACAGCGAGAAGGCGCACAACAACACCAGATCCGCCGGCTGCTCGGTTTCGCGTCCTTGCGCATCGAGATAGGTCACGCCGGTGGCGCGTCTCTTCGAATCGTCCAGGTTGACGCGCAACACCTGCGCATGAGCCCGCAACTCGAACTCCTTGCGCAGGCGCAGCACCGGCAGAATGCTGATATTGGGCGAGGCCTTGGAATAATTCAGGCAGCCGTAGTCGCTGCAGAAGCCGCAGTAATTGCAGGGTCCCATCTGGCAGCCGTAGGGATTGACGTACGGCGCCGAGGCATTCGAGGCGGGGATGGGATACGGGCTGTAGCCCATCTCGCGTGCGGCCTTGTAGAACATTTCAGCGCCGAGATAATTGCGATTCGGCGCCAATGGAAATTCCCGGCTGCGCGATCCTTCGAAGGGATTGCCGCCGGGAATCTTCACGCCGTTGAGCACACCGGCCTTACCCGAGGTGCCGCAGACATATTCGAAGTGATCGAAATGCGGCTCCAGGTCCTCATACGAGACCGGAAAGTCGGCAATCGACATCGCTTCGGGAATGAACTTCGCGCCGTAACGCTGCTTTACATTGCTGCGCAGGTTGAAATCCTCGCGCAGCGCGCGGAAATGGCACCCCGACCAATGGCTGCCGGCGCCGCCCACGCCCGTGCCCGGCTTGAAAGAGCCCATCTGCCGATAGGGAACGGCGGTGTCCTTCACGGTGTGGCGGACGGTGACGGTTTCCTTCGACAGACTCTGCAGAAACTTGCGATGAATCGAGCCTTCCAATTCGTCCGCCACCCGCGGATAGGCAAAATCCGGTTGCGTATCGCGATCCGGACCGCGCTCCAAGGCGACCACCGTCAATCCGGCATCGGTGAGTTCTTTTGCCATGATGGCCCCGGTCCAGCCCATGCCGACGATGACGGCATCCACTTTGGGTTTGACGATGGCCACGCGCTTCAGCCTCGCTTGCCGGACAGATCGACGGGTGGCAGCGGGTAGGGCTGGTCGCGCACTTCGACCCAATCGGTATAATCGGCGCGCATGCCGGGATAACCGATCATCTTCCAGGCGGCCATGTTCTTGTTGCCGCCATGTTTGGGATCGCAGAAATAACCCATGCGCGTTTCAGCCAGCAATTGACTGAAAAATTCCTTGGCCGAAATATTCTCGAGCTTCAGGCTGCCGGCCTCCGCGGCCTTGAGCGTCTTCTCCTGATCCGCATGCTCGAGCTGGCAGAAGTTCTTGCCGCTGAAGGACTTCTGACAATCGGCGTCGATGGCCTGGATGCCGACGCGCAAAATGTCCTTCACCGGCAGTCGTCCCTGGTAGCCGAAGGTCGGCTCGGCCTCGAGGAAAGGACCCTGCATGTACCAGATGTCGCCGCTGGCGTAGGGCGTCTGCATGTGCCGGTCGATGAATTCAGGCACACCGGCCTGCAACGCGCCGGGCCCGACCTCATCCGCGGGGATGAGACGGTCGCAGGCGGCCAGCACGAAGGCCCATTCCGCGGGATTGAAGAAAGTCGGCTGGTAATCGGACGCGGCACCGCTGACGGTCGGCGCGGGCTTGTCGGTGCCGCGCGCACAAGACGCGATTCCGGCGGCCACCAGGGGCGCCAGCGCAAGGCCTTTGAACAATTGCCGCCGCGTGGGCGAGGGGGTGTTCTCGTCGCTCATCCGTCATCCCGTCTTAGCCTAAGTGTCACATATCGGCAGCGTGGTGGTTGGTAAATCTGCCGGGGATACGACGGGTTCATGCGGCGCATCATGTCGAGCAGCGATTGGCTGTAGGCATTGCCGGTCATCAGTTCGGGCGAAATCCGCTCGCGAGTTTTGATAGCCTCTGTCTGATGGAATCCCCGAACGAATCGCCGCATGATGAACCGACCAAACCGAATGACCCTCCTTCGGAGGGCGGCGAAGACGAGTAGCTGCCCTCGCCGAAGTTGTTTTCCTCGACGCATAATGTCTGTCATGACGGTCCTGGCGGACGCGACCCTTGCAGCAGCATGGCGACGTGCTGTTGCTTTGGTACCGCTGGTCGTAGTCTTCGGCGCTCAGGCATCTGCCGCCATCGATGGGGCGGCTTACGGCCCTGAACTGCAGGGTTTCGATTACGCATTTCCGGTCGCTGACTTCAGCTTCGCTTCGCAGCGCCAGACCTTGCACATGGCCTACATCGATGTGCACCCGAAGAAACCCAACGGCCAGGTCGCCGTGCTGATGCACGGCAAGAATTTCTGCGCCGGCACATGGCGTGGGTCCATCGAGGCCCTGAGCAATGCCGGTTACCGGGTCATCGCGCCCGATCAGATCGGCTTCTGCAAATCGAGCAAACCGGAGCGTTACCAATTCAGCTTTCAGCAGCTTGCCCACAACACCCACGAGCTGCTGGCCTCCCTCGGCATCAAGTCGCCGATACTGATTGCGCACTCCACCGGCGGAATGATCGCGGTGCGCTACGCGCTGATGTATCCCACCGAAACCCAGCGGCTGGTATTGGTCGACCCGATCGGCTTGGAGGACTGGAAGGTCAAAGGAGTACCCGCCGTGTCGGTGGATGAGTGGTACGCCCAAGAGTTGAAAGTGACGGCCGACAGCATCCGGCGCTATGAAACCGACACTTACTATGCGGGACAATGGAGCCCCGACTACGAACCCTGGGTGCAGATGTTGGCCGGCTTGAACGCCGGGCCCGGCAAGGAGGTGGTGGCATGGAATTCAGCGCTGCTGTACGACTTGATCCTGACCCAGCCGGTGTACTACGAGCTGCAGAATCTTGCCATACCGACCCTGCTCATGGTTGGCGACAAAGACAACACGGCCATCGGCAAACAGTTTGCGGCGCCCGAGGTACGGCCGACTTTGGGCCATTATCCGGACCTGGCCAAGAGCGCCGCACAGCGCATTCCGCACTGCACCCTGATCGAGTTTCCCGAGCTGGGCCATGCGCCGCAGATACAGGATCCGACGAAGTTCCACCAGGCTTTGCTCAATTGGCTGAGTAAGGAGTCGCCATAACAAAAATTCGGTTGGTTTGTTCCTTTTCGGGACTGATTTACGATCTATCTATTGGTATCGCAGCGGATGCCGGATTTCAGTCAAGGGGTGTCAAGATTAATATCCACGCAGGTTTTTTGCCGTTGGTCTTCATGACCGCTCTCTCTGCTCAGACCGCGACGGCCAAGCCGCGCATCACGACTGAGGCGGAGCTGCCACGGTTCAGCTATCCGGTCGCAGGGTCGGCGCAGCAGCTTCTCGAAGCGCCGACGAGTGAGTTTCTAAAGTTCGCGATACCGGTGCGGTCCGATATCGACAAGGTGCTTGCGAAATATGACGTCGAGGATCGCGCAACCCGCCGCCGAATGCTGTTTGCACAGCTTCGCATCGACTTGATTGCGGGAGGTCATGACAGGCAGACGTTGGCGAAAATACGGCAGGTACGCGCTCTGGAAGACAAGCCGGCGGAGAAGCTGACAAGCGGACTGGAGGAGGAGGTTTATCTGCGGGCGCGCATGGCAGCGCCGGCGACAACACCCGGCGCATGCCCCAGTACTTACGAGTCGTTGTACCTGGCGGCATTGAGACCGCTGCCGTGGCGGACGGTATCGGCGGGCGTAAAAGAGTTGCGTCTCCACAATGAGGTGGCTACGGACAGGTTCTTGGTTGGCATGGCCGACGCGCAGGTGGGTCCGACATTGTCTCGGCAGCATGCGCTGTCGCTTTCCGACGCCGAATTTGTGATTGAAATGCGCGCGACCATGCTGATCATGGCACCTTGCACTTCACAGGCGCTGGCGGCGTTGAGGGCATACGCGGCCGCAAATGATGTTGCCAGGCCGGATATCTGGCAGGCCCGGGAGATGAAGCTGCCGCCGGAGGACAGGCTGACACCGGTGAACGTGGCGATATGGGACTCAGGCGTCGATATAACACTATTTCCCGGTCGGCTGTACACGAACCCTTCGCCCTCAAACGCCGAGGATGCGCATGGTATTGCGTTTGATATTCACGCGCTGCCAACGCACGGCGAGCTGATGCCGCAGACAGCGGAGGAGCGTGAGCTGTATCCAACGCTGGTAAAAGACTTGGAGGGATTCGGCGATCTGGAGAACGGAATGGATTCGCAGTCCGCTGCGGCCTTTCAAGCACGGATACGATCGATGTCTCCCCCAGAGGTGAGACTCTTCTTCGATAGATTGAGCATTGCCGGTGGCTATGGTCACGGGACCCACGTTGCGGGTATTGCAGCGCGCGGCAATCCGGCAATCCGGCTGGCCTACGCGCGGTTGACCTATGACAATAACAACCCGCATCGTCCACCAACGGACCAGGATCAACTCAACCTTGTTTCGATGTACGCGGCCGACGTGGCGTGGTTCAAGTCCCATGGGATGCGTGTGGTGAACATGAGCTGGTGGAATCGGCCATCGAACTATGAGAAGGATTTGGCCGACAACGGCATCGGTAAAGACGATGCGGAACGTAAACAGATTGCGCGTCGTTACTTTTCGGGCGAGCGAGATGCGCTGTATAAGGCAATCCAAGGCGCGCCGGAGATCCTATTCGTGACCATCGCGGGAAACAATGACGCCAACAATGCGTTTGAGGAGTGCATCCCGTCTTCCTTCGTGCTGCCCAATCTCATCGTGGCCGGGGCGGTCGACCAAGCCGGCGATGAGACGACCTTTACCAGCTATGGGGCCAATGTGCTCGTCCATGCGGATGGATTCTCCGTGACGAGCGTTTTTCCTGGTGGCGCCACCGTAAAGGCGAGTGGTACATCCATGGCGGCCCCACAGGTCACAAATCTCGCGGCGAAGCTGCTCGCGGTGGCTTCGGACCTTACACCCGTGCAGGTGATAGCCCTGATTCGTGGAGGCTCGACGACGAGCGAGGATGGACGGCGCCACCTCATCGATCCTTCGCGTTCTTTGCAGTTGCTGCAAACCGGCTCGTTGTACCGCAAAAACCGCTCGTGATACGTTGATGGCTCGAGACATCATCTACACCACCAAAGCAGCAAAGCCTCCGGCAAGCTATAGCCAGGCGGTCAGAGCTGCCGGACTGATCTTTTTATCAGGGACCGCGCCCCAAGACCCACAGACGGGAACTGTTGTCGGGGAGACTATTCAGGAGCAGACGCGACAGTGCCTAAAAAA
>CAZZWM010000070.1:0-21115 GCA_964657945.1 uncultured Steroidobacteraceae bacterium
CGAATCGCGTTGCGCGCACGAAATCATCGCGAACCTTGTCCATGTCCTCCCGCATCATCTCGCTCGGCGCTTGGCTGATGCCCTCGAAGTAGGGAATTGGCGAGGGGGCAACGAGCGGCCAGTTCCCGTCAGGCAACGGATGGTCCATCTTCTCCCAACCAAGCTGGGTGGATCCCTTGCGGCCGGAATGGCCAAGCTGCAGACAGATCTTGGTCGGCGAGTGTGCATGGACGAAGTCGACGATCCGCCGCCAAGAATCGCATTGGATCTCATTCCACAATCCGGTACAGCCGGGCGTAATGCGTCCTTCGGGCGACACACAGGTCATTTCCGTGTAGAGCAGAGCGGCGCCGCCCAATGCGCGGTGACCGTAATGGACCAGGTGCCACTCGGCGGGCACGCCCTCCACCGCGCTGTACTGCGCCATGGGCGACACCACGACGCGATTGGCGAGCTCCATGCCGCGCAGCTTGAAGGGCAAAAACATCGGGGGGCGAGCGCCTTGCGCGCCATCACGACAGGCGAGCCAGTGCTCGTAGGAGTCGACGAACCCGGGATCGCGCAGCCGCAGATTCTCATGTCCGATCCGCTGGCTGCCCGTCAATAGACTGTATGCGAACTGCTCCGGGGGCAGGTGCACGTAGCGCGCGACGTTCTCGAACCATTCCATCCGATTGCGCGCCGCGCTCTGCAGCTTGAGCACCTCGACGTGGCGTTCACGTTGATACGCGCCAAGCGCGGCGTCCCGATCCTCGGTCGCCGTCACGTGGCGGGCCAGAGAGATGGCATCCTCCATCGCCAGCTTGGTGCCCGAGCCGATCGAGAAATGTGCCGTGTGGGCGGCGTCGCCGATGAGAACGGTGTTGCCGCGATGCCAGTGTTTGCACGCCACGCGATTGAAATTGAGCCACGCCGATCCTCGCAGATGATTGGCGTTGCTCTGCAGGCGGTGGCCGCCGAGATAGTGACCGAAGAGCCGCTCGCAGAAGGCGATCGACTGGGCCGTGTCGACCTTGTCGAGTCCGTGCGCGGCCCAGGTCTCCTCGCGGGTTTCTACGATCACCGTCGACAGATCCCGGGTGAACTGGTAGGCATGGATCTGAAACCAACCATGCTCGGTTCGCTCGAACGCAAAGGTGAAGGCACTGAACTGCTGAGTCGTGCCGAGCCAGATGAAGCGGCATTTGCGAACGTCGATATCGGGCTGGAACGCCGCGGCGTCGCTGCTGCGCGTCCGGCTGTTCACTCCGTCCGCCGCGATGATGAGGTCGGCATCCTTGAAGTCGGATTCATCGTGCACTGGGTGCTGGAATACCTGATGCACGCCCAGTTCACCGGCGCGCTCTTGCAATAGGCCGAGCAGCCGCTTGCGGGCGATACCGCAGAATCCGTGGCCGCTGCTCAGGAAGCGCCGCCCACTGAAATGAATGGCGATATCGTCCCAGTGGTGAAAGCTCGACAGGATGGCGGAGTGAGTCTGCGGGTCCGCGGCGCGAAAGTTGCCCATCGTCTGGTCGGAGAAGACCACGCCCCAGCCAAAAGTATCGTCGGGGCGATTGCGCTCATATACCTCGATGCGTGCCGAGGGCAGCGCTTTGCGCAGCAGAATGGCGGCGTATAGCCCTGCGGGGCCGCCGCCGAGGCAGACGACTCGTCTCATTCTGACTGAACCCCCTTCGCAAGCGTATCGCCCGAACTTTGCATATGTTATATTGCCAACTACTTCAGGTGTCAATTAATAATTCGCCGGAGATTCGATGAGCGCACACTCACAGAACGCCGCCCAAACGCAGTCCGGTACTTCGAGCGCCCAGACGCTCGCACAACTCGCCGCCGCAATCATTGCCGGACGCATTCGGGTCGTGGATCTCACGGTGCCGCTCGAACCCGCGACGCCGACGATCCAACTACCGCCACCGTTCGCGCCCTCCAAACCGTTTTCGCTCGAGGAGATTTCCCGCTACGACGAGCGCGGGCCCGCCTGGTACTGGAACAACATTGCGTGCGGCGAGCATACCGGCACGCATTTCGACGCGCCCATTCACTGGGTGACCGGCAAGGACTACGCGAATAATGCCACTCACAACATTCCGGTCGAGCGCTTCATCGGTCCCGCCTGCGTCATCGATGTTGCCGCGCAAGCGGCCGCCAATCCGGACTTTCTCCTGACCCGGGAGGTCGTGGCAGAGTGGGAAAACAAGAACGGCCGCATTCCCTCGCATGCCTGGGTTTTGATCCGTACCGACTGGTCACATCGGACCGAGCCCACGGAATTTCTCAACGCCGGTCCGGACGGCTCGCATACTCCGGGCTTTCACCCGCAATGCGTGCCGTTCCTCGCCAAGGAGCGCGACATTCTCGGTGTCGGTGTCGAGACCGTCGGTACCGACGCCGGACAGGCGCATGGTTTCGATCCCATGTTCCCCTGTCACACCATCATGCATGGATCCAATCGGTTCGGGCTCGCAAGCCTGACGAATCTCGACAAGCTGCCGCCGACCGGGGCGGTCGTCATTGCCCCGCCGTTGAAAATCGTCAACGGCTCCGGCAGTCCGCTGCGCGTACTCGCGCTCGTGCCGGCGTAGGACACATGTCGCGGCGCGGCAATCTCGGCCGGGCGGCAACCTTGGCCACGCGACAATAGGGAGTAATCATGGCCGAGCGCTCGTTTGCAAAGGAAGTTCAGTCACTGCGACTGGGTGATGGCGAGGAATTTCACGGGGAGGGAATTCTCGCCGTGACCAAGGCGCTGCTCCAATCGGGGGTGGCCTACGTCGGTGGCTATCAGGGTGCGCCTATTTCGCATCTGATGGACGTATTGGCGGATGCCAAGGATATTCTCAATGAGCTCGGCGTTCACTTCGAAGCGAGCGCGTCGGAGGCGACGGCGGCCGCCATGCTGTCGGCCTCGATCAACTATCCGCTGCGGGGCGCGGTGACGTGGAAGTCGACCGTCGGCACCAACGTGGCCTCCGACGCGCTGGCGAATCTCGCCTCATCGGGCGTCAAGGGTGGAACCCTGATCATTCTCGGCGAGGACTACGGCGAAGGCGCCAGCATCATGCAGGAGCGCACGCATGCTTTTGCCATGAAATCTCAGATGTGGTTGCTCGACCCGCCTCCCAACCTGCCGGCCATCGTGCGGGCCGTGGAGCAGGGCTTCGAACTCTCGGAAGCCAGCAACACGCCGGTCATGCTGATGCTTCGAATCCGCGCATGTCATGTCTACGGCCGCTTCACGACGAAAAACAACCGCCGACCCGAGTTCTCGGCCGCGGATGCGCTGGCCGCACCCACGCGGGATTACAGCCGCATCATACTGCCGCCCTCGACCTACGCGCAGGAGCGCGAAAAGATCCAAACTCGATTACCCGCAGCGCTGCGCTTCGTGGCCGAACGCGGGCTCAACGAAGTCATCGATGCGGACACGGGCGACATCGGCATCGTTCTGCAAGGCGGGCTGTACAACAACGCGCTGCGAGCGCTCGAGCTCCTCGATTGCGCTGATGTATTCGGCGCTAGCAAGGTGCCCCTGTATCTGCTGAACGTGACGTACCCGCTCGTGCCGGAGGAATGGGTCAAGTTCTGCAGCGGCAAGCGCGCGGTGCTGATCGTCGAGGAGGGTCAGCCCGAGTACATCGAGCAGGCGGCCAGCCAGATCCTGCATCAGCACGATGTGGACACGCGCATCGTGGGCAAGCGCACTTTGCCGATGTTTGGTGAATACAGCGTCGATGTGCTGCGTACGGGGATTGGCGAGTTCATCGACCAATGGGCGCCCCAGTTGCGCCCCCGCGCCCCTACCGGTGCGATTCGCAAGACCGAAGTCTCTGCGGTCGCTGCGGCGAAGTTGGCGGCGCTGGTGCCACCGCGGCCTTCCGGGTTGTGCACCGGATGTCCGGAGCGTCCATTCTTCGCAGCCATGAAGATTCTGCAGAAGGAGGTCGGGGCGCTGCACATCAGCGCGGATATCGGCTGCCATTCGTTCGCGACACTGCCGCCGTTCAACATGGGCAACAGCATCATGGGCTATGGCCTCGGGGCGGCGGGCGCTTCGGCCTTCGGTACCGATGGCGGTAAACGTGCCGTGTCGATCATGGGTGACGGCGGCTTCTGGCACAACGGGCTGACGAGCGGCATCGGCAATGCGGTGTTCAACAAGCACGACGACCTTACCGTCATCATCGACAACGGTTACTCGGCCGCTACCGGTGGCCAGGACATCCCATCCTCTCGGGCAGCCAACCTGCAGCGCCAGGGAAACAACTCGATCGTCGACGCGGTAAAAGGGGTCGGCGTCAAATGGGTCAGGCGCACGAATACCTATGACATGCGCGCAACGCTCAAAGTGCTGCGCGAGGCGTTGAGCACTGGATTTCGGGGCCCGAAAGTCCTCGTGGTCGACGGTGAATGTCAGCTCAATCGGCAGAGGCGCGTGCGGCCCCTGATGCGCAAGGCCATTCAGGGCGGAGAGCGTGTCGTGCGCGAGCGATTCGGAGTCGATCCGGACACCTGCACGGGAGACCACTCCTGCATTCGCCTTTCCGGATGTCCCTCTTTGACGGTCAAGGAAAATCCCGATCCTCTGCGCAACGATCCGGTAGCGCACGTGGACAATAGTTGCGTTGGCTGCGGGGTATGCGGCGAAGTGGCGCATGCCGCCGTGCTGTGTCCCTCCTTCTACCGGGCCGAGCTGCTTTACAATCCGTCGCGTTGGGACCGGCTGATCGGAAGGGTCCGTGTCGCCGTGATCGGCGCTCTACAGCGCCGAAGCGAGCGAAATCGCCGGCGCTACACCCTTTAGCCGCGTTCGATATGGCCGAGCGACCGATCAAATTGACGATTGCGGCACTCGGCGGGCAGGGCGGTGGCGTACTCGCCGATTGGCTCATCGAGATCGCCGAAGCCGAAGGTTACATCGTGCAGTCCACGTCCGTGCCCGGGGTGGCGCAGCGCACGGGCGCGACGATTTACTACTTGGAATTCTTCCCGCGTGCGGTCGCGCAGCAGGTCGGCCGCGAACCTGTGATGGCGCTCATGCCGGTTGCAGGAGACGTTGATTGTGTGTTGGCTTCCGAACTCGCGGAGGCCGGCCGCGCCATCCAACGGGGGCTCGTGACTCCCGACCGCACGACTCTAATCACTTCGACACACCGTTCCTATACCATTGGCGAGAAGAGCGCGATGGGGCAGGGCGCGGTCGATACCGAAGAACTCACCGACCTGGTGCGCAGCCACGCCAAGCGCCTCGTCCTTTTCGACATGGAGGAGACGGCCGACCGCCATCAAAGCGTCATCAGTTCAGTGATGCTCGGTGCCTTGTGCGGCAGCGGCGTGCTGCCGTTTCGCGAGCAGACGTTTCAAGATGAAATCCGCAAGAGCGGCATCGCCGTCAAGGCGAATCTGGCGGCATTCGAGGATGCCTGTCAATCGGCTCAGCGCGGCGACAGCGGCTTCACTGGGAAGACTCAATCCAAATTGAGTCGCGAAATGCCGGTGCAGTCCCGCACTCCCGCCCTACAGCCGCTGCTCGATAGGATCAGGAGTTTGCCTACCGCCGCCCAACCACTGCTGCTCGAAGGCGCGCGCCGGGCAATTGACTACCAAGACCCGGCGTATGCGGCGCTGTTTCTGGATCGGATCGAGCGCATCGCCGCGCTGGAGGAACGCTCGAAGACGACCGTCCGCTCGTACGCGCTGCTCGAGGCGACTGTGCGCAGCCTTGCACTGTGGATGTCTTTCGAGGATACGATTCGGGTTGCCGACCTGAAGACGCGCTCATCGCGCTTCGTGCGAGTGAGAGATGAAACCCGCGCGGATACGGGCCAGCTGATTGGAATAACCGACTTCATGAAGCCGCGCGTGGAGGAAATAGCCGGCACGCTGCCTGCCGGCGTGGGCCGTTGGCTGCTCGGATCACCCCGCCTTGGCGGTTGGCTGAGCCGCTGGACCGGTGGCAAGCAGATTCGAACCGGCACCATCGGCGGCTTCCTCACGCTTTACGCATTGGGAAGCTGCAAACGTTGGCGGCGCTCCACGCTGCGTTTCCAGGAAGAGAACGCCCGCATCGAGGAGTGGCTCGCGCGGATCGAACAGCTGGCGGTGGATCACTACTCATTGGCGGTGGAGCTGGCCCGCGCCCAAAAGCTGGTCAAGGGCTACGGTGAGACGCATGAGCGCGGATGGCGTAATTTCAAGGCGCTCGTCGCTCAGCTGGACTTTCTCGCGTCCCGTTCAGATGGTGCAGCGTTGCTATCGCGCCTGCAGGATGCGGCGCTTGCGGACGAAGAAGGGCTGCTGCTCGCGCGGCAGATAGCGGCGCTTGGCACCACGGCGAACTCGCAGACTACGCCCGAGAGCGCAGCCTTGCATTAGATAGCTACCGCGTCATGTGCCTCACCGCCGCGGCCGCGGCGGCCGAACGGTTCTCCACTCCCAGTTTCACGAACACTTGTTCGAGGTGCTTGTTGACGGTACGAGGACTGATGTTCAAGATTTCACCGATGTCGCGATTGGGCTTACCGCGGCTCACCCACAACAGCACCTCCGCTTCCCGCAGCGTCAAACCGAAGCCGCTTTGCAAGCGGCCCGCGTCGCTCTCGGCACTGTTGACCTCGGTGAGCCGAAACAGCAACTCCTCGTGACCCAAGCTGCTGACGAACGCGCATTCCAGCAGGCGCCCGCCAAGGGTGACCTGACAGCGCGCCGATGAACTTGAATCGCCGCGGCGTAGTCGCATCAATTGTTCGATGGCGTCGGGCGGCAGTCCGGATTCAATGCTGCGTGCCGCAGCTTTCCCGCTCAACAGTTCTCTTGCTTTCGGTGTACACCAAAGAACGCGGCCGCTTCGATTGGTGGCAAACAGGAATCGACCGCTGGCATCCATGACTCCGTGAGTCTCGTTGACTTGCTTCGCATTGCTCAGGTGCACACGTATACGCGCCAGCAACTCATTGAGTACGAGGGGCTTGCGCACATAGTCGACGCCTCCGCAGGCCAAGCCCTCGATCACATGCTCGGATTCCGACAGTCCGGTCATGAAAATCACGGGCAAATGCGCCAGCAATGTATCGCGCTTCAACCGTTTGCAAGTTTCGAAGCCGCTCATGCCTGGCATCAAGGCGTCCATCAACACCAAGTCGGGTGTGATTTGTTCGAGTAAGTTGAGGGCTGCGAGACCGTCGGTGGCAATCAACACGGTAAAACCCGCATGATCCAACGTGTCGGTGAGTAAGTTCAAGGTCTCCGGCGTGTCATCGACGACCAGCACAGTATCCTTGCGGCGAAGCTCGGTATTAAACGTCTGCACGCATCGCCTCCAGCACCGTCATATATCGCTTCATGTCGAAGCTTGAGATCAACGCTCGCAATCGCGAGGTTAAAGCGTCATTGGCAGGGTCCTCCAGTTCAAGTTCGCGCAGTTTGGCTTCGATGCCCCGAACGTGCCCGATTTGGCCCAGCCGAAACAGATCATCGAGGTGATGCCGTGAACGGCCCGGCGGGCTTGATGGGAATGCATCGATCTGCGGGTCCGCGATGGGCGGTTCGATATGGTGAATCCATTTGAGCTTCAGAACCGCGCCGACTTCATCCAGCAAGCGCTGCAAATGAATGGGTTTGGTCACAAACGCGTCATAGCCGTCTTTTCGATTCGAGGGCTCATGCGCATTGGCCGACACAATCATGATCTTCGTGGCGGCCAAGGATTCGCGCCCGCGCAGCTTCTCGACCACGCCCCATCCCGAAGTATCCGGCAGGCTCAAGTCGATCATTGCCAGATCCGGCTGGCATTGCATGGCGAGCTCGACGCCGGTCTTGCCGTCGCGGGCCACGAATAGCGTGAAACCCAATGGGCGCAACAGATTTTGCACCAATTCCAGGTGCTGCGGATCGTCATCGATCAACAACAGCCGCTGCCGCGGACCGAGATAGTCGCAGATGCCCCGCTGCCGCGGCGGCACGAGGACTTCGTGCTGGACCTCGGACAGCAGCAACCTGACGACGAACACGCTGCCTTGCGGGCTGCTGTTTTGAACCCGAATCTCTCCGCCCATGATGTGCGTGAGCAATTTTGTGATCGTAAGACCGAGTCCGGTTCCGGGAATCGACCGAATACGTTGCTGGCTGCCCCTCTCGAAGGGTTCGAAGATCTTGTCCAAGTCGGCGCTATCGATACCGGGGCCGGTGTCCGAAATCTCGAACTCCGCGATTTGGGCGCGGTAGCGCACCCGCAAGCTGACCGATCCGCGCTCGGTGAACTTGATGGCATTCGACAGGAGATTGATCAGAATTTGGCCCAGGCGTTTTTGGTCGGCGTGCACGTGCGATGGCAGGTTGGGCGCACTGACATACTGGAAGTCCAGGCCTTTCGCCAAAGCCTGAAGACGAAACATGTCGACCAGTTCATCGAGCAATTCCCGCAGTTGCACCGCATCGCGGTTCAGCCGCAACATGCCGTTTTCAATCTTCGATACATCGAGCAGTCCGTCGATCAAATTCGAAAGATGCTCGGTGCTGCGCCGGATGATCCGCACGGCATTGTCGGGTGAGTAGGCGCTGCCTCGCTCCAACAGCTGCGCGTAGCCATAGATCGAATTCAACGGGGTTCGTATCTCGTGGCTGATGCCGACGATGTAGCGGGTTTTGGCGAGATTGGCTGCTTCGGCAGTTTCTTTAGCGGCCTGCAATTGCGCATCGGTGCGGCGGTGCGCCTCGATTTCTTCCATCAACATCGAAGTTTGGCGGGCCGATTCGGCTTCCGCGATGCGGCGGCTTTCATGCGCGAGCACCACCAGCCAGGCGCCGATCCCGGACAGCACCAGAAGGCAGAGAAAGACGACCCACAAGGTGGTTTGCACGTTCTCGCGTGCAGAGGGCGCGATGCCGCTGGACTCATGATAGATCAGCGTCAGCAACAATCCGGTCAGCAGATTGCACAATATCAGGATGCCGGCGAAATGGCCGCCACGCGTATTCAATGCGCCCGCGAGGCGATTTGGCAAAATCTTGGTGAGCATCGTAACCAGCTGCGAGGCGAAGCGGCCGTGCGGTTTGCAGCCATCGTGACAGCGTGATTCCAAGGTGCAGCAAAGCGAGCAAATCGGGCCGGCGTAGGCCGGGCACAGGGCCATGTCGGCATTCTCGAACACGTTCTCGCAAATCGAGCAGCGCAGTTTGTCCGCGTGCGGGGGATGCGCATCGGGCTGCCTCGCCAGGTAGTAGCGGCCCTTCGTCGCCCATGCAATCAATGGAGAGGCGATGAAGGCCGTGACGAGCGCTACGAAAGGCGACAGGATTTGTGGCATCTGCCCGAATGCGCCGAGATAGGCGATGCTCGACACGATGATGGAGAGCAGCAGGGCGCCTATGCCGACCGGGTTGACGTCATATAAGTACGCGCGGCGAAACTCGATGTAGCGGGGGCTTAGACCCAAAGGTTTATTTATCACCAAATCCGCGGTGATGGCCGCGATCCACCCGGCTGCAAAGTTCGCGTAGATGCGCAAGATTCCGTCGATGGCATGGGTGATGCCCTTTTCCATCAGTACCAAGGCCAGCACGACGTTGAACACCAACCAGACCACACGGCCGGGATGACTGTGGGTCAAGCGCGAGAAGAAGTTGGACCACGCAATCGATCCAGCATAGGCATTCGTGACATTGATCTTAAGTTGACACACGATGACCAGCAATCCGGTCATCAGCAATGCGGCCAAGGGCGAGTGGACCGCCTCGCGAAAGGCAACCAGGTACATTTGTGTGGGCTCGCCGGCATCGGCGACGCCGACGCCGTGCTGTAGCGCCAGCACCGTAAGGTAGGAACCGGCCAGCAGCTTGAATCCTCCGATCAATACCCAACCGGGTCCGGTCGACAACAGCGCGGTCCACCAGCTGAAGGGTTTGCGTTTGTCGCGGGCCGGCAGGAATCGCAAGTAATCGACTTGTTCGCCGATTTGCGGCAGCAGCGACAACAGCATGGAGGCGGCCATACCGAGCATTGGAAGGTTGATCGAAGTGCCGCCGCCGTCGCCCGTGCCGCCATAGTGTGTCCACTCGGACAATTGCTGCGGGTGCTTCCAAAATAAATACAGGATCGGGACAAATTGCAGGACCAACCAGATGGGTTGAGTCCATAGCTGCACCCGGCTGATCAAACTGATGCCGTAGATGGCGATGGGAATGACCACCAGCGAACTCAATACGTGGGCGATGGCGAGCGGGATCCCAAACAGCACCTGCAACGCCACCGAGAGAATGCTGGCTTCGATCGAGAACAACAAAAACGTGAACGAAGCATATATGAGCGAGGTAATCGTCGATCCCAGATAACCGAAGCCCGCGCCTCGCGTCAGCAAGTCGATATCGACGCCGTACTTGGCGGCGTAGTAGGAGATGGGCAAGCCGATCGCGAACATCAGCACCATGAAAGACACGATGGCCCATGCCGTATTGGGAAAGCCGTACGACAAGGTCAGTGCGCCGCCAATCGCTTCGCATGCAAGGAATGCGATCGGGCCCAGTGCGGTGTTGCCGACCCGAAACGCCGACTTGCGCGCGCTATCGGCCGTGTAGCGCAGTGCATAGTCCTCCAGTGTCTGACTGGCGACCCATTGGTTGTATTGCCGGCGCTCGCGAACGATACGCTGCGGCGAAGCAATCACGAGGGCATCCGCGTCTGCATAAAAAACCCCATTTCGCAGCGCTTTGGCGGTTCTCAATATGCCATGACGCGAGAAGTTTTGTTTCTCAAAGTAAGGCCATCTACGTCAAACGACTCATACAACCCTGCGCGAGAGTGACATAGCGTGCAAGTGAAGGTACGCGCGGGTCACGCGCAACGAAGCGGGATGCAACGCAACAGGCGTAAGGCACCGAAATGGGGATGCCACGGGATGTGCTGCACCAAATTCGTGCCGCCTGCGTGCTTCGCGACACTAACGAAACAGAGGGATACATCATGCAACATCGACGAACACGGCATCGTTCGACTCGCGTCGCGCTTCGCTTTACCGCGCTCCTCGCGCTGTGGACGGGGTTCGCGAGTCTCGCCCATGCGGATATCAGTTTGCCTCCCGTGACGGTGGGCGCGGGCATCCAAACAAGCTTGTACAGCTGCGACAAGGGCTGTATCTACAGTTCCGGAACCGCGAATCCCGGCAGCGATACGGTGCAAGGCGCCGAACTTGACAGCATTCGTCTCTACATCAACGGCACGGTAACGGATCACATCAAGCTGACTTTCGACACCGAATACGACGGCGCCACAAACCAGGTTGGCGTGCTCGACGCCATTGCGCGTTTCGAATTTTCCGATCCGGTTAACTTTTGGGCGGGGCGATTCTTGCCGCCGACCGACCGCGCCAATCTCTACGGTCCTTACTACGCGAATGACTGGGCACCGTATGCAGATGGGGTTGCCGACTTCTATCCCAGCGTCAAAACCGGCCGCGACAATGGCGCCGCGTATTGGGGTCAATTCGGCATCGTCAAAGTCCAGGTAGGGTTGTTCGATGGCGGATCTCTCAATAGTGCGGTCCCGGACAAGAGCAAGCTGCTGTATGCGGGCCGGGTCATGGCGGATTTCTGGGATGCCGAGCCCGGCTATTATCTGAATGGCACTTATTACGGCGAGAAAGATTTACTGTCGGTCGGGTTGGTGGGCCAGGCGCAAGACGGGCGGGTTGCCTGGGATCTCGAAGCATTGATGGAGAAGAAACTACCCAATCTTGGAGTCTTTACGGTCGAAGCGGAATTCCAAAAGGACAACGGGTTGACGGCCACCGCGCACAACAAGGGTTGGTACGCGCTTTCCAGTTATCTGTTTCCGCAGGTGATCGGCGTGGGAAAGATTCAGGTGCTTGGGAAGTACAGTCAGAAGACCATCGATTCCACCACGGTGTTCGATGAAGACCCGACGCTGTCCGATAAGGTGAAAACGGCGGAAGCGAATCTCAACTACATCATCAAAGCCTTCAACGCGCGAGTAGGCTTTTACTTTTTGGATCAGAAAGATGCGGTGGCGGATCTGACCAAGAAAGAATTTGGACTAAAACTGCAATTGCAACTCTAAGTTAACCGGAGAACTTGCCATGACTATGGGGAAATCATTGAAATGGGCGCTGCCCGCTGCAGTGCTGAGCTTGGGCTGCGGCAGCGCGCTCGCGGCGGACACGATCAAGGTGGGCATTCTGCATTCGTTGTCGGGGACGATGGCCATCAGCGAAACCACGCTGAAGGATACGGTGCTGATGATGATCGATGAGCAGAACAAGAAGGGCGGCTTGCTCGGCAAGCAACTGGAGGCCGTGATCGTCGATCCCGCGTCGAATTGGCCGCTGTTTGCGGAAAAGGCCGCGGAGCTGCTGGAGAAGGACAAGGTCGCCGTGGTCTTTGGCTGCTGGACCTCCGTATCGCGCAAATCGGTGTTGCCGGTGTTCGAGAAAGACAACGGCTTGCTGTTCTATCCCGTGCAATACGAGGGTGAAGAGTCTTCCAAGAACGTGATCTACACGGGTGCAGCGCCCAATCAACAGGCGATTCCGGCCGTGGATTACCTCATGAAAGACGTGGGCGTGAAGCGCTGGGTGCTGGAGGGCACCGACTACGTCTATCCGCGCACCACCAACAAAATCCTGCAGGCGTACTTGGAAATGAAAGGCGTGAAGCCCGAAGACATCATGATCAACTACACGCCATTCGGTTTTTCCGATTGGACCAGCGAGGTGTCGAAGATCAAGGCGTTTGGCGCTGCCGGCAAGAAGACTGCGGTGGTATCGACCATCAATGGCGATGCCAACGTGCCATTTTACAAGGAATTGGGTAATCAAAAGATTTCGGCGGAAGATACGCCGGTGGTGGCATTCTCGGTGGGGGAGGAAGAACTCTCCGGTCTGGACACCAAGCCTCTGGTCGGCCATTTGGCCGCTTGGAACTACTTCATGAGCATCAAGAGTCCTGCGAATGCAGAGTGGATCTCCAAGTGGCATGCCTTCACCAAGAATCCGAAGCGCACCTTCAATGACCCCATGGAGGCCCACGTCATCGGATTTCAGTTGTGGATCAAAGCGGTGCAAAAGGCCGGTACCATCGACACGGAGAAGGTGATTGCCGCGCTGCCTGGATTGGAAGTGGCGAATCTGACCGGCGGCACGGCCAAAGTCTTACCCAATCATCACATCACCAAGCCGGTTTACATCGGTGAGATCCGGAGTGATGGCCAATTCGACGTGGTGTGGAAGACGGCGAAAGAAGTCCCCGGCGATGCGTGGTCGGACTTCCTACCCGGCAGCAAAGACATCGAAGCGGACTGGGTGACGCTGAAGTGCGGCAACTACAACACCAAGACGAAGGTATGTTCCGGGCAGAACTTCAAATAGATGGGGCGTGTGGCGGCTCCGATCGCATGGGCGGTCGGAGCTCTTTTGGGATATTCTCGAACGTAGGGGTTGGTTGGCGAGTGAAGGGGTGACCGAGTGAAAATTCGGCAATCTTGCCTGGCCCTGATCCCGTTGCTGGTGTTGACGCTGTTCGGCGCCAATCGTCCGGCGCGGGCTGCCGATGCCGTGAGCGACGCCGCACTGGCGCCGCTGTTGACGGCATTGAGCACCGCCGATTACTCCGAAAAGCGCGATTTGGTCAAGCAACTCTCCGCCTTGCAGGATGAACGCGTGCGCGCCGTGCTGCAGTCCTTGCTCGACGGATCCTTGTATGCCCGATCGTCGGATGGCCGCGTTTTCCTCGCCGTCGAAGACGGCGACGCGCTGCAGCTCACCGATGCGCTGACCGGCGCCGCTGCGGGCACTGCGGCCCCGGCTGAGTTGAGCCTCATCGGTGCCAACAACCAGCTGCGAAAGACCCTGCGTGTGGCGTTGGCGCAGTTCGATTTGACTTCGCCGGATCGCGGCAAGCGTCTCAGTGCCGTCGCAGAAATGCTTCGCGCATTGGACGACGATAGCGTCGGGGTGCTGCGGCAACGCCTGAGCATTGAAACGGACGCGGCGGTCAAACGCGAGATGCGCGTAGGCCTTGCCCTGGTGGATCTTGACGGACCTGATGCGGATAGGCGTTTGGTCGCTGTGGGCGAAGTGTCCGGCAGCCTTAACCCCAATGTTTACAATCGCCTCGCCGCATTGCTGCAAGCGACGGCCGACGGCGGCTTCACCGAGCCGGACGCACGGGTGAGAGCGGCGGCACGAACGGCGCTGAATGCCATCGAGCGACGCAGAAGCTTCTACGCCGGGATCCAAACGCTGCTCTATGGCTTGAGCCAAGGATCGGTATTGGTACTGGCCGCGGTGGGACTTGCCATCACCTTTGGCGTGATGGGGGTCATCAATATGGCGCACGGCGAATTGATGATGTTGGGGGCGTACACCACCTATGTCGTCCAGTTGCTCATGCCGAACCATATTGGTGCATCTATCTTGGTGGCACTGCCTTGCGCATTTCTGGTGTCGGGCTTGGTTGGCGTGGCCATCGAGCGCGGCATCGTGCGCCGATTGTACGGGCGTCCGCTGGAAACCTTGCTCGCAACCTTCGGCGTCAGCTTGATATTGCAGCAAGCGGTGCGAGATATTTTCTCGGCGAACAATCGGCCTGTCATCACGCCGGAATGGCTTGCCGGCTCGCTGCAAATCAATGAGGTGTTGGCGCTGACCTACAACCGGGTTTACATCATAGGATTCACACTGGTGCTGTTCTTGCTTTTGCTGTTGGTGCTGCGCAAGACCCGTCTCGGCCTGGAAGTACGCGCAGTTTCTCAGAACCGGGCCATGGCCAAGGCGATGGGGGTCCGCACGGAATGGGTGGATGCGATGACCTTCGGCTTGGGTTCAGGAATCGCCGGCGTCGCGGGAGTGGCTTTGAGCCAACTCACGAACGTAGGTCCCAACCTGGGCCAGAGCTATATCGTCGATTCATTCATGGTGGTGGTGTTCGGCGGCGTCGGAAATCTGTGGGGAACGGAATTGGGCGGCAACGCCTTGGGAATCGTCAACAAAGTGCTCGAGCCCTACTCGGGTGCGGTGCTGGCGAAAATCTTCGTGCTTATTTTCCTGATCTTGTTCATCCAGCGTCGTCCGCGAGGATTGTTCCCGCAGAAAGGACGAGCCGCCGATGGTTGAACGCTCGCTGTTGGAAGCGATACGCGCCGATCGCGGCGGCAGGATTTTCCTGTCGTTGCTGCTTGCAATTGCGATCATCGTCCCGGTACTCAACTTGCTTCCCGATGCAGACTCCGTGCTGCATTTGTCGAGTTACACCGTCACGCTGTTGGCGAAGTACATGACTTACGCGATGCTCGCGATTGCGGTGGATCTGATTTGGGGCTATTGCGGGATTTTGAGTTTGGGCCATGGCGCCTTCTTCGCGCTGGGCGGTTATGCCATGGGCATGTACCTGATGCGCCAGATCGGGACACGGGGCGTTTACGGCAATCCAGTCCTTCCCGATTTCATGGTGTTTCTCAATTGGACTGAGCTGCCATGGTTTTGGCATGGGTTCAACTCGTTCCCATTCGCCTTGCTGATGATGTTGGCGGCACCGGGATTGCTCGCGTTGTTGTTCGGTTTCTTGGCGTTTCGCTCGCGGGTTTCCGGCGTTTATCTATCCATCATCACCCAGGCGCTTACCTACGCGCTGATGTTGGCCTTTTTTCGCAATGACATGGGGTTTGGCGGCAACAACGGCTTCACCGATTTCAAGGACCTGTTGGGATTCAATCTGCAAAGCCCGTATGTTCGCGCGACGTTGTTCTTGATGACGACGGCAGCGCTGGGAGGAAGCTACATCGTCTGTCGCGGCGTCATCGCCTCGCGCGCCGGACGCGTGATTCAGGCGATTCGGGATTCGGAAAATCGCGCGCGTTTCATTGGATATAAAGTGGAGTCCTACAAACTTTGGGTGTTCGTGCTGTCCGCATTGTTGGCGGGTATCGCGGGCGCCTTGTACGTGCCGCAGATCGGGATCATCAATCCCGGTGAATTCTCTCCCGCCAACTCCATCGAGATCGTGATCTGGGTGGCCATCGGCGGCCGCGGCACCCTCTACGGTGCAGTCATCGGCGCCTTTCTGGTCAATTATGCCAAGACTTATTTCACCGCCGCCTTGCCCAGCATGTGGCTGTACGCTTTGGGCGCCTTGTTCATCGGAGTGACGTTATTTCTCCCGAATGGCGTGGTGGGCCTGCTGGCGATGCGCCGCGCCGCATCCGACAAGGCTGTTTGACCATGCGCCTATCATCCCGGTCGCGCAGCGAGAAGCCGGCGCCCGGTCCGCCGGATACGGGGAACTTGGCTCCCATCGATTCCAAAGGCGTGATCCTTTACCTCGAGGACATCACCGTCAGCTTCGATGGCTTCAAGGCGTTGAACGCCCTGACGCTTTACATAGATGTCGGTGAATTGCGATGCATCATCGGGCCGAACGGCGCCGGTAAGACCACGATGATGGATGTCATCACGGGTAAGACCCGGCCTGACCGCGGTTCCGCGTGGTTCGGCCAAAACATCGACCTGCTGGCGCATACCGAACCGGAAATTGCCCAGGCCGGCATCGGCAGAAAATTTCAAAAGCCGACCGTGTTCGAATATTTGAATGTGTTCGAGAATCTCGAACTGGCCATGGCGGGTCCGAAGACTGTGTGGAAGTGGCTGGGCGCTCGCATCACGCACGCCCAGCGTGAACGCATCGACTTGGTGCTGGAGACGGTGGGATTGGCGGAGCGGCGCTTCGCGCGCGCGGGCGCGCTCTCGCATGGCCAGAAACAGTGGTTGGAAATCGGCATGCTGCTCATGCAGGAGCCGCAACTGCTGCTGGTGGATGAGCCCGTGGCGGGCATGACGCCGCAGGAAGTCGAACGCACCGCAGAATTGCTGGTCTCGCTGGCCGGACGACACTCGGTGATCGTCGTGGAGCACGATATGGCCTTCGTGCGCTCGATTTCCCGAAAGGTTACGGTTCTGCATGAAGGTTCGGTGCTGGCAGAGGGCCCGATCCACGAAGTGCAGTCGAATCCGAAAGTCATCGAGGTCTATCTTGGCGAATGACCTCGTCGATATCAGCGGTTTGAATCAGTTCTACGGCGGCAGCCATACGCTTTGGGATGTGTCGATGACCATTCCCACAGGCTCCTGCACGTGCTTGATGGGACGCAACGGCATGGGCAAGACAACTTTGCTCAAATGCATCATGGGACTGGTTCCGGCGAGTTCCGGCACCATTATGTACGAGCGGCGCGACTTGCGCGCCTGCGCCGCGGAAGAGCGGGCACATCAGCGCATCGGTTATGTTCCTCAGGGGCGCGAGATTTTTTCTCAGCTGAGCGTGGAAGAGAATTTGCGTATTGGACTGAGCGTGCGCCGGCCCAAGCTGCGCGCGGTCCCCGAGCATCTGTTCGAGATGTTCCCGGTCCTCAAGAAAATGCTGCGGAGGCGGGGAGGGGACTTATCCGGCGGGCAGCAACAACAGTTGGCGATCGCCCGGGCGCTGGTCCTCGATCCGCAGCTGCTCATACTCGATGAGCCCACGGAAGGCATTCAGCCGAACATCGTCCACGAGATCGGCGATCTGCTCATGCGGCTGAATCGAGAAAGCAACTTGACGGTACTGCTGGTCGAGCAGAAGTTGCCATTCGCGCGGCGGGTCGCCACCGATCTTCGCGTTCTCGACAAAGGCCGGCTGGTCGTGTCGGATAAAATCGCCGCCCTCACCGATGATCTCGTGCGGTTGCACCTGACCGTTTAGCCAAAAGGAGTTCTAATCTCGCGAGCGCAGAAAAAGGGTAGGCCCGTGAAAATTCTCACGGGCCTTAAGAAAGCCCAACACCTTCCAAGTTATTTGACTTCGTAACCGCGACCGGTCAGACATGCGGACATGGCGCGATTATAGGCACTGCGTCCTGCCTCGGCCTGATTCGCCGGCAGCCCCCCGTCCGGGAGAGTCGGATCGAACTTGGTCTGCGAATTGGCCCAGCGATGACACTCGTAACGATCGGCCGCTTGCTGGTCGGTCGACTGGCCATTTTTCGGATAAATAATCAGATCCTCGTGCGCATTGTCGGGCGCCGCAGCAGGCTGATCGGCGCCTGCAGGCGGGTCCACGACAACGTAACCATTGCGGGCGGGATCCCAGGTGTAATACACCTCATTGGCATAGTAGTAGGGAAGGCCACCGATCCACACGGTTGAGTAATAGGGTGGCAACACCGAGACGACCAGACCTGCCGGCGGGCGGACAACCACGAAGCCCGCGGCGCCCGGTGCGTACCACACGCCGCCCGCGAAATAGAACGACCGACCGCCCCAGTAATACGGTCGGTAGCCTTCGGGCAGCACATGGACCGAGAAGCCAGGCGCGGGATAGTAGTGACCATGGTTGTAACGGCCATCGAGAACCCAGCCATGCCGGTCAAGCACTCGCTCGCCATGTCGCTCGACATGCTCCGGCGCGGCGTACGCCACTGAACACAATTGTGTTGCCAACAAGACCCCGGCGGTCATTGCGAGCATGCCGCCGCGCTTTGTCTCAATCATCGATGCAAATCCTCCGTTGTGTTTCCCATAAAGTTCGATTAGCTCACCGAGTAACCGCGCGCTCCGAGGCAGGCGCTGTCAGCCCGTTGAAACTGCTGTTGTCGATCAAGCTCGGCGGCCCGCCGTTCACTCACGAGAGCCTGAGTCTGCGCGCTCTGCGCTTGTGCGTTCGCATCGGCCGCCGATCCCACGATCGCGCCGGTCGCACCGCCCAGCAAAAATCCCAATCCGGCGCTGCGCGGACCGGCGAGCAGCGAGCCTAAGATCGCACCGCCGACGGCGCCCGTCGCCGTGCCGGCCCCCGGCGCGGGCGCGACTACGACTTCTTGATATGAACGGCCGGGCCGGCTGGGATCAAACCCGGTTTGCTGAACCGCCGACACATAACAGTCGTAGCGATCTCGCTCGATCTGATCCGGGCCCTGCCCATTCATCGGATAGATGTAGGGACGCGCAACGGCAGGGGAAGGCGAGTAGACCGCCACGGTCCGGACCGGCTGGGCCACGCAGCCGCTCAACACGATGAGCACCGCGAGCGCGCTGCCTACGGCCAGGGGTCGCCTGGAAATCGAATGCACAGTGTTGTTCGTCATACCCGATACCTCCTTGAACGCTGATATTGGGCGCAACGTCGGTCACCCATTTCGGTTTACTCGGCCGTCGCGACCGGGGCGAGAGATCGCCTCGCGGGCCAATGTAGGGAATCGCAGTTGCGTTTCAAGGGGTTGCGGTCCCCCATCCGGGTACCCAAAAAGGCGAATTTCCCCTCTTGAAAAAAATGAAGCAGGTGCTATTTTGCACACCGATGGAAATTGCCAAGGCGCTGCGTTTTGGCGGGTTTTTAACATAGGAGAGCTGGGTTTCTTTAGACGTTTCTTCGGAGGTTGCGCTATGTCGATCACTGACACATTGGCACCCTTTGTTTCCTCTGCGTGGCCGAGTCCTGGCGCTCGTCCACGTCGCGTTCGGCCGCTGCCCGGACTGCGTCCAGAGATTTCAAAATCACTGAAGTTTTCGACCAGCGGTTTGATGTGCCGCGACTATAGGGATTTTTTAAGCCATTGCAGCGGGCTTGCTGGAACGGACATCGGTCACATCGATTTCACCGGTGCTTGGTACCCCGTGGAGGAATGTCCCGTTTTCTATCCCTGTCTTACCTTGGCCTTGGACGAGATGGGTCGCCGGTGGATCAGCGAGGTTTCGGAAACCGGCTTCCCGGGGCGGGTGTGGTGTCTGTTTGCAGAGCCGCAAGTGGCCGTCTTGGTGAGTGAGGACTTGCCCTCATTCATCGCGCGCTTGCGAGAAAAGACCGGCGCCGGTCAGGTCACAACGTGGCTTCTGGATCTCTGCGCGCAGGCTCGGGCGATCTGGGAATACCGACGCGCGTTCGCGCTGAGGCCTTATCAATCAGCGGAAATTGATTCAGAACTTGCCGCGTGGCTGAAGACTTTGCCCGCAGATGCGTACGTCTACGACTTACGCGAACCAAAAGCGATTTGTGGGTGGCCGTATGGGTTCGGAGGTCCTGCGGGGCGGCTCTTTCGGTATGGGTCGCTGCCGGTGTTCGCCGTGGCGGGCCCGAACAGCGATGAATCGCGAAGCCGGGATCCAGCGACCCTGCCGACCCCGACGCCCGATCCGAAAGCGGACGGCGCGGTGCTTCCGTTTCCGCCCAAGCGCCGTGAACGTGAGCCAGACCGCCCAGACCTCGTGACGGCGCGCGGCTCGGAGCTTAGAGCATGCGCCTGATGCGGTCTCAGCGCCCATTACGATGTGCCGGTTGGGCAACGCTATTCCTCGCGCTGCCCGCCGGCGCGGCCTCGCCCGCCACGCCGGGCGATATGGCTCACCTGCTGACCACCGTTTGGGCTCCGGCGACCGCCTACGGCTTGGCGTTGATCGCAGCGTTCAATAAAACTCAGAAATAATCGCCCAGTCTGCGATTCTTCGCTGATTGACGTGCGCGAAGTGCGCAACAGAGGTCTGCAAGGTACCCCTTGCAGACCTCGAAGAGTGTTTACTTCTCGCTGTTGATCGCAATTCGTTTTGTGCTTTCAACCGCTTTGCTGTTCTTCGGTACGGTTACCGTCAACACGCCATTCTTGAAACTTGCCTTCACGGCCGATTCCTCGATGTGGCGATCGAGGACAATCTGACGCTCGAAGCGACCCCAAAATCGCTCACTGTAGCTGCGATTGCGGTCATCGGACTCGATTTTCTTTTCGCCCTTGATCGTCAGCACGCCCTCGTGCAGCAGCACTTCGACATCGCGCTCCTCCAACCCCGGCAATTCCGCGGTGACCCGAAACTGCTTGTCCGTCTCCTCGACATCAATGCTGGGCCAGCCGCCCGCGCGACCGCCGAAGATGCGGGAGTCATCGAAATCTCGGAACACCTCATCGAAAAGCCGATTCATTTCCCGATGTAAATTGACCACCGAGGGCAATGAGCCGGATTGCGAGGAATTGCGCTCTCGGTCACTCTTTCCCCACGGCACCAGATCTCGAACGTTCATGCTTGCTACTCCTCCTGAAAAGTGGTGAAACCCTGATCCGCCATATAGAGCGGGACGGGCGCGTTTCAAG
>CAZZWM010000071.1:0-20846 GCA_964657945.1 uncultured Steroidobacteraceae bacterium
TCGATGACCAGATGAAACCGGTCCAGATCATTCAGCACGGTCATGTCGAATGCGGTGGTTATCGTGCCCTCTTCCTTGTAGCCCCGAACGTGAAAGTTGTCGTGATTGTGACGCCGGTAAGTCAGGCGATGAATCAACCAGGGGTAGGCATGGAAGGCAAATATCACCGGCCTGTCCTTGGTGAACAACGCGTCGAAATCGGAATCGTTCAATCCGTGCGGATGCTCGGATTGCGGCTGCAACTTCATCAGGTCCACCACGTTGACGACCCGGACTTTCAGCTCGGGGAGTTCCTGCCTGAGAATCGACACGGCAGCCAGAGTTTCCAGCGTCGGCACATCGCCGGCGCAGGCCATGACCACATCGGGCTCCTGCAGCTGATCGTTGCTGGCCCACTGCCAGATGCCGATTCCTTGGCTGCAGTGATTGATCGCCTGCTCCATCGACAGCCACTGGGGCGCGGGATGCTTGCCGGCCACCATGACATTGACGTAGTGGCGGCTGCGCAGGCAGTGATCGAGCACGGACAGCAGGCAATTTGCGTCCGGCGGCAGATACACGCGCACGATTTCGGCTTTTTTGTTCATCACATGATCGATGAAGCCGGGGTCTTGGTGGGTGAAGCCGTTGTGATCCTGGCGCCACACGTGGGAACTCAGTAAATAATTGAGAGAGGCGATTTTGCGCCGCCAAGGCAGACCGGCGGTCACTTTCAGCCATTTGGCATGTTGGTTGAACATGGAATCGACGATATGGATGAAGGCTTCGTAACAGTTGAACAAGCCGTGCCGTCCGGTCAGCAGGTAGCCCTCCAACCAGCCCTCGCACTGATGCTCGCTGAGCATCTCCAGCACCTGACCGCTGGGCGCCAGATAGTCGTCATCGGCGGTTGCCGGCGCCATCCACTGGCGCCGGCTCGATTCGAACACCGCTTCGAATCCGTTGGAAACCGTCTCGTCGGGACCGAACAGCCTGAAGTTTCGCGGTGCTGAATTCAGTTTCATGACGTCGCGCAGAAATTGCGCCGCCACGCGCGTGTCGCCGATTCCGGCAACGCCCGGATGGGACACTTCGAGCGCGTAATCGCTGAAATTCGGCATGCGCAAATCACGCAGCAAAATTCCTCCATTGGCATTCGGGTTCGCGCCCATGCGGCGATCGCCGCTGGGCGCCAAGGCGGCGAGCTCGGGCTTGAGCTTGCCGTCCGCATCGAACAGTTCATCGGGGCGGTAACTGCGCAACCAAGCCTCGAGCTGCTCGAGATGCTTGGGATTCGTGGCCGGATCCGTCAAAGGCACCTGATGCGATCGGAATGTGCCCTCGATCTTTTTGCCGTCGATGAACTTCGGACCCGTCCACCCTTTGGGCGAAATCAGAACGATCATCGGCCAGCGCGGACGTTCGGCGGGCGCTCCGGGCTTGCGCGCAGCCGCTTGTATGTCGCGGATTTGCCCGATGACGCCATCCAATGTGGCTGCCATGAGTTCATGCATGGGCCTGGGCTCCTCGCCCTCGACGAAGTGCGGCGCCCAGCCGCACCCCTGCAGCAGTTGCACCAGTTCCTCGCGCGGGATACGCGCCAGCAGCGTGGGATTGGCGATCTTGTAGCCGTTCAAATGCAGGATCGGCAACACGGCGCCGTCGCTCGCAGGGTTTAAGAACTTGTTCGAATGCCAGGATGTCGCCAGCGGACCGCTCTCGGCCTCGCCATCACCGATGACGCAGGCCACCGTCAGTCCGGGATTGTCGAACACCGCGCCGAAGGCATGGCTCAACGAATAGCCCAGCTCGCCGCCTTCATGGATCGACCCCGGACACTCCGCAGAAGCGTGACTGGGGATGCCGCCGGGAAAGGAGAACTGCATGAACAAGCGCTTCAAACCACGTTCATCCTGACCGACGTTCGAGTACACCTCGCTGTAGGTTCCCTCCAAATAGGTGCTGCCGACCACAGCGGGGCCGCCATGCCCGGGACCGGACATGTAAATCATGTTCAAATCGTATTTCTTGATCGCCCGGTTCAGATGCGTGTAGATGAAATTCTGACCCGGCGTGGTGCCCCAATGGCCGAGCAGCATGCGCTTCACGTCCGCCGCTGCGAGCGGCCGCTTCATCAGCGGGTTGTCACACAGATAGATCTGTCCTACCGACAAGTAGTTGGCTGCGCGCCAGTAGGCGTCGATGAGGCGGGCGCTTTCGGCGTCGAGTACAGGTTTGATCGCTTGTGAAGGCATGCCTATTCTCCGGAATCGGTTGATCCGAGCAGGCGCGCCGTCTGCTGTGCAATGACGACTTCCTCGTCGGTGCGGATGATGCGCACGCTGACCCGCGATGGTTTAGAGGATATGACGGCCGAGCCCTGCGCGTTTGCTGCGGCATCGAGTTTCAGGCCGAGAAACTGCAGACCCTCGCAGATGCGCTGGCGCAGCGGCGCCGCGTTCTCACCGACGCCGCCGGCAAACACCAAGGTGTCGACGCCGCCCAGCGCGGCCGCAAACGAGCCGATCCACTTCTTGGCCTGATAGCAAAACAAATCGAGCGCGTCGCGCGCGCGCGGGTCGCGCGGCTCGCGTTCGAGCAAGTCACGCACATCGGCGCTGCTTCCGGAGACGCCCAGCAAACCGGATTCATGATTGACCATGGTCTGAAGCGCCTTGGCACTGAGCCGCCGGCTCATGGCCAGATAACTCATCAGACCCGGATCCAGGTCACCCGAGCGTGTTCCCATCACCAACCCGGCTGCCGGCGTGAAACCCATGCTCGTGTCGATACAGCGTCCTTCGCGCACCGCGGCCAGGCTGGCGCCGCTGCCCAAATGGGCCAGTATGACCCGCCCGCTGATTGCAGCCGCATCTCCCAGGCGCTGCAGCTCCTGCATCAGAAAAGTAAAGGATAGGCCGTGAAATCCATACCGCTGGACGCCGCGCGTCGCATAGCGCCGCGGTATCGGCAGCAGCGTGGCGACCCGGGGCATGGTGCGATGAAAGGCCGTGTCGAAGCAGGCGACCTGCGGTATCTTTTTGAAGCGCCGCCGCAGGGCCTCGATGAATTCGATCTCGCGCGGCAGATGCTCGGGATCGTAGAGAACATTTTTGCGCAACTGCGTGAGCAGTTTCGCGCCGATGCGTTCAGGTGCGGAATGCTGCATACCCTGAACGACGCGATGACCGACGGCGTCGGGCCCGACATAGACGGCTTCGGCGCACAGCTTGTCCATCATGGCATCCACCGCATGCGTGGCACTGCCCGACAGGCGCTCCAGTTTGCCGCCGAGCAGCCGAACGGGGTTCCGCTGCAGGTCAAACAGGGCGTATCGCAGGCTGGAGGAGCCGCCATTGATGGTCAGAACGTGCATCCCCGATCACTCGCTCTTGGCTGCCGCCTCGACCAAGCCCGCCAATCCGGCGATGTTGGCCAGCAGCTCCACCGGGAAACCATGACGCCGCTGCAGATAGTCGGGCCGATTGAAAGACAGCTGGCAGGAGCCGGCATCATCCTCCCACGCAAGCACTTTTAGCGGCAGATCCAGCGCCGTGCTGCCGACCGCCTGCATCAGGGGTGTTCCACCTTTTGGGTTGCCGAGAATGAGCAGCTGCATGCGGCGCAATTGCATACCGACGGCAGCCGCGTCCTTGCTGAAATCGATGCGGGAAAAAATTAACATGCCTTTGGACTTTGCCAGCAGCTCCAGCCGGTCCAATGAGGCGCTGACAGAGCCCGCACTGGGGATCGTGGCGATACCTTGATCGTGATCGGTTGTCCTCATTGCGATACCCTGCGCCATCGCTCCGTTTCTGTCCATCGGCGCAGTGAGCAAGATTTGCAATCTGATCTGACATTGAAATGGCGTCTTGGGTGGCTGGCCGCCGCCGGCCTCTGCGCCTGCGCGGCAGTCGCGGCGGTCGCGGCAGATGAACCACCTGGGGACGCGCTGCCGCCGCCGCAAAGCTTTGCCGTGCATGCGCAATTCACCTATGTCGAACAGGAAACTTCGAAATTCGATGCGCCCTATCGCGGTCCCAACAGCCTTTCTCCAAGCATCGGCGATGAAACCGCCGATGTGACTCTCTACATGGGCTTCCAGCCATGGAACGGCGGCCAACTGTGGATCAACGGCGAGATCGATCAAGGCTTTGGGCTCGACGACACGCTGGGCGTGGCGGGATTTCCCAGTGGTGAGGCCTACAAGGTCGGAAAGAAGCACCCCTACTTCCGCTTGCCGCGCGCCTTCCTGCGCCAGAACATCGATCTTGGCGGCGAATCGCAGTCCGACCCGGCCGCCGCAAACCAACTGGCTGGCTCGCACCGCGACGACCATCTGGTGATCTGGTTCGGCAAGTTGAGCGTCGGTGACATTTTCGACACCAATCGCTACGCGCACGATCCGCGCAGCGATTTCCTGAATTGGGCCGCCATCGATGCCGGCACATTCGACTACGCAGCCGATGCATGGGGATATACGGTGGGTGCCGCGGTCGAGTGGTACCAGGAAGCGTGGACCACGAGGGCCGGTTTATTCGATCTTTCGAACGTTCCAAACAGCCCGGATCTGGATCCCGGGTTTCACGAGTTTCAATCGGTGCTGGAACTCGAACATCGCCACGAACTCCTGGGTGAGGCCGGCCGCGCGCTGCTCACGGTGTTCGACAGCCGCGGCCGCATGGGCTTGCTGGATCAAGCGGTGCAGGTCGCACAGAAGTCCGGCACTCCCGTCGACATCGCGGCGGTTCGCGCCTATCGGGGACGCGCCGGCGTGAGCCTCGGGCTGGAGCAGGGAATCGTGCGCGACTTCGGTGCATTCGTACGCATCGGCAAGGCGGGCGGTAATACGGAGGCCTACGAGTTCACCGACATCGACCGAACCGTGTCGGCGGGCCTGTCTCTGCAAGGCAGTCGCTGGCACCGGGCTGACGACACCATTGGGTTGGCCGGCATCAACAATGCGATCTCCGCATCGCGCGAAAATTTCCTGAATGCCGGCGGTCTGGGGATTCTCGTCGGTGACGGCCGCCTGCCTCATCCGGGTCCTGAACGAATTCTGGAGACTTACTACTGCGCCTCGCTATGGCAGATTGCGCATCTGAGCTTCGACTATCAATGGATCGACCACCCAGCCTACAACCGCGACCGCGGACCCGCTTCGGTATTTGCCGTGAGACTTCACGCCCAATTCTAGAGCGCGGTGCCGCTGTCATCGCAGGATCGGAATCCATGGCGCAATGCAGATGCGTGCGATAGCATCTTCAACATGCGCATGAACCACCCATTCAAACCGATGACGCTCATGACGGCCGCCATTGCAATCGGTATTGCCGGAATCGCTTGGGGCCTGGATATCAACTCCTTGTCGAGCGCAGATGCCTCGGCCGGATTGAAGAAAGCGCTGGACCAGGGCGTCGATCGCGCCGTCAGCGAATTGGGCAGCGTCGATGGGTTCTTGAAGAATCCCAAGGTAAAGATCGATCTGCCGCCCAAGCTGGCCAAGGCCGAAGGGATGATGAAAATGGTCGGATTGGGCGATCAAGTCGACGCTCTGGTCATTGCAATGAATCGCGCCGCGGAAGCCGCAGTTCCCGAAAGCAAAGGGCTGCTGAAGCAGGCGTTGAGGCAGATGAGCGTGCAGGATGCCAAGCAAATCTTGACGGGCGGCGACGATGCCGCCACACAATACTTCAAACGTGTCACCTACGCGCCGCTCAAGGTTGAATTCACGCCCATTGTCACGCGTGAAACCCAGAAGGTGCAGCTGGGCCAACGCTATGACGCGGTCGCTCAGAAGGCGGTCAGTCTCGGCGTGTTGAAGCCTGACGACGCCAGCCTGGAAGGCTACGTCACCGATAGGACCCTGGACGGCTTGTTTCTCATCATGGCCGACGAAGAGCGCGCCATTCGCAAGGATCCGCTGGGTCAGGCCAGCAGCCTATTGAAAAAGGTTTTCGGCGCCGTGCATTAAAGTCAACCGGGACGACTTGCCCCTGTTGCGGTCGCTCAGTAACATGCCCTGGTTCCACCAAAAAAGAAGGGATCCGCCATGAGCATCGCATCGGAATTCAAAGAATTCGCCATGAAAGGCAATGTGGTCGATCTGGCGGTCGGCGTCGTCATCGGTGCCGCCTTCGGCAAAATCGTCTCCTCCCTGGTCGCCGATGTCATCATGCCCCCGCTGGGAAAGGTGATCGGTGACGTGAATTTTTCCGATCTTGCCGTCAACCTGGGCAAGGATCCGGCGGGCAAGGACGTGCTGCTGAAGTATGGCGCCTTCCTGCAGACGCTTTTCGATTTCGCGATCATTGCTTTCGTTTTGTTCATCTGCATCAAGGGTATCAATAAGCTCAAGAAGCCCGCTCCGGTCGCCGAAGTTGCGCCACCGCCGCCGCCCAAGTCGGAAGTGCTTCTCGAGGAAATTCGCGACTTGCTGGCCAAACGCGCCTAACGCTTTTTCGAGATTGCCGCGCTCCGGGCATTGGATCCGGGCATTGAACCATTCCCTTTCGCGGCGCTCGCATTCTTGAATCCATCGTCAATTTTGAAGGAGCATCATGTCTACCATCCGCACGATCGCGACCGCATTGTTCTGCTTGGTCCCCGTGGCCGGCGCGTTCGCCGACGACGCGCCGGCGCCGCCGCCGCCCCAGCACGAATTCATCGGCAAGGGACAATTCGGCTTTCTCGAATCGAAGGGCAACTCCGACGCGACCTCGCTGAATGCCAACCTGGACATTTTGCGCTACGACGACAACTGGAAAAACGAGCTGTATTTCGACGGCTTGTACGGCAAGAATACCGGCATCGTATCGGCCGAACGCTGGGAGTTCCGCGAGCAGACCGACTACAACTTCTCGCCTGCGTGGTTCGCCTTCGGCGGCTTGCATTTCGAGCATGACCTGTTCGACGGTTTCGTCTACCAAGCCAGCATCACGGGTGGCCTCGGATACAAGGTCCTGGACACCGTGAGCGACAAACTGCAAGTGCAGGCCGGCGCCGGCTATCGGCGCCTGCGCCCGGAAGTCATCGCCAAGGATGATGCCGGCGAAGTCATCGGCCGCGACTTCCAGGATTCGCAAGGCGACTTGATCGGCACGCTCGGAATCGACTATTTGCACAATTTCAACAAGACCACAGCTCTGACCGACAAGCTTTCGGCCGAATCGGGAAACCTCAACACCTCGGTGAACAATGCCCTTGCATTGACGGTCAAGATGTCCACCAAACTTGCATTGAGCTTGGGATATAGTGTGCTGTACAACACCAATCCGATCGCGCCTCTCAAGAAGCTTGATCAGATCACAACGGTCAACGTGCAGTACGCGTTTTGAACCACGGAGGTCTTTATGGGGATGTTCGATGGATTACTGGGCGGAGTCGTGGGTGCAGAAATGGCCACGGTGGTCAATGGACTGATTGAAAAACACGGCGGCGTCCAAGGCATCGTCGCGCAGCTGGAGCAGCAAGGCCTGGGTGGAACGGTGCGATCCTGGGTGGGAACGGGTGCAAATCAACCCATCACCGCCGACCAGATTCATCAGGCGTTCGGCTCCGATGTGGTCAAGGAGCTGGCGGCGAAGGTCGGTCTGTCCCCCGACGTTCTGGCCGCCAAATTGTCGCAAGTGCTGCCCCAGGCGATCGACAAGCTCACACCGGCGGGCGCCGTTCCCAAAGCGTAAGCGCCAGCAGCCAGGCGCCCGCGATCGATAGCGCAGCCGCGCCTCCGACGCCCGCGGCGTAATCAAGCCTCGGGTCAGGTCGAGGTTGGGCGGTTTTGATCGGCGAGCATCTTGTAGATTTTAAGCACGCGCGGCACGTACGCCATGGTTTCGGTAAAGGGCGGAATTCGGCCGCCATTGCGATCGACCGCCTCTTCACCGGCATTGTATGCGGCCAATGCGAGTCTGACGTCGTGTCCGAAGCGATCGATCAAGAACTTCAGATAGCGCGCGCCACCATGAATGTTTTCGCGTGGGTCATAGGGATTGGACACGCCAAAGCGGCTGGCGGTCGCCGGCATCAATTGCATCAACCCGACGGCGCCGCGTTTGGACAAGGCGCGCGAATTGAATCCGGACTCGACCACGATCACCGCCCGCAGCAGATTGGGCTCGACGGCCGAGGAAACCGCGGCATGTTCGATGATGGAGTCGTATTGCGTGGCCCGCGCCAGCAGTTGCACGTCATAACGGTCGCCGGCGCCGGTTCGGTCCTGCGATGACAGCACCAACAGCCGGTAGCGATTATTGTCGGGCACATCGGTGTAGTGCCGCATGCCCTGATCGTCCACATAACTATAGATCTTGGAATTGGCCATGGCCGGCGAAGCGGCCAGCAGGACGGCGGCGATGAGAACGGGCTTGAGCGCCATGGATGGGTACCTTGCGGCAATCTAGCCAGAAAGGTCCCGACGACGCTGGGACCTGCATCAAGAATCCGCTATATTTCAATGCTTCCGTGACGCGCTTCGCACCGCCGCTCAAGTTTGGCGGGCGCCGCCCGATCTTGTAACGCAATCCTCGCGAAGAACGCTCGTGTCCGATACCGCTGACTGGAAACAAAAATACCGCGACGCCCTGGTCGACATGGAGGCGGAGGAAGCCCGCTGGCGCACGATCGAACAGGTGCTACGGCGCCTCATCGGCCGGCTCTGCGCAGCCGGCATGGGCGTCAATCACCAGCTCGACGATGAACTGATGGCGCTCGCGGCGGCGAATCGGCGCAACGCAGATGCGCAGGAACTCGCAAGACTGTCGGAATCGTTGACCACCACGATGGTCGCCGTAGATGCCGTCGCGCCGGTACCGACCATCACTTTCGCCACCACGGACACTCAGACCCGGGTTGCCATTCGCACGCTTCTCGAGCGGCTGCCGGCCACTCGTGGGCAGCCCGGCTCAGCAACCGGCTTGATCTCGGAATTGGCCAACGCCAAGAACGACCAAGGATTGGCTTCGATTTTGCTGCGTGCAGCTGAACTGATTGACGCGCACGCCGAGAATCTGGCGCGCGAACGCCTGCAGACCGCCGCGTTGCTGTCCCAGGTGACATCCCGGCTCGAAGAAATGGGGCGCTATCTGACGGATTCCGGCAGCGCCAGCCGCTTGCGCCTCGAGGACAGCCAGTCTCAAAGCGACAGCGTGATGTCGGAGATACGCGGGCTCACCAGCGAAGTGAGCGGCGCAACCGAGTTGGTGGCGCTGCAATCCGTGGTGACCCAGCGATTGGAACGCGTGGCCAGACAGGTAACCGATTTTCGCGCCCGCGAGGATGATCGGATGCTGGAATACACCGGGCGGGCCGAGCTCATGCGCGCCCGGATCGCAGACTTGGAAAGGGAAACTTCGGAGTTGAATTTCAAACTGGCCAATGAGAAGCAAGGCGCGCGGCTCGATCCATTGACCGGTGTGGCGAACCGCAGGTCCTTCGAGGAACGATTGGTTCAGGAAATGGCGCGTGGACCGAGCACCGATCACCCTTTGGCCCTGCTTCTGTGGGATCTCGACAGCTTCAAATCGATCAACGACAGCTTCGGACATCGCGCCGGCGACCGGGTGCTGCAAAGCGTCGCGTCCTGCTTCATTGCCGCGCTTCGCAGCGGCGACTTCGTGGCACGCATCGGCGGCGAGGAATTCGTGGTGTTGCTGAACGGCGTGCACGTCGGCGAAGCCATGCGCATAGCCAATGAGGTTCGCGCGGCCGTGCAAGCCTTGCGCTTCCATTTTCGCGGCACGCCGGTGCTGGTGACGGTGTCCTGCGGAATCACCGAACTGCAGGAAGGCGATGCGCCCGAAGCGGCCTTCGACCGGGCGGACGCGGCGCTCTACAAAGCCAAGAAAGCCGGCAAGAACGTCTGCGTCGCCGCCTGAAGCCTGCCTTCAGCGGCGCCGATATTCTGTCGAGTTAACAGATATTTAACGTATTTTCGGCAATTCCAACACGGAATTTCGGGATCGGGCCGATAGAATCGGACCGAATATGAGTCCCCCGGAAACCGTACTGAACGAGCCGGCCGTCGCGATGCCCGCCGGCACGGCCAATGCGATCGTCGCGCCTCGCACCGTCCTCGGCGTTCGCACCTGGATGGTCACCCTGCTGCTGTTTGCGGTGCCATTGCTGGCTTATTGGCCGACGACGTTTCACGACTTCGGCCTGCGCGACGATTATTCGAATTTGCGCGAAGCGCATGAAGAGGTCGGCAAAGTGCTGCGCTTCTGCGCCTCGCATGCTAGGCCGATTTACGGCTGGTTGTTGCAGGCTACCTACGGGCAGACCAACAGCGTGCAAAACCTGCAATGGATGCGCTTCATCGGCGCGCTGTTACTGGGCGCGCTTTCACTGGTTGGTTTTCGCGCCTTGCGCGCGCTCGGTTGGAGATTCGGGCCAAGCTTGTGTTTCGCATTGATGCTGGCGCTGGTGCCTGCTTCGCAAGTGATCGCTTCGTGGGCGGTCGGTTGGCCCTACGCGGCAACGGCGCTGCTCGCCGTTTGCGGATTCTTCGCCGCCGAAGGCGCTTTGCGGATGGGATTGAAAGAAGGCCTCGGCCGGGCCGCCAGCCAATGGCTGCTGGCACTCGGCATCATGGTGGTCGCTGGGTTGATCTACCAACCCAGCGCCATGTTCTACGTCGTGCCGCTGGCGGCCGCGCTCATGGCGCAGCGGCACCGCACCCTGCCGCAAACCGTGCGATGGCTGCTCGTTCACATGGGCTTCGTCGCTCTCGCGCTGTTGCTTGCATACCTGACCATGTCGGCGCTGTATGCCGCGGGGGTGTTCGTCAAATCGGGGCGCGTCGCTTTCGAGCATCATTGGATCGAGAAGATGGGGTGGTTCCTCGGCGAAACCCTGCCGAATGGCCTCAGCATGTTCGTGCTGAACGACAACAATCAGCATGGCCACAGCCTGTACATGGGCGGTGCCGCCCTGGCCGGATTGATCCTGATCGCCGGCGTATACCTCGAATGGCGCCGCTACGGACGCCAGCGCGGCATGGTTTGGCTGGGTGCACTGGTGGTGTTGCCGACCTTCGCCTGCGGCGTAAGTTTGATTGCCTCGGAACACTACGCCACTTACCGCACCATCTTAGGCATGACCGCCGTGCTACTGTGTTTCCTGGTGGCCTCGGTGGCGGCCATGACCGAGTACTGGAGCACCAAGGCCCGTCGATTGCTTGCCGCTCTGGCTGTTGCGCTGGCATTCCTCACGGCCCAGCATCACGCGTACGCGCTGATCGCGGTACCCCAAGGCAACGAATGGCAGCTGATCATGGCCGGCGCGAAGCACGTCCGCTTGGACGGACCCAGGCAGCGCATTTATGCCGTCGCATCATCGCCTGCGGACATTTCCACGGCCACGATCTATCACGACGAATTCGGCTCGCTGTCGTCGAATTCCGAATGGGTGCCGCGAGAGATGTTCAAGCGGGCGATGCACGATTTGCATCCGGAGATTCAGGATCTGGATGCGCGTTACGACTTCGCCACCGGGCCGCGGGTGCCGGAGGGGCAGAAATTCGACGTCATCATCGACATGCATCGGCTCAGGCAGTTCTACACCGACAATTAGCCGCGCCGCGCGCCATTGCTTACTGATCCCTGGTTGTGGGTATGCGCCGTTCTCGGCGCCTACATGGTCGGCGTTGCCAAAGCCGGCATCACCGGGCTCAGCATCCTGTCGATCGCCCTGTTCACGCACGTATTCCCGAGCAGCAAGCAGGCCAGCGGCCTGATTCTTCCGCTGCTGATTTTCGGCGACTTCGTTGCGGTATTTGCCTACCGCAAGCATACCCAATGGCGGTTCCTGTGGCGGCTGTTCCCGTGGACCGCCCTAGGCGTATTCCTTGGCTATCTGACCATGGGACGCATCTCCGACCACACCGCGAAGGTCATGATCGGCGCCATCATCTTGATCCTGGCCCTCATGAGTTTCGCGCGCCGCCATCTGCCGGGACAACAAGCAGAGGGCGGCTTGCAAATTCATTGGAGTGTCGCGGCGCTGATCGGCATGGTGGCGGGCTTCATTACTTTGATCGCCAATGCCGCAGGCCCTTTGATGGCCATCTACTTCGTGGCCATGCGCCTGCCGAAAATGGAGTACGTCGGCACGGCAGCCGTGTTCTTCATGCTGCTGAATCTGTTCAAAGTGCCCTTCATGGTCGACCTTGGATTGATCACCACGCACAGCTTCGGCTTCAATCTGGCCCTGGCGCCCGCCGTGTTGATCGGCGCAGTCAGCGGACGCTGGCTGCTGATGCGGGTCAACCAGGAACTGTTCGAAAAACTGGTGCTGGCCTTGAGCGCCGTCGGCGGCATACTGCTGTTGTTGTAGCGGCGACCCCCGGTATGCGTGTAGCGTAGCGGCACAACCAAGGGAGGATGCCTCATGTATCGCGGCGGCGGTTTATTGGGTTTGCTTGTTTTGATTGCCGACGTGTGGGCAATCGTGAATATTTTTCAAAGCAGTGCCAGCACCGAACGAAAAGTGATCTGGACCGTGATCGTCATAGTCCTTCCACTGGCCGGATTCATCCTCTGGTTCCTGCTGGGACCGCGAACCGGCAGAGCTTAGCGCCGCCGCTCATCCGGCCTGACGATGCGACCGAGAAACCACGAGCGCCACAGTTTGGGGCGAATGGGCTGGCTGCGCGCCGCGGTATTGGGCGCGAACGACGGTATTGTGTCGACCGCCAGCCTGATCTTGGGAGTTGCCGCCGCCCATGCCTCCCATGCCAATTTGCTCTTGAGCGCTACGGCCGGACTGGTGGCAGGAGCCATGTCCATGGCAACCGGCGAGTACGTGTCGGTGCATGCCCAATCCGATACCGAAGCTGCCGCCATCGCACAGGAGCGCACCGAGTTGCGCGACGACTTCGCCGGAGAACTTCGCGAACTCACGGAAATCTACATCCGGCGCGGACTCGACCAGGCGCTGGCCCGACAGGTCGCGGAGCAATTGATGGCGCACGATGCGCTCGGCTCCCATGCGCGCGATGAATTGCAACTGTCGCCCGCCAACCGGGCGCGGCCGCTGCAAGCAGCACTTGCGTCCGCTGCCAGCTTTTCGCTGGGGGCCGCCGTGCCCTTGTGCGTGATTCCGCTGGCGCCAGAGCAACATTTGATGGTGGCCGTCGCCGTCGTGTCGCTGGGCTGTCTGATCTGCCTCGGCGCATGGTCAGCCAAGGTCGGCGGAGCCAGCCCCCGCATCGGCGCCGCGCGCATTGCGTTCTGGAGCGCGCTCGCCATGGCGGTCACCGCCGCGGTTGGCGGCCTGGTCGGGGCAGCTTGAGCCTGGAACTGCTCAGCGTGGCGCAGATGACGCAGGCCGATCGCCTCACCAGCGATGCCGGTCTGAGCGGCGAGGAGCTGATGGAGCGGGCCGGCGCCGCCGTGGCGCAAGAAATCAGACGGCGTTGGACGCCGCGCTTCGTCAGCGTTCTGTGCGGGCCGGGCAACAACGGCGGCGATGGGTTCGTTGCGGCGTATTTTCTGGCGCAGCACGGCTGGCCGGTGCGGGTCGCGCTGCTCGGCAGCCTCGAGGGCCTGCACGGAGACGCGCTGACGCATGCGCGGCGTTGGCAAGGAGCGATTCAGCCGCTGAATGCCGAGGCTGTGGCGGGCAGCGAGTTGATCGTCGACGCGGTTTTCGGCGCCGGCTTGAATCGCCCGCTGGATGGAACGGTCAGCGACGCCTTGCAGGCGGCGCTGCGCGCCAACATTCCCATCGTGGCCGTGGATGTGCCGAGCGGCGTGATGGGCGACAGCGGAGCAGCCGCCGGCGCGATTCCCGCCAAGTGCACGGTAACATTCGCGCGCAAGAAACCCGCTCATCTGTTGCTGCCGGGTCGCGACCTGTGCGGTGAGGTGATCGTCGCCGACATCGGCATTACCGATGCAACCATCGAGAGCTTGAGAATCAGCGCCTGGGAAAATTCGCCGCCGCTTTGGAGCGAGCGCATGCCCGTGCCGGGGGCGGCCGGAAACAAGTACACCCGCGGCCATGCGCTATTGTACGGCGGCTACCCCATGACGGGTGCCGCGCGTATGGCGGCGCGCGCCGCGGCACGCATCGGTTGCGGCTTGACGACACTCGCAGTGCCCGAGGTTGGGTTTCCGGTCTATGCCGCCGCCCTTACCAGCATCATGGTGCAGCCCTTGCGGCACGACGATGATCTGCCGCCGCTGTTGTCGGATCGGCGCTATTCGGCGTTCTCCATCGGTCCCGGCGCCGGCGTCAACGCGGCCACCCGCCGGCACGCCCTGTCCATGCTGAGGACCTCGAAGCCCGTGGTGCTGGATGCCGATGCCATCAGCGTGTTCGCAGAGCGGCCGCAGGAGCTGTTCGACGCGATCGCGGGAACCGTGGTGATGACGCCGCATGAGGGCGAGTTCAAAAGAATCTTCCATATCGACGGCGACAAACTGAAGCGGGCGCGCGGCGCGGCGCAACGCAGCGGTGCCGTCATCGTCTTGAAGGGCGCGGACACCATCATCGCGGCTCCGGACGGACGCGCGGCCATCAACGGCAACGCGCCGCCGACGCTGGCGACCGCCGGTTCCGGCGATGTGTTGGGCGGCCTGATTCTGGGATTGTTGGCGCAGGGCATGGATGCATTTCACGCAGCGGCTGCCGCGGTATGGATCCACGGCGCCTGCGCCGCGGCTTTTGGACCGGGTCTTTTGGCTGAAGATCTTCCGGACCTGGTGCCTGGGGTGCTGCGCATGCTGGCCGCGCAGCGCTGACCATGAGCGGCTGGTTTCCACGCATCACCCTGCATTCCTTGGTCGTGCTCACCAGCGTGCTGGTCTATGTGCTGACCACGCGGGCGGAGCGCGAACGGCGCCCGCCCGCCGTCGCCATCTCCTGGGTGCTCGGCATGATCGCTCTGCCCTATGTGGCCTTGCCGATGTATCTTTTGTTCGGCCGGCGCAAGATGCCGCGCAAGAACATCCGCTGGTCGGGCGTGCGCACCGCATCGCGCCATTGGGCGGAGGAACTCATCGAAAGCTTCGGCTTGCCCGGCGCCGCTGCGGCATCGACTCAGATGCATCAGGACGGGCGCGAATCCGCGGCGGCGCTTTTCACGATGATCGGCGGCGCAAAATCGCGCTTGGATATTTGCACCTACATTCTCGGCAACGATGTGTTCGGCCGCGACGCGATGCAGCGATTGATGGCACGTGCGCGGCAAGGCATCCAGGTGCGGCTGCTCATCGACGGCGTCGGCGCGATGCAGTTGCCGCGGGCCTGCTTCCGCGAAATGGAAGAGGCCGGCATATTCACCGCCATTTTCAGCCCGCTGTTCGCGCGCAAGACCCAAGGTCCGCGCAATCTGCGCAACCACCGGAAAATGGTGATCGCCGACGGCACTCACCTCTGGTCCGGCGGCCGCAATATCGCCGCCGAATATTTCTCGGGCGCCGATGGCGTGCGGCCCTGGCGCGACCTGACTTTCGATCTTCGCGGCGCGCCCGCGCAGGCGGCCGCCGCGCAATTCGAGGCCGATTGGGTCGCGGCCGGCGGCAAGCCGGCATCGGGCGATGCGCTCGAAATGGCCGCCTCGGAAGTCCTCGCACCGCTGCTCAAGCCGTTCGCACAATCGGCAGCAGTCGAGGCGGTTGTGCCGCTGCAGGGCGCGGCGCGCGGCCGGGCACAATTTCTGCCCAGCGGTCCGGATCAGACCGAAGACACCGTGCACGCCCTGCTGATCGATGCCTGCTTCCAGGCGCGCGAGCGCATGCTCGCGGTCACGCCCTACTTCGTGCCGGACAACAGCTTGGAAACCGCCATGCGTCTCGCCGCCCGCCGCGGCGTGCAAATCGATTTGTGCATTCCTCGCGTGTCGAACCATCGCCTCGCCGACTTCGTGCGCAATCGCTCCTTGCGCGCGCTGAGTCAGGCCGGCGTGAACATTCATCTGTCGCCCCACATGAATCACGCCAAAGCGGTGGTGTTCGATCAATCCGTGGCGTTGGCAGGTTCGGTCAATCTCGATTCGCGCAGCCTGCTGCTGAACTACGAGTGTGCCATGGTTTTCTACGATCCCATGCAAATCAACTGGCTGGCGGGCTGGATCGAATCCCTGATTCCCGAAGCCGTCACATTCGACGCCCATCCTCCCAGCCTGTGGCGCGACATCGGCGAAGGGCTGCTCCTGACCGTCGCATACCAGCTGTAGCGTAGGACGGCGCCGACAGCCGATTTGTGGTTCGATTGTGAAAGGCGCGTAGTATTCTGTTTCGCCGGATCGAGCAGGTGAGTGGTGGAGTTCAAGGATTATTACAAGGTCATGGGCGTCGCGCGTGATGCAACCGAGGCGCAGATCAAGCAGGCCTACCGCAAGCTGGCTCGCAAGTATCACCCGGACGTCAGCAAGGAAAAGGACGCGGAAGCCCGCTTCAAGGAAGTCGGCGAAGCCTATGAAGTGCTGAAGAATGCGGAAAAGCGGGCCGCCTACGATCAACTCGGACAGCACCGCCCCGGCGACGATTTCAGGCCGCCGCCCAACTGGAATGCCGGCTTCGAGTTCAGCGGCGCTGGCGCCGGCAACGCCGATTACAGCGACTTTTTCGAATCCTTGTTCGGTGCACAAGGGCGCGGGCGAGGCGCGGGCCGATCTGGGTTTCGCGCCGAGCATGGCGAGGATCACCATGCCAAGGTCGCCCTCGACCTGGAAGCCTCCCTGAACGGCGGCAGCCGCGCCTTCACCCTTGCCATGCCGGAGTTCGACGCCGATGGCCGCCTGGTCTCGCGCGACCGCGTGCTCAACGTGCAGATTCCCAAAGGAGTCACGGCAGGCCAGCAAATCCGGCTGGCCGGGCAAGGTGCGCGGGCTTCAGGCGATGGAAAGGCCGGCGATCTGTACATCGAGGTCGAGTTCCGCCCGCATCCGCTGTACCGCATCGACGGGCGCGATTTGACGCTGGAATTGCCGGTGGCGCCGTGGGAAGCGGCACTCGGCGCCAGCGTGCAAACGCCGACACCGGCGGGCAAGGTCGACTTGAAAATCCCCGCCGGCTCGCATGCGGGCAGCAGATTGCGGCTGAAGGGTCGCGGCATACCGGCCAATCCGCCCGGCGATCTGTATGTCGAGCTGCAAATCGCATTGCCGCCCGCCAAGGATGAAGCCGCGAAAGCGGCGTACGCGGCCATGGCCGCCGCATTGCCGTTCAATCCACGCGCCAACCTGGGGGTCTAAAGATGACAACTTCCGATGATCCGGCGTTGCCGGCCAGCATCTTCGACGACTCCGTGCAATTGACGCTGCAGGAGCTGAGCCGCATGTGCGCCGTCGAGGAGCGGCATATCGTGGAATTCGTCGAAGAAGGCGTGCTGAGCACGGTGAGCGTCGCGCCGCAGTGGCATTTCAACGGCGGAGCGTTGCGCCGGGCCCGCCTCGCCGTGCGGTTGCAGCGCGACTTGGAGATCAACATGGCCGGCGTTGCGCTGGCCCTCGACCTGCTGGAAGAGTTGGATCGACTGCGGCGCGAACTTCGCATGAGACACCGATGACCAAAATCCAATCCGACGCTTTTGTGTTCTTCGGGGCGACCGGAGATCTCGCCTACAAGAAGATCTTTCCCGCCCTGTATGCCATGGTGCGGCGGAACGGATTCGACATTCCCGTCATCGGCATGGGCCGAGGCGGTTGGAATCTGCAGAAACTGCAGGAACGCGCCCGGGACAGCGTTCAACACAGCGGCGATGAGTTCGACGAGCAGAGCTTTGCAAAGTTTTCCGCGCTGTTGCGCTATTCCGGAGGCGACTACACCGATGCCGAAACCTACAAGAAGCTACGCAATACTCTGGGCCCGGCAAAAAGCCCGATCCACTATCTGGCGATACCGCCCAGCATGTTCAGCGATGTCGTCAGCGGACTGGAGAAGTCCGGATGCGCGGACAACGCACGCGTCATCGTGGAGAAGCCCTTCGGACGCGATCTGGCCAGCGCGCAGGCGCTCGATGCGACGCTTCACAAGGTGTTCAACGAGGCCTCGATCTTTCGCATCGATCACTATCTCGGCAAGGAAGCCGTGCAGAACATTTTGTACTTCCGCTTCGCCAATGCATTCTTGGAACCGATTTGGAATCGCGACTACATACGCGACGTGCAGATCACCCTGGCCGAGGATTTCGGCGTCCAGGGACGCGGCGGATTCTATGAGGAAGTCGGGGCCATTCGCGACGTGGTGCAGAACCATCTGCTGCAGGTGATCGCCCTGCTCGCCATGGATGCGCCCATCGGCCTGGATCCGCAGTCCATGAAGTCGGAAAAGCTGCGAATATTCCGTGCCATGCGGCCGCTCGATCCGAAAGAGGTGGTCCGTGGGCAGTTTCTCGGCTACCGCGACGAGAAAGGCGTGGCCCAGGATTCGCAGATCGAGACCTTTGCGGCGCTGCGTCTGCACATCGACACCTGGCGTTGGGCCGGGGTGCCTTTCTACATTCGCGCCGGCAAGTGCCTGCCGATATCCGCGACCGAAGTGATGATCACGCTGAAGCGGCCGCCGTTGGCGATCTTCGATCCGAGCCGCAGCATGCCGCCCAATTACTTCCGGCTGCGCTTGAGCCCCGAGGTCGTGATCTGCGCCGGCGCTCTGGTGAAGGAAAACGGCGAGGAAATGCGCGGCGAACCGGTCGAGCTGACGGCACGCCACAAGACACGGCGCGAGAAGGCGCCATACGAACGGTTGTTGGGCGATGCCGTGCGCGGTGACGCCGCCCTGTTCACCCAGGATGCCAGCGTCGAGGCGGCCTGGAAGGTGGTCGACCCCATCCTCACGGCCAGCCCGGCGGTCATCGAATACGCACCGGGGACATGGGGACCGAAAGCAGCCACCGATCTGTTCGATGGCGGTGAAACCTGGCACGACCCGCAACCTGAGAAGGGGCCGCCGTGCTGAGCCCCGACTCGGTCACCTTCCTGCTGGATGTCGACAACACCTTGCTCGACAACGACCGCTTCGGGCAGGACCTCGGCGACCGTTTGGAGGAATCCTTCGGCGCTTTCGAGCGCGCGCGCTATTGGTCGCTGATTGCCAAGCGCCGCGAGGATCTTGGCTTCGTCGATTACCTGGGCAGTCTGCAGGATTTTCGCGTCGGCCTCGACGATCATGCCGAGTTGCTCGACATGTCCCACTTCGTGCTCGAGTACCCGTTTGCGGAGCGGTTGTTCCCGGGCGCCTTGGAGGCGTTGGCGCATCTTCGCACCATGGGCCGCCCGGTGGTGCTGTCGGACGGCGATATCGTGTTCCAACCGCGTAAAATTCAGCGCTCGGGCATTTGGTCGGCGGTGGAAGGACGTGTGTTGATCTACTTGCACAAGGAGAAAGTGCTCGACCACATGCAGCGTCGCTACCCGTCGGCCCACTATGTTATGGTCGATGACAAGTCGAACCTGTTGGCGGCGATGAAAACGGTGTTGGGGGCGAAATTGACCACGGTCTTCGTCCGCCAAGGCCACTATGCACAGGATCCGGAATCGAAGGCCGTGAGTCCCGCGCCGGACCTCGCGATCGAGCACATCGCGGACCTGAAGAATTTTCAACTCATGGATTTCAAGGTGTGATCATGAACATCACGAAAAGCTTGCACGATTTGGGTCAGAGTCTTTGGCTCGACAACATCACCCGGGAAATACTCGATGACGGCACGCTGAAGCGCTACATCGATCAATACTCGGTCACCGGACTGACGTCTAATCCGACTATTTTCGACGAGGCCATCGGCAAGACCGCTGCCTACGACAAGGGCATCCGCCAGAAAGCCGACAAGGGTCAGCAGGGCGAGGACCTGTTCGTTGAGCTGGCTCTGGAGGATCTGCGCCGGGCTGCGGACCTTTTCAAACCGGAATTCGATCGCACCCAGGGTGTCGACGGGTGGGTGTCCATGGAGGTTTCGCCGCTGCTGGCGAATGACACCAAGGGCACCATCGAGGCGGCGCTGCGCATCCATAAGCAAGCCAACCGCCCCAATCTGTACGTGAAGATTCCGGGCACGCCCGCCGGCGTGCCGGCGATCGAAGAAGCCATCTTTGCCGGGGTGCCCATCAATGTCACGCTGCTGTTTTCGCGGGAACAATATCTACAGGCTGCCGAAGCCTACATGAAGGGCATCGAACGACGCGTGGCGGCCGGTCTGGATCCGAAAATCAGCTCGGTCGCCTCCGTATTCGTCAGCCGCTGGGACCGTGCCGTCGCCGACAAGGTACCGGCCGATCTGAGCAACAAACTCGGCATCGCCATCATGCAACGCATCTACAAGGCGCATTGCGATTTGATCGCCGGCAAACGCTGGAAAGACCTCGAAGCCAAAGGCGCGCGCAAGCAGCGCATGCTGTGGGCCAGCACCGGAGTGAAGGATCCGAAGGCCCCGGCCGGTTTGTATGTGGAGGCGCTTGCGGCGCCCGATACGGTGGACACCATGCCGGAGAAAACCTTGATAGCCTTCGCCGAGAAGGGCAGCCTCAAGGGCGTCATGGCCAAAGACGGCGGCGATGCCGAACAGACGCTGGAGCGCTTCGCCGCCGCGGGAATCGATGTCGGCGCGCTCGCCGTGCACCTGCAGGTCGATGGCGCAAGTTCCTTCGTCAAGTCGTGGACCGAACTGATGCAGCGAATCAAGGACAAGAGCGCGGCTCTGGCGACGACTTGAACGCGCGGGTGAATCCACTCGCCGGCAAGCCCGCGCCGGCGAGTGCGCTTACCGACATTCCGCGGCTGATCACCGCCTATTACTGCGAGCGGCCGGATCCGGCCATCGCAGCCCAACGAGTGGCCTTCGGCACCTCCGGCCACCGCGGGTCCTCCTTCGAGGTGGGCTTCAACGAATACCATGTGCTGGCAATCAGCCAGGCCATCTGCGAG
>CAZZWM010000072.1:0-20827 GCA_964657945.1 uncultured Steroidobacteraceae bacterium
CGCCGCGGCCGAAAGCGCGGCCAGCGCCGCGACGGAGGAGTAGTCACTGCGGACGACCGGGTGGGAAACACTGATTTGCCCCGAAACGAGGCATCGCCTTCAAAGAAAGCAGGCTGGATGACGACCGGATTGGCGAAGTTAGCCGAAGATCGCGACTAACGCCTCTCGCCCATTGGGTTAGGATATTCCGTTAACCAGTTGATTCAACTCGCAAGACCTGTATGAGACTCAACAGCTGTCCTGAAATGTGACCTAAGTCACTGTCGGAGCGAGACTTTTTTAACTTAACCCGTTGACAGTGCCGCCTGCGGCTCCCTATGATGACTTCCGGTGGGAAATTGTGGGAGAGAATGGGTCGCCAGACCCAAAAAGTCATGTTTCGGGGTGCCAATAAACTAACGCTCGATGTCAAAGGCCGGCTGGTGATGCCCACCCGGTACCGCGAACGGCTGCAAGAGCGTTGTGGTGGCAATTTGGTGGTCACGGCCGACAAGTCGCAGTGCCTGCTCATCTACCCCCTGCCGGACTGGGAAGACGTCGAACGCAAGCTGATGAAATTGCCTTCCCTGAATCCCCAGGCTCGCTGGCTGCAGCGCTTGATGGTGGGTCACGCCACCGAAGTCGAGCTCGATGGGCACGGGCGGATCCTGCTGCCGCCCACTTTGCGTGAATACGGCTTGCTGACCCGGGACGCCATGCTGGTTGGCCAGGGCCTGCGGTTTGAATTGTGGGACGAAGTGAGGTGGAACGAACAGCAGGCTGAGGGGCTCGCAAGCCCCGACACCGGCCTCGTTCTGCCCGCTGAACTCGAATCACTGTCCTTGTAACCGGTCGGCACGGTGCAAGACATTGCGGGGGTTCACGCACCGGTGCTGTTATCACAGGCATTGGCGGCGTTGAACGTGCAGAGAAGTGGCACCTACTGTGATGCCACTTATGGTCGGGGCGGACATGCAGGGGCGATATTGGAGAAGCTCATCGCGAACGGCCGTTTGCTGTGCCTGGATCGTGATCCCGCGGCAGTTGCCGACGCTAAAGCCCGCTTCGCCGACGATGCGCGCGTGACGATTTTCCAGGCTCGATTTTCCTCCCTGGGTGAATGCGCCGACCACCTCGAGCCCGGTCTGAAATTCGACGGCATTTTGTTCGATCTCGGCGTTTCATCGCCGCAGCTCGACGATGCGGCGCGCGGCTTCAGCTTCATGCAAGACGGTCCCCTCGATATGCGCATGAGTGCGGGCGAAGGCATGAGCGCCGCGGATGTGGTGAACGGCGCGCCGCTCGAAGAATTGATCCGCATCTTCCGCGAATACGGCGAGGAGCGCTTCGCGCCGCGCATTGCACGCGCCATCGTCGCCGACCGCGGCGCCAAGCCCTTCGATCGCACGCTGCAGCTGGCCGAGATGATTGCCCGCGTGGCGCACAGCAAAGAACGTCACAAGCATCCGGCGACCCGCGTCTTTCAAGCCCTGCGGATTCACGTCAACGGCGAGCTGCGCGAGTTGCAGACGGCTCTGGCCGTTGCCATAGAGCGTCTCGCGCCCCATGGCCGCCTGGCCGTGATCAGCTTTCATTCGCTCGAAGACCGCATGGTCAAACAATTCATGCGCCGTCACTCGACGGTCGATCCCATGTACGCCGGTCTGCCGAACATCCCCGCCCAAGTGCGTCCCAAGCTCGCGCTGGTGGGCAAATCCATCGAGGCCGACGCCGCAGAAACCGCCGCCAATCCCCGGGCGCGCAGCGCCCGGCTGCGCGTCGCCGAAAGACTCGAACAAGGAATCGCCGCATGAAATATCGCCGCTTCTTGCCGCTTCTGCTCCCGGTCCTCTGGCTGGCCGTGCTGGCCTCATCGGTGCAAGTCATCTACGCGCGGCACAAGGCGCGCGATATTTTCGTGCGCCTGGAGAAGCTCAACGCGGAGCGCGACGCCCTTGAAACCGAGTGGGGCCGTCTGCAGCTGGAGCAAAGCTACTGGTCTTCGCACGCCTTCGTCGAGCGGGTGGCGAACGCCAAGATGCAGATGAACATCCCGCAGACCCGCGACGTTCGGATCGTGCGTCCGTGAGATCACGCGCGCCGGACAACGATACCCAGGCCAAGCGCTACCGCTGGCGATCGGTGGTGGTGCTCGGCCTCATCGTGCTCGGCGCGACCGGGCTGGCGGCGCGCGCGGTGGAGCTGCAGCTGGTGGAGCATGGCTTTCTCGCCAGGCAGGGCGATCAGCGCTCGATGCGAGTGGTCAAGATTGCCGCGCATCGGGGCGCGATCACCGATCGCAACGGCGAACCGCTGGCGGAGAGTACGCCGGTGGACAGCATCTGGGTCAATCCGCAGGAACTGAACGACAACATCGATCAGCTGCCGAGGCTCGCCAGGGCGCTGAAGGAGGATCAGCAAACGCTGGCGAGGCGCATCACCAGCAATCTGGACCGCGAGTTCCTCTACCTGGAACGTCAGATGCCGCCGGAGCAGGCGGCAAAAATAAAAGCGCTGGGCATTCCGGGCGTCAATACGCTGCGCGAATATCGACGCTACTACCCGGCGGGCGAAGTGTCGGGTCACGTGGTGGGATTCACCACCATCGACGACAAGGGCCAGGAAGGCCTGGAACTCGGCTACGACCAGTTATTGAACGGCGAGGACGGCGCCAAGCGCGTGATCCGCGACATGACGGGTCACAGCGTCGAGAACGTTGAGAGCATCCGCGAGGCGCGCAACGGACGCGATCTGGTGACCAGCATCGATTTGCGCATCCAGTATCTGGCCTACCGCGAGCTGAAGGCCGCGATGCAGGAGTACCGAGCGCATGCCGGCTCGGTCATCGTCATCGACGTCGATACGGGCGAGGTGCTCGCCATGGTGAATCAACCCGCGTACAACCCCAATGACCGCGAGCAATTGAAGCCGGGCTTGTACCGCAACCGCGCCGCGACCGACATCTTCGAGCCGGGCTCCAGCATCAAGCCCTTCATCATCGCCGCCGGGCTGGCCTCGGGCCAGTACAAGGCCGACAGCGTCATCGACACATCGCCCGGTTACTTCAAGGTCGGCAACACGCCGGTGGAGGATGAGCACAACCTGGGCGTGATCGATCTTGCCACCATTCTGGCCAAGTCCAGCAACGTGGGCGCCGCCAAAATCGCGCTGTCGCTTCAGCCCGAGCAGATCTGGAGCACTTTATCCGCCTTGGGGTTGGGTCAGGTCTCCGGCAGCGGCTTTCCGGGCGAGTCGGCCGGCATGTTGAGCAACTACGCGCATTGGCGGCCTGTTGGCATTGCCACCCTGTCTCACGGCTACGGCCTATCGGTGACGCCGCTGCAACTCGCCCACGCGTACGCCACCATCGGCGCCGGCGGCATCAAGCGCCCGATTTCCTTCGAAAAGGTGTATGGCCCCGTTCCGGGCCAGCAGGTGATGGACCGCCGGGTGGCGGGCGATCTGATCCAATTGATGGGTCACATCATGGAGAAGGGCGGCACCGCAGAGCACGCCTCGGTGATCGGTTTTCGTGTCGCGGGGAAAACCGGCACGGCCTTCAAGTCGATACCGGGCGGCTACTCCACCGACAAGATCATGGCGGTATTCGCAGGTCTGGTGCCGGCGTCGCACCCGAAACTGGCGACAGTCGTGGTGATCGATGAGCCGAGCCGCGATACGCACGAGCTCGGCCTGTTGGCGCAGGGCGGCACGGTGGCGGCACCGGTGTTCGCCAGCGTGATGTCGGGCTCGCTTCGCCTGATGAACGTCGCGCCGGATGACTTGGAAAGCCCTGCCGCCGTTTCATTGGTGCAAACCAACCCATGAGTACCGCGCTTACCTGGCTGCTCGACGGTATCGCGCCGCTGGCCGCGAATGATGTGCTGGTGAATGACCTGACGCTCGACAGCCGATCGGTTCGCGCGGGGAGCCTGTTTTTTGCATTGCCGGGCCACGCCAACCACGGATTGACGTTCGCGGCCGACGCCGTTGCTCGCGGTGCCAGCGCCGTTCTGTGGGAGCCGAGCGCCGATTTCGCCGCACCCGAACTTCCGCCCGGCATCTTTGGCGCCGCGATTCCGGGTTTGAGCAAACTCGTGGGACGGATCGCCGACCGCTTCTTCGATCGGCCGTCTTCGCAGCTGCGCATCGTCGGCATCACCGGAACCAACGGCAAGACCACGTGCGCTTTCCTGTTGGCGCAGTGCTTGCAGGAACTGGGATCGGCGGCCGCCTACATCGGCACCATCGGTTGGGGCCGACCGGCCGCGCTGGCGCAGCCAACCCACACCACCCCCGATGTGATCAGCGTGCACCGCATCCTGGCCCAATTGCGCGCCGAAGGCGTGCGCGACGTAGCCATGGAAGTGTCTTCGCATGCGCTGGATCAGGGGAGGGTGGACGCGGTGCGGTTCCATGTGGCCGCATTCACCAATCTGACCCGCGATCATTTGGACTATCACGGATCGATGCAAGCCTACGGCGCAGCGAAGGCCAAGCTGTTGCAGATGCGCGAGCTGGGGCATCTCGTGGTCAATGTCGGCGACGACTTCGGCCGACGCTTCGCGCAAGCCTATGCGGGAGCGGTGCCCGTCACCACCGTGTGGATCGGCGCCGCGGTAACCGCATGGGCGGCGCAGCGTTCGTTGCACGCCACGCAGGTGGATGCCCTGCCCCAGGGGGTGTCGCTGCAGCTCGAAGGCAGTTTCGGCAGCGCGACCGTCCAGACCCAACTGATGGGTCGATTCAATGCCGAGAATACCTTGGTGGTGATTGCCTGCCTGCTGGCGCTGGGCGAGTCGCTGGCCGATGCGACCCAAGCGATGGCGCAATGCAAGCCCGCGCCGGGGCGCATGGAAGTGCTCAAGAGTCAGGCGCAGGGCAAGGCGACCGCTGTGGTGGACTACGCTCACACACCGGACGCGCTCGCCAAGGCGCTGTGCGCTGCACGAGAGCATTGCGCAGGGACGCTGTGGTGCGTGTTCGGCTGCGGCGGCGATCGCGATCCCGGCAAACGTCCGCTGATGGGCGCCATCGCCGACGAACTGGCGGACGAAATCATCGTCACTGACGACAATCCGCGCTCAGAGAATCCTGAGGTCATCACCCGCGCCATCCTCGAGCGCATCCAGTCTCGCCGCGTGCGCGTCATTCACGATCGCAGCGCAGCCATCGGCACGGCACTTCGCGAAGCGCGCGCCATCGATCTGGTGCTGATCGCCGGCAAGGGACACGAGGATTATCAGATATACGGCAGCTCGCGCCGCAGTTTCAGCGACCGGCTCGAAGCGCTGCGCCACCTGGAGGCCGCGGCATGAAGCGCACATTGCAGGACGCCGCGAACTTGCTCGGCGGAAAGTTGATCGGCGAGGATCGTCCCTACGGCTGCGTGTCCACGGACAGCCGCACCCTGAAACCCGGTTCGCTGTTCGTCGCTTTGCGCGGCCCGAACTTCAACGGCGCAGAGTTCGTATCGGCCGCGGCCGCGCGCGGAGCGATCGGTGCTCTGGTGGACAGCGCGGCTGCGCCAAGCGGCATCTCCCAGGTGCTGGTGCCGAACCCTTTGCAAGCCCTGCAGGATCTGGCGAAGGCTTGGCGGGTGGAATTCAATTTGCCGGTGGTCGGGGTCGCCGGCAGCAATGGGAAGACCACGGCCAAGGAGATGACGGCCGCGATCTTGTCGCGCATGGGCGTGTGCATGGCAACCCGGGGGAATCTGAACAATCACATCGGCGTACCGGTCACGCTGATGCGCTTGGAGTCCTCGCATCGCAGCGCGGTGATCGAGATGGGCGCGAACCGCATCGGCGATGTGGCTGAGTTGATGCGTCTGGTGCAGCCGACCGTGGGATTGATCACCAATGCGGGCGCCGAGCACCTCGAGGGTTTCGGCAGCTTGGATGGTGTGGCCAAGGGCGAAGGCGAGACCGTTGCCTGTCTCGACTCCTCCGCCACGGCCATCATCAATGCCGACGATGCCTACGCCGGTTACTGGCGCGGCGTGGCCACCGCCGGGCGCATCGTCACCTTCGGGGTCAATGCGGAGGCGGATTTCAAGGCGCGCAATGTGATTCAAGGCATCGAGCGCGGCGAGTTCGCCACGCGCTTCATGTTGACCTGCCCCTTGGGCGAGCGCTTGGTCATCCTCAAAGTGGGCGGTGCCCACAACATAGGCAATGCCCTGGCTGCCGCCGCGGCCGCCGGCGCGGCCGGCGCGTCGCTGGACGAGATCGTCGCGGGGTTGGCGGATTTTCGCGCCGTTTCCGGCCGGCTGCAATTGAAGCCGGGCACTCGCGGCAGCTGGATCATCGACGATTCCTACAATGCGAATCCAAGTTCGGTGCGCGCCGGCCTGGAAGTCCTGCGATCGCTATCCGGCGTGAACTGGTTGGTGCTCGGTGACATGGCCGAACTCGGTGAGTCTGCCGAGGACTCTCACGCCCACATGGGCCGATACGCGCGCGAGTGCGGCGTGAAACGGATGTTCGCCGTCGGGCCCTTGAGCACGCGCGCAGTGGAGACCTTCGGTTCCGGCGGGGAATGGTTTCCGGACGTGGATTCACTGATTCGCCGCCTGCGGGCCGAGCTGTCGGCCGGCGTCACGGTGCTGGTGAAGGGATCGCGCATCAACCGTCTGGAACGGGTGGTGCAAGCCCTGACCGGCGGCGGCGCCGCGGCGGGTTCGCCCATGATGCGGGCGGGCTGACTCATGCTCCTCTACCTCACCGAATATCTGGCCCGGTATTACAGCGGCTTTCACGTCTTCCAGTATCTGACCTTACGCGGGATTCTGGCGGCGGTGACGGCGTTGCTGATGGCGTTGTTCATCGGGCCCACCATGATCGACATGCTGAGCAAGTATCAGATCGGCCAGCGCGTTCGAAGCGACGGTCCGCAAAGCCACCTGCAGAAATCCGGCACGCCCACCATGGGCGGCGGATTGATTCTGGTGGCCATGGCAATCGGCACGCTGATCTGGGCGGACCTCACCAGCCGCTTCGTGTGGATCTTGCTGGCAACCACCATGGCCTTCGGCTTGATCGGTTTTTACGATGACTACTTGAAGTTGGTGAAGGGCAACTCCAAGGGTTTGGCGGCCAAGTACAAGTATCTGGGGCAATCCGTGGTGGCGCTGGTGGCTGCCTTGGTGCTGCATGGATTGCGTCAATCGCCCGCCGAGACCTCGCTGTACGTGCCGTTCTTCAAGACGGTTGCGGTGCCCATGTCGACCATCGGGTTCGTTGCCTTCGCCTATTTCGTGATCGTCGGCACCAGCAACGCGGTGAATCTGACCGACGGTCTGGATGGCTTGGCCATCATGCCGGCGGTGATGGTGGCGGCGGCGCTCGGTGTGTTTGCCTATACCACGGGCAACATCAAATTCGCGGCCTATCTGCAGATCCCCTACATCAATGGCGTGGGCGAAGTGCTGATATTCAGCGCCACCCTGGTCGGCGCCGGATTGGGCTTCTTGTGGTTCAACTCCTATCCCGCGCAGGTTTTCATGGGGGATGTCGGCGCGCTCGCCATCGGCGCCGCGCTCGGAACCATCGCCGTGATCGTGCGCCAGGAAATCGTGCTGGCGGTGATGGGCGGCGTGTTCGTGCTGGAAACAGTCTCCGTGATGCTGCAGGTGGTCTCCTTCAAACTCACCGGCAAGCGGATATTCCGCATGGCGCCGATTCATCATCATTTCGAACTCAAGGGGTGGGCAGAACCCAAGGTCATCGTTCGATTCTGGATCATCAGCTTCGTGCTGGTGTTGGCGGGGCTTGCAACCTTGAAGATCCGCTGATGAACGCCGTGGTCGTGGGTCTGGGCAAAACCGGCGTCTCCTGCCTGCGCTATCTTGCGCGGCGCGGCGTGCGCGTGAGCGCCACCGACTCGCGCCCCTCGCCACCGGGTCTCGCCGAGTTGGGTGATCTGGCCCGTCATATCGACATACGCTTGGGCGGCTTCGATCTGTCGCTGCTGGATGGCGCCTCGCTGGTGCTGATGTCGCCGGGCGTCTCCATGGATGAACCCATCGCCAAAACGGCCCGCGCCCGCGGCATCGATGTGCTCGGCGATGTGGAACTGTTTGCGCGCGGCGTGCTCGCGCTCGGCACCAATACGCCGGTCATCGGCATCACCGGAACCAATGGCAAGAGCACGGTGACCACGCTGGTTGCGCGGATGGCAGCGGCCGCCGGACGACGCGTGTTGGCCGGCGGAAATCTCGGTGAGCCGGCGCTCGATCTGCTCGAGGAGCCGACCCCTGACTTGTATGTGCTGGAACTGTCGAGCTTTCAGCTGGAGACAACGACCTCGCTGACATTGCAGGCCGCCGTTGTGCTCAATGTCAGCGCCGATCACCTGGATCGCTATGGATCGGTTGCCGCCTATGCCGGCGCGAAAGCGCGGATCTATGCGCGCGCCAAGACGCTGGTGTTGAATGCCGACGATCCGTGGGTCATGGCCATGCGCAAGGGTGAGGTGGCGCAGCGCGTGACTTTTTCGATCGAGCGCGCCGACACCGACTATCTGCTGCTGCGTTCAGGCGAGCAAACCTTCCTGGCACGCAAGGGTGTGGCCTTGATGGACGCCTCGCGCATGAAAATCACCGGTTTGCACAATGCGGCAAACGCATTGGCGGCATTGGCGCTGGGAGAAGCGGTCGGCTTGCCCATGCCGGCGATGCTGGAGGCGCTGGAAAGCTTTCCGGGCTTGTCGCATCGCTGCGCGTGGGTGGCGGACATCGACCGCGTGCGCTACATCGACGATTCCAAGGGCACCAATGTCGGCGCCACGTTGGCCGCCGTCGCAGGCATGCCGGGACCTTTGGTCATGATCGCCGGCGGCGAAGGCAAGGGGCAGGACTTCACTCCCCTGGCTGAGGCGTTTCGCGGCAAGGTGCGGGCGACCGTGCTCATCGGCAAGGCCGCCCCGGCGATCGCGGCGGTGCTGCAAGGCGTGTGCAAGATCAGCCGCGCAGCCTCCATGGAGCAGGCGGTGGCGCAGGCCCGAAGTGCCGCCTTGCCGGGCGACACGGTGTTGTTGTCGCCGGCCTGCGCCAGTCTCGACATGTTTCGCGACTACGGGCATCGCGGCGATGCGTTCGCCGCAGCGGTGCGTTCGATGGCGGGAGGCCCCGCATGACAGCCACCACCATGTCGTACGGGGTTCGCGCCCGCGAGCGCATGCCCTTTGCCTGGGATACTTGGACACTGGGATTGACCGCGGCCCTTTTGTTGGTCGGCATCGTGATGGTGACCTCCGCCTCCATGTCCATTGCGGCGCGCGATCTGGCGGATCCGTTCTATTTCCTGGAACGGCAATTCATCTTTGCCATGGCCGGAGTGGCGTTCGCCTGGGTGGTGACGCGCGTGCCCACCGAGCTGTGGGAGAAATACAGCCTGGCGTTGCTGATGCTGGGATTGCTGCTGTTGGTGCTGGTTCTGATTCCGGGATTGGGAGCGCGGGTCAACGGCGCGCGCCGTTGGTTGCGCATCGGAATTCTGAATTTTCAAGTCTCCGAGCTGGCCAAGGTGTTGGTGCTGACCTGGCTGTGCAGCTACTGCGTACGCAAGCGCGCTGAACTCGAGACGACCTTGCCGGGACTCGCCAAGCCTTTCGGTCTGCTGGTCGTCACCGGCGTCTTGCTGCTGATCGAGCCGGACTTCGGCGCCGCCACGGTGTTGTTCGCCACCGGGTTTGCGGTGCTATTCGTGGCCGGCGCGCGATTGCGCTATGTGGCGCTGTTGGTGACCACCGCCGTGCTGGGCTTCGCATTGCTGGCACTCACCTCACCCTATCGGCTCAAGCGCTTGATGGCCTTCCTGCATCCCTTCGACGATCCCTTCAACGGCGGATTCCAGCTGACGCAGTCGCTGATCGCCATCGGCCGCGGCTCTTGGTTCGGGGTCGGCCTGGGCAGCAGCGTGCAAAAATTATTTTATCTGCCCGAAGCCCATACCGACTTCGTGTTTGCCGTGTTGGCCGAGGAACTGGGTCTGGTGGGCGTCATCGGGGTGATCGCGCTGTTCGTGGCGCTGGTATGGCGCGCATTTCAAGTGTCGAGGATGGCCGCCGCGGCCGGAATGCGCTTCCAGTCTTATCTGGCATTGGCGTTCGGCGTATGGCTGGGGTTGCAGGCCATGGTCAACATGGGCGTGAACATGGGCGTGCTGCCCACCAAGGGTTTGACACTGCCTCTCTTGAGCTATGGCCGCAGCAGTCTGCTGGTGAGCCTGGCGTGGCTCGGCGTGGTGCTGCGCATCTACCACGAGGTGAAATGCAGCTCGCGCTCCGCGGTCACCCGCGTCCCCGGAGGCCCACGATGAGCGCAGGTCCGGTACTCATCATGGCGGGCGGCACCGGGGGCCATGTGTTCCCGGCGCTGGCCGTGGCCAAGGTGTTGCGCGATCGGGGAGTCGAGGTGGTGTGGCTGGGCGTGCCCGGCAGCATGGAGGCCCGCTTGGTGCCGGCGCACGGATTTCCCATCGAGTGGATTCGCGTGGCGGGGATTCGCGGCAAGGGTGTGCTCGCGTGGATTCTCGCGCCGCTGCGGATTGCCAAGGCGGTGATGCAGGCGATGAAGGTGCTGCGGCGGGTCAGGCCGCGCGCCGTGCTCGGCGCCGGCGGCTATGTGAGCGGCCCGGGCGGTATCGCGGCCTGGTTGCTCGGCATCCCGCTGTTCATTCACGAGCAAAACGCCATTGCGGGATTGACCAATCGCTGGTTGGCGAAACTGGCCACGCAAGTTCTGGAAGCCTTCCCCGGCAGTTTCGGCGCATCCGCGCATGCCACCACGATCGGCAATCCGGTGCGGGCCGACATCGCCGCGATTGCGCCGCCGGCGCAGCGCTTTTCAGGACGTGGGGGACGCGCGCGGCTGCTGGTGTTCGGCGGCAGCCAGGGCGCGCGGCGCCTGAACGAAATATTGCCCCAGGCGCTTGCGCGGCTTGCGCCCGAAGCGCAGCCATTGGTGCGTCATCAAACCGGCGAGCGCAGTTTCGAGGCGACACGCACGTCCTACGCACACAGCCGCATCGATGCCGACGTGTCGCCCTTCATCGATGATATGGCCAAGGCCTATGCCTGGGCGGATCTCGCCGTGTGTCGTGCCGGCGCCATGACGGTGGCCGAGTTGCAGGCGGCGGGGCTCGGTGCGGTATTCATTCCGTTGGCCCTGGCCACCGACGATCACCAAACCAAGAATGCCGACGTGATGGTGCGCGCCGGTGCGGCGCGCCTGGTGCAGGAGCGCGATCTCACCGCGCAGGGCTTGAGCGATCTGATTGCCGAGCTCACGCGCGAACGCGAGCCGTTGCTGAAAATGGCGGAGGCTTCGCGAGCCGGCCGGGTGGTCGACGCGGCCGCGCGATTGGCGGACTTTTGCATGGCCGGAGCGCGCGCATGATGAAAGAGCGCCGCCGCATCGATGACCGCATGCGCCGCATCCAGCGCATCCATTTCGTCGGCATCGGCGGCAGCGGCATGGGCGGCATTGCCGAAGTGCTGGTCAACTTAGGCTACGAAGTCCAAGGATCGGACCTGAAGGGCAATGCCGTGACCCAGCGCCTGGCCCGCCTCGGGGTCACCGTGTTCATCGGCCACAACGCAGAGCATCTGGGCAGCGCCGACGTCGTGGTCGTATCGAGCGCCGTGACCCGCGCGAATCCGGAAGTGGCAGCCGCCCTGGCCCGGCGCATCCCGGTGGTGCCGCGCGCAGAAATGCTGGGCGAACTGATGCGTTTCCGATATTCGATCGCCGTCGCGGGCACCCACGGCAAGACCACCACCACCAGTTTGGTGGCCAGCATTCTGGCCGAAGCCGGATGGGATCCGACCTTCGTGATCGGCGGCCGCTTGAAGAGCGCCGACGCCAATGCGCGCTTGGGCGCCGGCCGCTATCTGGTGGCGGAGGCCGATGAGAGCGATGCCTCTTTCATGCATCTGCAGCCGATGATCGCCATCGTCACCAATATCGACAACGATCATCTGGCGACCCACGAGGGTGACTTCGCGCGGCTGAAGCAAAGCTTCATCGACTTCCTGCACAACCTGCCGTTCTACGGCCTGGCGGTGCTGTGCGCCGATGATGAGCATCTGCAAAGCATCCTGGAGGCCGTGGCAAGACCCTACTCCACCTATGGCTTGGGTGAGACCGCCGATATCCGCGCGGTCAACGTGCAGCGCCTGGGTCTGCAATCCAAGTACGACGCGGTGCGCAAGGGACATTCCACGATCAGCATCACCATCAATCTGCCGGGCCGGCACAACGTGCTCAATTCCCTGGCGGCCGTTGCCGTGGCGACGGAACTGGAGATCCCCGACGGCGCAATTCAACGCGCGCTGGCTAACTTCCAGGGGATCGACAGGCGCCTGCAGCAGCTGGGCGAGATCGAATGGCCGGGCGGCCGCGCGCTGATCGTCGATGACTATGGACATCATCCCACCGAGGTGGCCGCCACCCTCGACGCCGTGCGCCAAGGTTGGCCGACGCGACGTCTGGTGTTGGCATTCCAGCCGCACCGCTATACCCGAACCCGCGACCTGCTGGACGACTTCGGCCGGGTGCTGGGCGATTGCGATGTGCTGCTGGTCACCGAGGTGTATGCCGCCGGAGAAGCGCCGATCGCCGGCGCCGATGGCCGGGCCATCTGCCGCGCGGTGCGCAGCCGCGGCCACGTCGAGCCGGTGTTCGTCGAACACGTGGAGAGTCTCGCCGATTCGCTGCGTGGCGTGCTGCACGATGGCGATGTGGTGCTCACCATGGGTGCCGGCAACATCGGCGTGGTCGCGCACGATTTGAAAGCGCGTTTCGCGGGAGCCGCGGCATGAGCGCGCAGCGTTCCCCGGCACTGTCCCCGGAATTCTCGACTCGCGTGCTGCACGACGTGCCGATGTCGAAGCACACCTCCTGGCATGCGGGCGGCCCGGCGGATCTGTTCTTCGCGCCGCGCGATTCGATGGATCTGGCCTCGTTCCTGCGTCAGTTGCCGGCGGAAGTGCCGCTGCTGTGGATCGGCCTCGGCAGCAATCTGCTGGTGCGCGATGGCGGAATCCGCGGCGCGGTGGTGACGACTCAGGGCGCGCTCGGCGCGCTGGAACGGCAGAGCGCCACGCGCATCCGTGCCGAGGCCGGTGTGCCGTGCGCGCGCATCGCCCGGCAGTGCGTGAAATGGGGTTTGGGCCCCGCGGAATTCTTCGCCGGCATACCCGGCACCTTGGGCGGGGCACTGGCGATGAACGCGGGGGCATTCGGCGGCGAGACCTGGAGGCACGTGGTCGATGTGGAAGTGCTGGACCGTCGTGGGTCGCGTCACACGCGCACCCCGACCGAGTATGAAATCGGCTATCGCCAGGTGAAGGGACCTCAGGACGAATGGTTCATCAGCGCCCGCTTGGACTTCGAGCGCAAGCCCGGCATCAATGAGGACGGCATTCGCGAGTTGCTCGACAAGCGCCGCGAGACGCAGCCGATCGGGGAATGGAGTTGTGGCTCGGTGTTCACCAATCCGCCCAACGATCACGCGGCGCGGCTGATCGAGGCCGCCGGGCTCAAGGGCTTTCGCATCGGCGATGCGTCGGTGTCGGAGAAGCATGCCAATTTCATCATCAATCATGGCGAGGCGCGCGCCGCGGATTTGGAAGCGTTGATCCGCCATGTGCAGGCGGTGGTCGAGGAGAAGAGTGGAGTCAAACTGGTGACTGAAGTGCGCATCGTGGGAGAGCCGGCATGAGCCGGCTGGTGAACAAAGGCGCCACCCGCCGGGTCAGCTCTGCGGCGGACTTCGGCAAGACGGCCGTGCTGCTCGGCGGCGATTCCGCGGAGCGCGAAATCTCCTTGCTCAGCGGCAACGCCGTGCTCGCCGCGCTGCAGCGCCGCGGGGTCGATGCGCACGGCTTCGATCCGAAGGAAAAATCCTTGTCGTCACTGGTCAGCGAGGGCTTCGCGCGCGCCTGGAATTCGCTGCACGGTCCGGGCGGCGAGGATGGCTTGATGCAAGGCGCGCTGGAATGGCTGGGCGTGCCCTATACCGGCAGCGGCGTGCTGGCCTCGGCCTTGACCATGGACAAGCTCAAGACCAAGCGCGTGGTGGTCGGCGCGGGTTACACCGCGCCGCAGTACGCGGTGCTGTCGAGCGAGGCGGACCTTAAACCCGCCCTGACGCGTCTCGGCCTGCCGATGATGATCAAGCCGGCATCCCAAGGCTCGAGCGTCGGCATGAGCAAGGTGAAGACCGCCGAGGAATTGCCGCGCGCGTACGCGGAGGCCGCCGCCGTCGATCCCATGGTGTTTGCGGAAGCCTTCGTGTCGGGTGACGAATACACCGTGGCGGTGCTGCAGGATCGGGCGCTGCCCTCGATTCGCATCGTGCCTGCCACCGAGTTCTACGACTATCAAGCCAAGTACTTCCGCGATGACACGCAGTACTTCTGCCCCAGCGGCTTGAGCGATGTCGAAGAAGCTGAACTGCAAACGGCGGCACTGGCGGCCTTCAAAGTGACCGATTGCTTCGGCTGGGGCCGCGTCGACTTCATGCGCGACCGCGGCACTCAGAAATTCTACTTCATCGAGATCAACACCACGCCGGGGATGACCAGCCACAGCCTGGTGCCGATGGCGGCCCGCCAGGCCGGCATCGACTTCGAGGAATTGGTGTGGCGCGTGCTCGAAACCAGCTTCTCAAGAGAACGCCAATGATGAATAGAAAGAACAAGCCGAAGCAGGACAAGGCGAAGTGGCAATTGCCGGCTTTCCTCAAAGACTGGCGCACCAACCTGCGCCGCGTGGCGCTGCTGCTGGCCATGGGCGGCGCGCTCAGCGCGCTGGCTTGGTCCTTGGATCGACCGGTGCGGGTGATCTCCATGGACGGAAGTTTTCAGCGGGTATCGCCCGGCCAGATCGAAAAGGCGGTGGCGCCGTTTGCCAATCAGGGCTTCATGTCGGCGGATCTCGACGACATCCAGCGTGCCGTCGAAGCGCTTCCCTGGGTCGATCACGCGCGCATCGCACGCCACTGGCCGAACGGCCTGCACGTCACGGTCACCGAGCAGACTGCGGCGGCCCGATGGGGCGAATCCGGACTGCTCAACACCCGCGGCCAGCTGTTCGTTCGCGTGGCCTCGCATGTGCCGGCCGAACTGCCCCGCTTGAGCGGACCCGACGGCACGGAAACCCAGGTCGCGCAGCGCTATCTGTCGGCGCAGGGCCGCATGCTCGAGGCCGGTATGCGCATCGCCGCGGTGCGGCTCGATGAACGCGGCGCCTGGGAAATGGATTTGGACTGCGGTGTCACGGTGCGCTTGGGACGGCGCGATGTGGATGAGCGCATCGACCGCTTCATTCGCACCACCTCACAGGTCATTGCGCACCGCCTCGCGGAGATCAGTTACGTGGACATGCGCTACTCGAACGGCTTCGCCATCGGCTGGCGCAACCAGGGAACTCCGGCCTCGACGCCGGCCAAGCGTTCCGAAGACAGCGACGCTTAAGGGAAGTTCTCAAAGATATGGCAAAGCGCTCGGATCGAAATCTGTTGGTGGGCCTGGACATAGGCACCAGCAAAGTCGTGGCCATCGTCGGCGAAATCAAGCCCGACGGTGCGCTGGAGATCATCGGCATCGGCAGTCATCCGTCCCGCGGCTTGAAGAAAGGCGTGGTGGTGAACATCGAGTCCACCGTTCAGTCGATTCAGCGCGCCGTCGAAGAAGCGGAGCTGATGGCGGGCTGCGAGATTCATTCGGTGTATGCCGGCATCGCCGGAAGCCACGTGCGCAGCCTCAATTCCCACGGCATCGTGGCCATCAAGGACAAAGAGGTCGTGCAGGGCGATGTCGAGCGCGTCATCGACGCGGCAAAGGCGGTCGCCATTCCCGCGGACCAGAAGATCCTGCACGTGCTGCCGCAGGAATACATCATCGATTCGCAGGAAGGCATTCGCGACCCCATCGGCATGTCGGGCGTACGGCTCGAGGCCAAGGTGCATATCGTCACCGGCGCCGACAGCGCGGCGCAAAACATCGTCAAATGCGTGCAGCGCTGCGGATTGGCGGTGGATGACATCGTGCTGGAGCAGCTCGCATCCAGTTACGCCGTGCTCACCGAGGATGAAAAGGATCTGGGCGTGTGCGTGGTGGACATCGGCGGGGGCACCACCGATATCGCGGTATTCGGCGGCGGCGCGATCCGCCACACCGCCGTGATACCCATCGCCGGCGATCAGGTCACCAACGACATCGCCGTGTCGATGCGCACCCCGACCCAATATGCCGAGGACATCAAGATCAAGTACGCCTGCGCGCTGTCGCAACTGGCCAATCCCGACGAGACCATCGAGGTGCCCAGCGTCGGCGATCGGCCGCCGCGGCGCCTGGCGCGCCAGACGCTGGCGGAAATCGTCGAACCCCGCTACGAGGAACTGTTCGGATTGATCCGCGACGAGCTGCGCCGCGCCGGATTGGAGGAGCAGGTGGCGACCGGCATCGTGCTCACCGGCGGCAGTTCGAAAATGGAAGGCGCGGTCGAGCTGGCGGAGGAGGTATTTCACCTGCCGGTGCGCCTCGGCGTGCCGCAGTACGTCAGCGGCCTGGTCGATGTGGTGAGCAATCCCATTCATGCCACCGGTGTGGGATTGCTGCTGTACGCGAAGAACAACATGGACATGCAGCGCACGGAAGCACCGCTGCTCGCCGGCGGCATGAAAAATCTATTGGAAAGAATGAAGGCTTGGTTTCAAGGCAATTTCTGAATTCAACGTCGATATCTAAAGCAAGGAGAACTGGAATGTTTGAACTGATGGACTCTTACAGTCAAAGCGCCGTCATCAAGGTGCTTGGCGTGGGCGGTGGCGGCGGCAACGCCGTTTCGCACATGGTCCAAGCCGGACTCGAAGGCGTGGATTTCATTTGCATCAATACCGACGCGCAGGCGCTCAAGCACTCCAAAGTGCGCACCGCGCTGCAAATCGGCTGCAACATCACCAAGGGCTTGGGCGCAGGCGCCGATCCTGAAGTGGGCCGTCAAGCCGCGATGGAAGATCGCGACCGCATCATCGAGCTGATCGAAGGTTGCGACATGCTGTTCATCACCGCCGGCATGGGCGGCGGCACCGGCACGGGCGCCGCGCCCGTGGTGGCGCAGGTGGCCAAGGAACTCGGCATTCTGACCGTCGCGGTGGTGACGCGTCCGTTCGAAATGGAAGGCAACAAGCGCTCGCGCGTGGCCGACCAAGGCATGCTGGAGCTCTCCAAGTACGTGGACTCTCTGATCACCATCCCCAACCAGAAATTGCTGGCGGTGCTGGGCAGCAGCACCACGCTGCTGGACGCATTCAAGGCGGCAAACACCGTGCTGCAAGGCGCAGTGCAAGGCATCGCCGAGTTGATCACCCGTCCGGGCTTGATCAACGTCGACTTCGCCGACGTGCGCACCGTGATGTCCGAGACCGGCATGGCCATGATGGGTTCGGGCAGTGCGGCGGGCGACGATCGCGCGCGCGAGGCTGCCGAGGCCGCCATTTCCAGTCCGCTGCTCGAGGATATCAATCTGTCCGGCGCGCAGGGCATCCTGGTCAATGTCACCGCCGGCATGGATCTGTCGATCGGCGAATTCCAGGAAGTGGGCAATGTCATCAAGCAGTTCGCTTCCGACGATGCCACCGTGGTCGTAGGCACGGTGATCGATCCGGATATGGCCAACCAGATTCGCGTCACCGTGGTGGCGACTGGTTTGGGCAAGCCCGTTGCGACCGCGCGTCCCGCGCCGGTGCATGCCGCGGCTGCCGCCGCGATGGCGCCGCCGCTGGCCATGCGGGTGGTGCGTCAGCGGCATGCCGCCGCACCGACCGACTACGCCATGCTGGACAAACCCACCGTGCAGCGTCAGCGGGCGGTGGGCGATGGTCTGCGGACCGAGCTTGACTCAGAGGATCTGCTCGACATCCCGGCCTTCTTGCGCCGGCAGGCAGATTAGCCAGCGACGTTTGTTTGTACATTCCAGTTTGGCGCCCTCGCGGACGAAATCCACGCGGGCGCCGTTTTGGAATGAGGGCGAATGATGGAGTCAGAGACGCGTGCGTCGGAGCCGAGCCCCTTAAAGCCGATTGTTGTTTTCGGTGTCCTGGGGCTCGTGCTGGCGCTTCGATTGGCTCACCTCTCCAGTGCCCTGGTCAGTCCCTTGAGCTACCAGCCCGGACCCGACGAAGAGTACTACTTGCGATTCGGTCAAGCCGTGCTCGCGGGCCACGGTCAGGACACCGCCGAATTCACGTTCATGGACCCCGCCTACGGCTATTTGCTGGGTGCCGTGTTCAAAGTGGCGGGCGTCAGTTTGTTCACCATCTATGCCTTGCAGTGCCTGCTGGATACCGCCACGGCGCTGGGTATTTTGTACGGCGGCCGTCTATTGGGTCGACCGCGCGCGGGGGTCTACGGCGCGCTGCTGTATGGAGTCTGCGCCACCGCCATCATGTTCAGCGCGACGTTGTTGAAGGAAGTTTGGGTCACCAGTTTCCTCACCTGGTGGGTGGTCGCCGCGTTACGCGTGATCCGCACCGAACGCCGCTGGGCGTGGTTCGGGTTTGGGATATTTTGCGGCATCGGCGTGGGAATTCGCTCCACGCTGTTGTTGTTATGTGCCGCAAGTCTGCTGCTGCCGCTGATGTCGCCGCGCGGCTCGTCAAGAAGTGTAAAGAATTCCGTCGCCAAATCAGCGTGCCTCGCCGGCGGCGTGATTTTGGCGCTCATGCCTTGGACGCTGCGCAACCACGGTGCCTATGGCAGTTGGTCTTTCCTACCGCACAACAGCGGCGTGGTGCTGCACCAAGCCTACAACCCGGACAATCCCGACTCATCGATCTGGATTCCGCCCTTCGTGAACTATTTGGAGCCGGCGGAGATTTGGAGGGGCTATGCCGCCGAAGCGGATCGGCGCGTTGGTTCAGTGTTATCCCCACCGGCGGTAGATCAATATTGGAAAAGCCAAGCACTCGTTTATATGGCGGACAATCCCGGGCGCGTTCTGGGTGATGTCTGGCACAAGGCGCTGAAATTCTTTGCCAACACGGAGATACCCATCAATCGTTCCTTGGTTGAGGAACGGATGTTCTCGCCGGTTCTGCGCTGGCTGCCGATGCCGGCAGCGTGGTTGCTCGCCATGGGAATTGCTGGAATGGCGTGGCTGGCGCTGACTGACCGCCGTTGGTGGATTGTTGCGCTGCCTCTGGCGATGGCCTTTCTCACTGCGATTTGTTTCTGGGCCGAAGACCGTTTTCGATTTCACGCCATGGGCGTGCTGGCCATCGGCGCCGGCATTTGGATCGACTCCATCGTGAACAGCATTCGCGCACACCGGATTCCTTATGCCGTGGGTTTCGCGGTGATGGCTGGGATCGTGGGCGGCACATCGGTGGTACTGGCAAAGTCGGTGCCGCAACCCGAAATTCATTGGGATCACATTGCCTGGGGCTACATCAAGCTGGGCAAGATCGACGATGCGCGGGCCCTGGCGCAGCGCGTCGCACTTGAACAGCCGGGCAATGGACCCATCATCGAAGCGCTCGGATTTACGGCGATCAAGCGCGGAGATTTTACAGAGGCGGCACAAGACTACGAACGCGCCGTCGCGTTGCGACCGCGTTCGCATGTCGCCCACTACAATCTGGCGAAGGTCTACCTGCAGCTCGGGAATCGTGAGCGCGCCCTGCAAGAGGCCAAGACCGCGGCGGAACTGAGCCCTTCCTCAGACTACTCGGAATTGGTCACCGAGATTGAGGCCAGCCCCTAATGACGAACTTAAGGCGGCCAGAGGGGTCGGATCGAAGGCCACCTTGTGGTATCTTTGTGACATAACTTAACCCGATTTTATTTAATGTTGAATCAACGAACGCTGAAGAATTCGATTCGTGCCACCGGGGTGGGGCTTCACACGGGTAAGAAAGTCCTCATGACGCTGCGGCCGGCTCTCCCGGACACCGGAATCGTGTTTCGGCGTACCGATTTGGACCGTCCTGTCGATATCCGCGCGAATGCCGAGAATGTCGGCGACACGATGATGGGAACCACGTTGCATCTCGGCGACATCAAAGTTTCGACAGTGGAACATCTATTGTCGGCATTGGCCGGCTTGGGGATCGACAACGCGCTCGTCGAGGTCAGTTCGGGCGAAGTTCCCATCATGGACGGCAGCGCGGGGCCCTTCGTGTTCCTGCTGCAGTCGGCGGGTATCGAAGAGCAAAGAGCACCGAAGCGCTTCATACGCATTTTGCAAAGCCTGCAGGTCGAGGATGGCGACAAGTGGGCGCGCTTCGATCCCTATGATGGCTTCAAGGTGAATTTCGAAATCGAATTCAACCATCCAACCTTCAAAAAGCATTCACAGGTCGCATCGATGGATTTCTCGACGACCTCCTTCCTGCGCGAGATCAGCCGAGCCCGCACCTTCGGCTTCATGCGCGATTTGGAAAGCTTGCGCGCACGCAACTTGGCGCTCGGCGGCAACATGGATAACGCCATTGTGCTCGATGACTATCGGGTGTTGAACGAGGATGGCCTGCGCTACGAAGATGAATTCGTGAAGCACAAGATTCTCGACGCCATCGGCGATCTTTATCTATTGGGGCACAGCCTGATCGGTGAGTTCAGCGGCTTCAAGTCAGGCCATGGACTCAATAACAAGCTGCTGCGCACCTTGATGAGCACTGAAAGTGCCTGGCAGGAAGTGACCTTCGAGAGTCTTGCCGACGCGCCGATTTCTTACGTCGCGGCGGCTGCAGCGCGAGCCTGAAGGCCGCATCCACCGGCGCTTATTGCGCTGACCACACGGATCCGTACTGGTCGGCGTAGACACGATGCATTGCCG
>CAZZWM010000073.1:0-20654 GCA_964657945.1 uncultured Steroidobacteraceae bacterium
CGGTCAGGAAGCGGATGATGCTACGCAGTTTGACCTGGTAGTCCGCCTCTTCCGTACCGGGACGAAATTTCACTTCCTTGACCTGAATCTGCTTCTGCTTACGCTTCGCCGCGTGCGCCTTCTTGTTTTGCTCGAACAAGAATTTGCCGAAATCCATGACCCGGACCACCGGCGGTTCTGCCATCGGCGAGACCTCTACCAGGTCCAGGGTTTGCGAGCTGGCCATTTGCAGCGCCTCGGCGCGTGTCATGACCCCTGCTTGGCTTCCATCCGCTGCAATCACACGCACCGAGGGTGCGGAGATTTCCTCATTGCGCCTAACGCGCTTCGACGTAGCGATACACGATCCTCCTAAACATGACGGCCGCGGCCCGCGACTTCAGCCAAAAGGAAGGCAGAGAGCTTGGAAAGCTCCATGGTGCCTAGATCTTCGCCAGCGCGCGTGCGTACGGACAGGGTGCGCCCCTCGACTTCCCGGTCGCCGGCGACCAGCAGGAAAGGGACACGCTTAATTGTATGCTCGCGGATTTTAAAGCCTACTTTCTCATACCTCAAGTCCGTTTCAACTCGAAGCCCCTGATTTTTCAGGTTTTCCGTCACTTCCAGGCAATATTTGTCCTGCTGGTTGGTAATTCCAATGACCACGGCCTGTACCGGCGAGAGCCAGGTAGGCAGCTTGCCGGCATGATGTTCGATCAAAATGCCGATAAATCGCTCCAGGGAACCGAACATGGCCCGGTGCAGCATCACCGGGGTGTGCTTCTGGCTGTCTTCCCCGACGTAGTTCGCACCCAGCCGCACCGGCAGGTTGAAATCCACCTGCAGGGTTCCGCACTGCCAATCCCGGCCGATGGCGTCGCGCAGCACGAACTCCAGTTTCGGACCGTAGAACGCGCCCTCGCCTGGATTCAGGGTGGTTTCAATGCCGGCAACCGCACAGGCATGCTTCAATGCCGCCTCAGCCTTGTCCCAGATCTCATCCGAGCCCACCCGCTTCGCCGGTCGGTCCGAGAACTTGATGCGCACATCGTCGAAGCCGAAATCACGGTAAATGCCCAGGATCAGTTGGGTGACCTTCACCGACTCTTCGGTGATCTGATCCGGCGTGCAGAAAATATGCGCATCGTCCTGCGTGAAAGCGCGCACCCGCATCAAGCCATGCAGCGCACCCGAGGGCTCATAGCGATGCACCTTGCCGAACTCAGCCAGGCGGAACGGCAACTCCCGATAGCTGCGCAGACCCTGCTTGAACACCTGGATGTGGCCCGGACAATTCATCGGCTTGATGGCAAACACCCGGTCGTCCGGAGTCTGCGTCATGAACATGTTCTCGCCGAAGGTCTCGATGTGGCCCGACTTCACCCACAGTTCGCGGTCCATGATCTGCGGCGTATTCACCTCTTGATAACCCGCATCGGCCTGCCGCCCGCGCATGTAGGTCAGCAATTGCTGGAACAGGGCCCAGCCCTTCGGGTGCCAGAACACAGCGCCCGGCGCCTCCTCTTGAAGATGGAACAAGTCCAGCTCCTTGCCGATGCGCCGGTGGTCGCGCTTCTCGGCCTCCTCGAGGCGCGTCAGGTATTCCTTCAGCTGCTTCTCATTGGCCCAGGCGGTGCCGTAGATCCGCTGCAGCATTTCGTTGCGAGAATCGCCGCGCCAGTACGCGCCGGCCACCTTCATCAATTTGAATGCCTTGAGCTTGCCGGTGCTGGGCACGTGCGGCCCGCGGCACAAGTCCTCCCAGCTGCCCTGCCCGTACAGGCTGATGGATTCGCCTTGAGGGATCGCTTCGATGATCTCCGCTTTGTACAGCTCGCCGATATTCTTGAAATGCGCGACCGCCTCGTCGCGCGGCAGAACCCGGCGGTGCACCTTCAAATCCTTCGCCGCAATCTCGGTCATGCGCTTCTCGATGGCCGCCAGATCGTCGGTCGAGAACGGGCGCTTGTAGGCAAAATCGTAGTAAAAGCCGTCCTCGATCACCGGGCCGATGGTGACTTGCGCATCCGGGAACAGATCTTGAACCGCATTGGCCAGCAAGTGCGCGGTGGAGTGCCGAATGATGTCGATGCCCTCCGCGTCCCGGTCCGTGACGATGCTCAAAGCGGCGTCATGATCGATCAGTGCAGAGGTATCCACCAGTTTGCCGTCGACCTTGCCCGCCAGTGCCGCCTTCGCCAGTCCCGGACCAATACTCGAGGCCACCTCGGCCACGGAAATTGCGTGATCGAAGCGCTTTTGACTGCCATCGGGGAGCGTTATGACGGGCATACCAAACATCTTACCAAACAGGGTCCGCCACCCCCGTGAGGAGGATGGTGCGCGCTAGTGGGATCGAACCACTGACCCCCACCATGTCAAGGTGATGCTCTACCGCTGAGCTAAGCGCGCTCGAAGGGCGCGAAAGATACCGGATTTGGCGCCTACAGGCAAAAATCACTCAGCCGGCGGCGCAACCGCCGCGGGCACCTCGATCAGCACCGGTTCGCGTTTGGTGGCGTACTTGAAAACGATCTCACCCAGCGTGATCACATCGCCGTCCACCAGCAGGTGCCGGCTGATCTTGCGGCTGTTGACGATGACGCCGTTGGTGCTGTTGAGGTCTTCTATGATGGCCTCACGCGGTCCCACCACCACCAATGCGTGGTGGCGGCTCACCGAGCTCGAGTCGACCTGCAACTCACAGGTTGATGCTCTGCCGATGCGCGTGCGCTTGCCCAACGTGTGACTGACATGGCGGTCGCCATCGATGCGGATGAACTCCGGCTGCCAGTCCGGCGCTCTCGCCAATTGCGCCTGGCCACCCGGCGGCGGGGGATTGATCGATCCGAGGCGTTCCATGCTGGTCTGGATTCGACCGAGCGCATTGGCATTGTTGCTTTCGCTGCGCTCCAAACGGCGGATGAGGAACTCGCGCTCCTCCAGCGCGCCCTTGGTGCGCTCGAGCGCGGCAGTGAGTTTCTTGTTTTCCTCGGTGAGCGAGTCGACTTGCGCGGTCTTGGTGGTGATTTGCTCGTTCAGGCGCGCAACTTCCGCTTCGATCAACTCGATCGGGCGGCGCGCCTCCGTGAGGTGAGCCATCAGTACCGCCATTTCCTGTTCCTGCGCCTCGGCTTCGGCCTCGAGCGTCGCGACCTTGGCGGAGTTCTCCGACAACATGGTGGCCACTTTGGCGGCATGCTCGGTTTCCATGCCGCTGACCTTTGCGGTGTGCTCCGACAACAGAGCGCTGACCTTCGCCGTATGGTCCGACTGCATGGCCGCGACCTTGGCCGAATGATCCGATTGCATGCTCGAGATCGTCATCGAATGCTCGGCGCGCAATTGCGAGACCTGGGACGCTTGCTCCGCCTTGCCGCGTTCGGCGGCCGCCAACAGTTCGGTCAGACGCTGCGCCTCGCTGCTGGCGGCAGCGCGTGCCTCGATCAATGTCTTCTCGCGAGCCGCCAGATCCGTGGTCAGGCGCGCACACTGCTCTTCCACCGCGGCGAGCTTGGCAGTGACATTCGCATGTGCAGCCTCGCGCTGCAAAAGGGACTGGGCCTGGCTGGCCGCGGTCTTGGCCTGCATCGCCGCCGCCGCTTGCAGCTTCTCGATGACCGCGGAAAGCTCGGCCACCTTCGCCTCGGCCTTGGAGTATTGCGCGCGGCTGGTATCGGCCGTGCCGGCACGCGCATCCAATTCCAGGAACATGTTCTGGTCGAAGCCGGCGCGCCACGCGCGCGAACTCAGCAACTCCATGTAGGAGTTCGACTGCGTGCGGATGGCACTCAATTCCGACCGGGTGGCGGCGATTTCGGCTTCGTGGCGCTTCAGCTGGGCAGACAAGGCCGCGGCATTTTCCCGTTCGGATTTCAGGTTCGCGGTGGCGGCTGACAACTGCGAACGGGTTGCCGCCAGGTCGGATTGCAGCTTGGCCGCGGACTTCTCGCGCGCCTCGAATGCGGGCACCACCCGGGCGTGCTCGGCCTGCAACGCGGACAGCTGCGCGTCGCGCTCGCCGAGCGAATGCGTCACCTTGGCTATGGTCGCTTCGCGGGCCGCCAAGGTATCGCGCAAGGTGCGCGACTCGCCTTGATGCCGATTCGAATCGAGCAGCGCTTCCTCGGCGCGCGCCCGCGCCGCTTCGATCGCGGCATTCTTCTCGGTGATGGCCTTGCTTTGATCGCGGGTCTTGGCCTGTTCGAGTTCCAAAAAGCTGCGAACGCCGGCCAGATCCTTCTCGAGCACAGTGATGCGGCCGACGGCCGCCGTTTCCGCATCGCGCGATTTCAGGAACGACTGGTTGAGCGCTTGGTACTCGGCTTCTTGCTGGCGGGTCTTCGCCTCTTCCGTTTCAAGTGTCTCCCGCAGCCCGGCGACCTCGCGCTCCAGCGCGGCAACCCGCGTCGTCGCGGCGGTTTCCGCCTCGCGCGATCGCTGGAACGAGCGGTTCAGCGCTTCGTATTCCGCGTTCTGACGGGCAATGCGCTCCTCGACCGAGCGCACGCTTTCCGCCAACGAGGGCAGATCGAATGCCGAGGGCCGCACGAAATCCACAGTCACGGGGCCGCCCGGTCCGTCCAAGCGCACGGCGTCATCGCCGAAGTCTCCGGATAGGTCGACGCCCTCGAGTATCGGCAGCCTGTCGGTTCTGTCGAGATCGACGTCTTGCGGTTGACCGTGTTCCTTTGCCATGAAAAGTCCCCTCGCCTATCCGGCGCGTGTGCTCGGCACTCCGAGTGCCGAATTGCGAAGTTTTTGAATCTGGTCGCGCACCCGCGCGGCCTGCTCGAATTCGAGGTTGCGCGCCAATTTGGTCATTTCCGCCTCGAGCTTCTTGATGCGCTTCACCGCCTGCTCCGGCGGCAGCGAATCGAAGTCTCCCGCGGAATCGTAGCGCTCGTTATCTTGAACCGCGCGCGCGCCTTCCATGACATCCGCGACCGCCTTGACGATGCTGCGCGGCGTGATGCCGTGAGTGGTGTTGAACTCCACCTGCTTGCTGCGGCGTCGGTCGGTCTCGGCCAGCGCCCGCTCGATCGAGCCGGTCCGCACATCGGCATAGAGAATGGCCTTGCCCTTCACATTGCGGGCCGCCCGGCCGATGGTCTGGATGAGCGAGCCTTCCGAACGCAGAAACCCTTCCTTGTCGGCGTCCAAAATGGCAACCAGCGACACCTCGGGCATATCCAATCCTTCACGCAACAGATTGATGCCCACGACCACGTCGAATTTGCCCAAGCGCAGATCGCGAATGATTTCGGAACGCTCGACGGTCTCGATGTCGGCATGCAGGTAGCGCACTTTCACGCCGTGCTCGCTCAAATATTCGGTCAGATCCTCGGCCATACGCTTGGTGAGCGTCGTTACCAGGACTCTCTCGCTGAGCAAAGCGCGTGCGCGAATTTCGGACAACAGATCGTCCACCTGCGCGCGCACCGGCCGGATCTCCACAATAGGATCGATCAAGCCGGTGGGCCGCACCACCTGCTCGATCACTTGCGCAGATACGCGTTTCTCGTAGGCGGCCGGTGTCGCCGACACATAGATGCTTTGCGGCGCCAGGTGCTCGAACTCCTCGAAGCGCAGCGGGCGGTTATCCAGGGCGGAGGGCAGCCGGAAGCCGTACTCGACCAGCGTCTCCTTGCGCGAGCGATCGCCCTTGTACATGGCCCCCAGCTGCGGAATGGTCTGATGACTTTCGTCTATGACCAGCAGCGAATCCTTCGGCAGATAATCGAACAGGCATGGCGGCGGCTCGCCGGCGGCTCGCCCTGACAGATAGCGCGAATAATTCTCGATCCCGGCGCAATAGCCCACCTCACGCATCATTTCCAGATCGAACAGCGTGCGTTGCTGCAGGCGTTGCGCCTCCACCAGCTTGCCCGAGGCATTCAAATCGTGGAGGCGCAGACGCAGCTCGTCGCGAATCTCATCCACCGCCTTGTAGACACGTTCTTTCGGGGTGACATAGTGGGAGGACGGATAAATGGTCAGGCGCGGCACCTTGCGCATCACCTCGCCCGTCAGCGGATCGAAGAAGCTCAAGGCCTCGATGCAATCGTCGAACAATTCCACCCGCACCGCTTCACGTTCGGATTCCGCCGGGAAGATATCGATGACGTCGCCGCGCACCCGGTAGGTGCCCTGCTGCAAATCGATTTCGTTGCGCGTGTACTGCATGTCGGCCAGACGCCGCAGCAGCTTGCGCTGTTCCAGCTTGTCGCCGCGCGACATGTGCAGGACCATGCTCAAGTAGGCGTTCGGATCGCCCAAGCCGTAAATTGCCGACACCGTGGCGACGATGATGGAGTCGGGACGCTCCAGCAACGCCTTGGTCGCCGACAGACGCATCTGTTCGATGTGCTCGTTGATCGACGCATCCTTCTCGATGAAGGTGTCCGATGACGGCACATAGGCCTCCGGCTGGTAGTAATCGTAGTAGGATACGAAATACTCCACCGAGTTCTTCGGGAAGAAAGCCTTGAACTCGCCATATAGCTGTGCCGCCAGCGTCTTGTTGTGAGCAAGCACCAGCGTCGGCCGCTGCACCTGCTGGATCACATTGGCGATGGTGAAGGTCTTGCCCGAACCGGTCACGCCGAGCAGGGTTTGATGGGCCAAGCCACTGGTCAGCCCATCGACCAGTTTGTCAATGGCCTGGGGCTGATCGCCGGCCGGCGAATAGTCGGAATAGAGCTCAAAACTCATGGTTTACATTGTCTCATGTTGCAGCCGCCAACCCCGTTGGTTTCTGGCTTCAATTGCTGAATTTTCGTACACTTCACACTCCGCATTTAACATAGGAATGCCCCCTTGCCAGTGACCCTTTCCCAGCGCGTTCAAAAGGTGAAGCCCTCTGCAACCCTGGCGGTGACCGCCCGTGCCGCCAAACTAAAAGCCGAAGGAAAGGACATCATCGGATTGGGCGCCGGAGAGCCTGATTTCGACACTCCTTTACATATCGCAGATGCGGGCGTCGACGCCATTCGCAAGGGTGTCACTCGATATACCGCCGTGGACGGAACCGCGGAGCTGAAAGACGCCATCATCGGCAAGTTCAAGCGCGACAACCGCCTCGATTACCAGCGCAACCAAATTCTGGTGTCATCGGGCGCGAAACAGACCTGTTTCAACGTCTGCGCGGCCATTCTCGATCCGGGCGATGAGTGCGTCATCCCGGCCCCTTATTGGGTGTCCTACCCTGACATGGCCCTGCTCGCGGACGGGGTGCCCATCAGTGTGTACGCAGGGCCGGACCAGGGTTACAAAATCACCCCGGCACAATTGGCAGCGGCCATCACCCCGCGCACCAAATTGTTTTTCATCAACAGCCCCAGTAATCCGACCGGCGCTGCCTACACCCGGTCTGAACTACAGGCACTCGGCGCCGTGCTCGAGGAGCACCCGCAGGTGCTGGTCGCATCGGATGAAATGTACGAACATATTTATTGGGCGCCCGAGCCTTTCTGCAGCTTCGTCGAAGCCAACCCACAATTGTACGACCGCACCGTCACCATCAACGGCGTATCGAAGGCGTATGCGATGACCGGTTGGCGCATCGGTTACTGCGGTGGTCCGAAGGAAATCGTTGCCGCGATGTCGACCATCCAAGGACAATCGACCTCCAACGCCTCGAGCATTTCGCAACGCGCATCGACGATCGCATTGAACGGCGATCAGAACTGCGTGGTTGAAATGAACAAGGCCTTCAAAGCGCGTCACGACTTCGTCGTGGCCGGGCTGAATGCCATCCCCGGTATTTCCTGCTTAGCCGGCGCCGGCACCTTCTACGCATTTGCCCATGTCGAAGGCGCCATGCGTTCGCTGGGAATGAAAGACGATGGCGAATTTGCCGAATACCTGTTGGTGCAGGGCGGCGTCGCCGTGGTGCCCGGCTCAGGGTTCGGCGCGCCGAATCACATGCGCATTTCCTTTGCCTGCAGCATGGAGATGCTGGCGGACGCATTGCGACGTATTGCCAAGGTAGTGACGCCGGCGGTCGCAAAACGAGCCTAGCGTACGCGGCCATGGCCAAATTCCGGCGGCCAATTTCTTGACTTAGAGGCGTCGCTTCCCGACAATCCGCGCCTCCTCCGCATTCCCCGGTAGCTCAGTGGTAGAGCGACGGACTGTTAATCCGTTGGTCGGCGGTTCGAATCCGTCCCGGGGAGCCAGTTTTTGCCGGTTTGAGAACCCTCTCCAGGCTCCGAATTTTCGCCGCTTCAATTCGAACCGCCGACATAGACAAGCCGGTTCGACAGCGCCGCGCAGCGGCGCTGATCGCCCGCAGGGCGACCCCGAAGGGGTGAGCGCGCAGCGCGAATAATCCGTCCCGGTGATTTATTTATCAATAACTTAGCACGCATCTTAAAGGTTGTGCATCGGGGTTTGTTTCCCGATTGTTTCCCGCAGGCGTGAGGCCCGCGAGCTCAGCCATCTTATCGGCAGAATCGCGACGCCGACTATTCCACGCGTGCGTATAAATCTCGAGAGTCGTCAAGATGCTCGCATGGCCCATCATTTGTTGTGCCTCCGCGAGGTCGCGGCCGGTCAAGTCCATCAGTGCGCCTTCGCCGACACGATTTCGATGCATCGCGCGTATTACAGCGCCATTGAGCTTGGGGGGAAGAATCTAACTATTCGAATCCTCATGCGAGTCGCTGACGGGCTGCGCTCGAAGGTGTCTGATCTGTTCCGCGAAGCCGGATACTAACGGGCCAAGCCTCCCATCCGGGTGATCTGGTTGTCCTATCTGGGTGCTGGATGCGCGTACGTGGACAACGTTATTTCTCCCGCGTCGTCCTTGGTCACCTCCAATACTTGGTTCACCAGATCATCGCCGAGCGCTTCCAGCGCAATCTGCAGGAGTTCTCGTTGCGCCTCGAGATTCATTGGGGATGCGCCAGGCACACGAGCCCGGCGTGCAGCTCCGCAGTGCCGAACAGCGCGCGAAAGTCCGTGGCGTTCTCCGTGACCAGGGTGAAGTCTTCCTGCAGCAGGAACTTCATGAGCTTCGGGTCCGTGGCGCCTAACAGTCCGCGGTCTCTGACACAGGTGCACTCAAATCCGGCATCGATCACGATCTGTACGAGCGCTGGAGACAAGCACTCATCGATCAAAAACCTCATGCCTTGGTGGATTGTTTGACGACGCGTTTACCCTTGAGTTTCCGGTTATCCGGCGCACGCTCTTGGAGCTGGTGCATGGGATGCTCCCGCTGATACTCGCGCGCCGCCGCTATGTGCTCATCCTTCAGAAAGGGATAGGACTCGGCGAGCTCTTCTTGATCGACTCCGCTGTCGATCAGATCCAGCACCATCTTGATCGGTACACGTGTACCGGCGAACACCGGTGTGCCACCCCTCACCAGCTCGTCCGCCATGATGAGCTTTCCCCACGCGTCGGCGGGCATAAGTTCTCGGATGTCGATCGTGCGCACGTAGAGGCTCTTTCCGTCGCGGCTCCAGGCGGCGCCGCGCTCGAAAGCGATCTTCACGCCTTCCAGAATGCTCCTCCCGTGCCGATTGAAGATCTGCAGATACTCTTCGTCGGTGGGCTTGGCATCACCGGGCACCTGGCCCAGATCCTCGAGCACCTCTCTTGCGACGAACGCGTTGAATCGCCGGCCGCGGTATTCAACATCCAAGGGCATACCATCCCACAGGGTCATAACAGTTGGGCGGCGCACGAGGTTTGGGCCCCGGCCGCTCGCCAACCTCACACCGGGCCCACCGCTCTCATTACCGGCAACGAACTCGACACCCTCCCGTCGCAGGGTCTCGAGCACTTCGCCGGCGGCGCCCGTGTCGGCTCGCTTGCCTTCCTCGATGTCACGCACGGTCGTCACGGCCACTCCCGCTCGTTCGGCAAGTTCCTTTTGCGACCAGTCAAGCAAGGCGCGGGCGGCCCGGACCTGAGGGGGTATGACTGTTGATGCAGTCGCGATTTTCGTCTCCATTCACCTATTATAACACAGGTTATTTGAGACGAGTTAGGATAGGCGAAAAGTGCCTATTTGAAAACAGGTTTGCTGGATCCAACAGTGGCTGACCTTGGCGCATGTCCGAGCTAGCGAAACACGTCACTACTCTGCGGACCACGACCACAGAGGACCTTTGCATGAGCCACATTTCCTTGATTGAGGCACGCCCCCCGGATCGCCAAGAGTTCCGACGATGAGCGCACTCCTTGCCTCACGCTCTTCTTCGACACATCCGACGAACGCTGCTCGACCTGAAGCCGCCGCCAAGGCAGGGAACGACACACTGGTACCCGCATCGCCATCGTGGCCGGTTCTCGATCACCGCGCGTTGCAGGGCGTCATTCGAGACATTGTCCAAGCGTCCTGTGCTTTCTCGGAGGCCGACCCCGTGGCCGTCGCCGTCGGCTTCACGGTGTGCTGGAGCAATGGCGGCCTGGCCCTTTTGCATTACGGTCCCCACGGCATTCATTGTGGCCCCGCATTTCTGCTGCAGAACTTCTACGTGAAGGAATTCGCTGAGAACCTACAGATGCACCTGCTTGTGAAGGATGTGGATGCCTGGTGGGAGCAGCTGCAAGCCAAACAGATTTCCCAAAAATATGGCGTAGGAATAGGGAAACCTGAGGACAGAGACTGGAAAATGCGCGACTTCACCTTGTTTGACCCATCCGGTGTCCTATGGCGCATCGCCCAGGACATCGATTGACGCCCATCCGCAACCGAAGCATCCAGCTCATGCTCACGCGTATAGTGTGATGGCCCGATGCAAAATACTCTCGACCATTCCAACCCTGTATCGATCCGGCCGGAAGCATGGTCCTCGTCGCAGCGTCGCAATTTGGCCGGCGCCTGTGTCGCACATGCGGTGCACGATGGCTACACCGATCAGCTCTACGCCCTGCTTCCTGTATGGCAATCCGATTTCGGCCTTTCTTACGCCGGCCTCGCGGTGGTTCGTTCGCTGTACTACGGCACGATGGGTGGTTTGCAGGTACCGGGAAACAAGCTGATCGCCAAGCTCGGTCCGCGAGCTGCGTTGGCTCTGTCGACTTTCGTCGCAGCATTGGGATTTCTGCTCATGGCGCTTCCATGGGGATTTCCAGGCTTGTGCGCCGGGTTGGTTCTCGCGGGTATCGGTTCGAGCGTTCAGCACCCACGCGCTTCGCTCCTGGTGTCGAACACATTCGGCTCCGCGTCGCGCGGGCCACTGGGCATCTACAATTTCGCGGGAGATATGGGCAAGGCGGTCTTTCCGGCGACGGTGGCCCTGATGCTGCCGTTGATCAGTTGGCGCCCCGTGGTGGGAATCATGGCTGGAGTGGGAGTGGCGGCAGCCGCTGCATTGTTGGCTCTCGTACCCCCGCAACCTTCCATTGCTCCCAGAAAGGAGCAGTTGACGACGAGCCGACGACCCGGACGAGGCTTCGGTCTACTCATGGCCGTTGGGGCGCTCGATACGTCGACGCGAATGGGCTATCTGTTGTTCCTGCCATTTCTGCTGCAATCCCGCGGCGGAAGTGTGGCGCTGGTCGGGCTGGGTCTGGCGTTGCTGTTCATAGGCGGAGCGCTTGGCAAAGCTGCGTGCGGCTGGCTCGGCGAGCAGCTGGGGGTTGTGCCGAGCGTGATCGTTACGGAGGCTGCTACCGCGCTGATCATCGCAGCAACTTTGATCCTCCCGCTCGTTCCCATGCTGGTGGTTCTTCCGATTCTCGGTATTGTTCTCAACGGCACCTCGTCAGTGCTTTATGGGTCGGTTCCGGAACTCGCCCCCAAGGGCGACATAGGCCGCGGATTCGCCCTGTTCTACACCGGCGTGATCTGCGCCGGCGGACTTGCACCGATTGCATACGGCGCACTCGCCGATCACTCCAATCGCAGCGTCGGTACGCTCGCCGCCGCGCTGACTGCCGCCGCCATCATTCCGTTGGCGCTTGCGCTGCGCCCCCATTTGATACTCCCTTCGCAAGCGGCAACATAGCCCGCTTCTTTAGGCGCATCCGCCGCAGTGCCTTGCGCATTGAAAGGCGTTGCTCTTTGAACGTCGTTGCGCATTTGACGGGACTAAAAATCATACTTTACATATATTTATGCACTATTTTTAAACCGCTTTGGTAAATAAGACGTAGCCGGCGGTGCCCAGTGCAATGGACACAGAGCCAGCTAGGCTCTTCGTAATAAAGAAAGGCTGGGTATCCAATTCTGTGGACGATCATTGCCGCGTCGGCTCAGAATCCGCGCTTCGTATCAATCAGCTCGAACGCCCAAGGGATATCCGAATGGAATGCACGACTAGAATTGGGCTCAGGATTTGCTTGGCTGCGCTGCTGGCAACGGCGGCGCCGGGTCTCGTGACGGCAACCGCCGCCGCGCCCTCGAAGCCGCACGCAGCGACCGCACCGCTCGCGCCGCTGCCATTGCCCGACATCGCCTTCACAAAGTTCGTGCTTCCCAACGGCTTGACCGTGATCGTGCACGAGGATCACAAAGCCCCCATCGTCGCCATCAACCTCTGGTATCACGTCGGCTCGAAGAATGAGCCGCCCGGCCGCACCGGCTTCGCGCATCTGTTCGAGCATTTGATGTTTGGCGCCACCGGCGGCAATCAGAAAGCCTGGTTCGAGCGGCTGGAGGGCGTCGGCGCGACCGGCGTGAACGGCACCACGAATGAAGATCGCACGAATTTCTTCGAGACGGTTCCGAAATCGGCCGTCGACATGGCTCTCGCCATGGAGGCCGGCCGCATGGGACATCTGTTGGATAATTTCGATGAAAAGCTGCTGACGACGCAACGCGGCGTGGTGCAGAACGAGAAGCGCCAGGATGAGAACGAACCTTACGCCGTCGCGGACGACATCATCACAAAATCCATTTGGCCCGCGGGTCATCCGTACAGCCATACCGTCATCGGCGAAATGGCCGACCTGGACGCCGCCAAGGTGGAGGATGTGAAGGATTGGTTCTCGCAATACTACGGCCCGTCCAATGCGGTGCTGGTGCTCGCGGGAGACATCACGCCTGCCGAAGCCAAGGAAAAGGCTCAGCAGTATTTCGGCCCCATCAGCGCCGGGCCCCCGGTATCGCGGCAAAAGGAGTGGATCGCGAAGCGCGGCGGCGCACAGCGTGCCGTGGCGCAGGACCACGTTCCTCAAGCCCGGCTGTATGTGGCCTGGAACGCACCTCCCGCAGGCACCGCGGATGCCGATATGTTGAATCTGCTCACCGGTGTTCTTGCCAATGGCAAATCCTCGCGCCTTTATGAGCGCCTCGTCTACAAGGATCAGATCGCCACGAGCGTCGAGGCGTCCCTGGATTCCCATGAAATCGGATCGGTCATCGACATCGAACTGACCGCCAAGGCCGGCGTTCCGATCGAGAAAGTGGAAGCGGCCTTCAATCAGGAATTGCAGCGCCTGCTGCGCGATGGCGTCACCGCCGATGAGATCGAGCGTAACAAGACACGCATCATTGCAAATTCGATTCGAACTTTGGAACGCGTCGGGGGCTTTGGCGGCAAGTCCGATATTCTCGCCCGCTCGGAGACCTTCTACGGCGATCCTGGGGCTTGGAAGACCAGTCTGGCGCGGATCCGCGCAGCTACCGCGGATCAAGTCGCTGCGGCCGGCCGACGCTGGATGACGGATGGCTCTTTCACACTGGAAGTCACTCCGTTTCCCGACTACGCGCGGACCAGCCCCACCCAGGCGCCGGAAATTCCCGCACCGGGCGCGCCGATTGCCGCGAAATTTCCGCCCACGCATACCGCAACGCTGTCCAACGGCATGAAAGTCATCGTCGCTGAGCGGCACGAGGCGCCCCTGATAAACTTCAATCTGGTGTTGGACGAAGGTAAGGCGTCGGATCCTGCCGATCTGCCGGGTGTTGCCAGCCTCGAGGCCAGCAGTCTGTTGGACGGCACCGTCAGCATGGACGCACTGGCCTTGGACGACCGGCGTGCCGCTCTCGGGATGACGATCGCGGCACGTGCCGATGAGGACTATACCGGCGTATCCATGAGTGTCTTGAGCACGCGGCTCGATCCCTCATTGGATCTATTCGCCGACGTGCTGCTGCATCCTGCGTTCCACGACGCTGACGTCGCGCGCCGCAAGGCACTCGAGGTGGCGGCGATTCGTCAAATAAAGAATGATCCCCTGGGCGGTGCCATCCGTGTCGCTGCGGTGCTCGCCTATGGGTCCAATCATCCCTACGGACGCCTGGCGACCGAAGCCAGCATCGAAAAAATCACCGCGGCCGACCTCAAGCACCATCATGATCAGTGGGTGCAGCCGGGCAACGCAACCATGATCATCGTCGGCGACACCACCTTGCAGGCCATCCTGCCGAAGCTCGAGGCACGTTTCGGGTCCTGGCACACCCAAGGCGCCGCGACCAAGTCCGGCATCAATGAAATTTTGGCCGCCGCGGCGGCCCCGAACGAAATTTATCTGATCAACAAGCCGGGTGCGCAACAGTCCGTCATTGCAGCCAGCATCCTTGCACCCCCGAAGTCGAGTCCCGACGACATCGCCATTCAGGCGATGACCACCTCATTGGGAGGCGCGTTCACGTCGCGGCTGAACTTGAATTTACGTGAAGACAAGCACTGGTCGTATGGTGCCTTTGCTTTCGACCAGACGCGGCAAGGCCCGAGCTTGTTCACGGCGCTCGCCCCGGTGCAGACCGACAAGACGCGTGAAAGTTATGTCGAGGTCAAACGCGAGCTGAGCGATGTCATCTCCACGCGTCCTTTGAACGCCCATGAATTGGAACTGGCGCAGCAGAATCTGACCTTGCGACTGACGGGCCAATGGGAAACCAATCAAGGGGTCGCAGGGTCCCTGGCTGGAATCGTCGCCGGCCGGCTGCCATTGGACTACTTCGATACCTACCCCAATCGCGTCAACGCCCTGACGGAGCCGGATCTGAAGCGTGTGGCGCAGGAGGTGGTCAAACCGGCGCAATTTGTCTGGCTGGTGATGGGAGATCAAGCCAAGGTGGCACCGCAACTTGAAGCACTGGGCTTGAAGCTCAAGCTGATCGACGCGGACGGGATGCCGGTCGGCCGCTAGGCTGATTCCGCTGCGCAGACTTCGAGGCAGCGGAATCAGTGGCCCTCACCCATTGATTTGACCAGGCAATGCCCGCAGCATTGCGTCTTTAAATGTGCGGGAAGAGCTAATGGGCGCGACGGTTTCAGTGGGTGAGATACAAATCGATCAGGCCTTATACGATTTTGTAAACCAAGAGGCACTCCCTGGCAGCGGAGTCGAAGTACACGCGTTTTGGAAGGGTTTCGCGTCGTTGGTGACCGCCAACAGCAGCCGCAATGCCGAGTTGTTGAAACGACGCGATGAGTTGCAGGCCAGGATCGACGCCTGGCATCTGCAATACCCGGGCCCGCACTTCGATCGCAAAAAATACACCGCCTTCCTGCGCGAGATAGGCTACCTGGTGGCGCAGGGCGAAGCATTCTCCATCGGCACGGACAATGTCGATGCGGAAATCGCACACATTGCCGGTCCGCAATTGGTGGTGCCGGTGAGCAACGCGCGCTACGCATTGAATGCGGCCAATGCGCGCTGGGGCAGCCTGTACGATGCCCTCTACGGCACCGATGCCATTCCGCTCGATGCGGCCCCTCGCGGCGGCCAATACGATCCGCAACGCGGCGCGAAAGTCATTCGTTTTGCCCGTGATTTCCTCGACCGGCATTTCCCGCTGGTCAATGGCACGCACCGCGATGCCAGCGCTTATCGTCCGGCGGTAGCCGGCCTGGAGATTCAGCTCAAGGATGGAAGCATCACGGTACTGAAGTCCCCGGCGGCATTCCGCGGATTTCAGGGCGACAGCCCCTCACCCAGCGTTTTGCTACTACAGCACAACGGCCTGCATGTGGAATTGCATATCGACAAGACTCACCACATCGGACGCGAGGATGCCGCCGGCATCAGCGACGTTGTGCTCGAGTCCGCGATCACCACCATTCAGGATTGCGAGGACTCGGTGGCTGCCGTGGATACCGCCGACAAGATTCTCGTGTATCGCAATTGGCTCGGTCTGATGAAGGGCAGTCTCGAAGCCCGCGTCGACAAAGGCGGCTCGCCGCTGGTGCGTCGCCTGAATGCGGACCGGCAGTATCAGACCGCCGATGGCAGGGAACTCGTGCTGCCCGGACGCAGCCTCATGCTGGTTCGCAATGTCGGCCACCACATGCTGTCGCACATGGTGACCCTGAATGGCGCCCCGGTGCCGGAGGCCTTCATCGATGCGGCGGTCACGGCACTCATCGGCATGCATGACTTGCGCGGTACGCGCGCCGGGCGAAATTCACGCGCCGGTTCGATCTACATCGTCAAACCGAAAATGCACGGGCCCGAGGAAGTGGCCTTTTCCTCGCATCTGTTCGGCGAGGTCGAGCAGATTCTGGGTTTGCCGAAAAATACCTTGAAGATGGGCATCATGGACGAGGAGCGGCGCACCTCGGTCAATCTCATGGAGTGCATCCGCGCGGCGCGCGATCGCGTGGTGTTCATCAACACGGGGTTTCTGGATCGCACCGGCGATGAGATTCACACCTCCATGGAGGCCGGAATCACACCGCGCAAGAGCGAACTGAAGAAGGCCATATGGCTGGATGCCTACGAGCGGCAGAATGTCGACATCGGCCTGGCGTGCGGCCTGCGCGGCCGCGCTCAAATCGGCAAAGGCATGTGGGCGATGCCGGATTTGATGGCGGATATGCTGAAGGCGAAACTTGCCCACCCGCAAGCCGGTGCCAACACGTCTTGGGTGCCCTCGCCCACCGCCGCCACCTTGCATGCACTGCACTATCATATGGTCGATGTGGCCGCGGTTCAGGAGAAGCTAGCCACCCGCCCGCGGGCTTCCTTGGATGAGATCCTCACGCCGCCGCTGGTCGCATCGCCGACGTGGAGTGCGAAGGATATCGAAGAGGAGATCGACAGCAATGTCCAGAGCATCCTCGGCTACGTGGTGCGGTGGATCGACTCCGGCATCGGGTGCTCCAAGGTGCCGGACTATTACGATATTGCGTTGATGGAGGATCGTGCCACGCTGCGCATTTCGAGTCAGCATGTGGCCAACTGGCTGCACCACAAGGTGTGCACGCCCGAGCAGGTGAGTGCCGCGCTCATAAACATGGCCAGAATCGTCGACAAGCAGAATGCAAGCGACCACGGCTATCGTCCTCTGGCCGCCGATCCCACGCACAACGTGGCGTTTCAGGCCGCGAGCGACCTGATCTTCAAAGGCCGCACCGAGCCCAATGGCTATACAGAAGCAATCCTCTCCGCGCGCCGCATCCAAAAGAAGGCCGAATTCAGTTAGCCTTCAAGGTCATTGGCTCACTTGTGCCAGTCTTTGTGCAGCGCCTCGGCCTCCCCCGCTGCGTCCAGAGCCTCGCCGTCGATACGTTCTTGGACCGCCCTCAAAGTCTGCGAGGACATGTCGGTGCCGGCCGTGCGGTAATCGCTGCCCTGCGCATCGTTGGTTTGTCCCAAGGATTCGACCCGCCACTGCTCGCCATGCCGACAGGCCAGCCCCGACGGACTGACGCTGCCCTGCAAGGCAAAGGTGCGGCAGTATTCGCCAGTCTTCGCCAGGAAACTCACGCCGATATGCACCTCGGATGAGGGACTCTGGGCGGCAACCAGTTGGGTCGAAAGCGCCTTGGCCAGGGCTCCGCCGGCATTGAGTGAGCCATCGGCGGTGCGCACCAAGGGCGTCGATCCTGGGTTGCGATTCGCGTACCCCAAAGCAAAGCCGACGATGACGCTGGCGGCTATGGCGGCAGCCGGCCGCCAGCGCCAGGTCGACTCGGTCGGTCTCGCCGCCTCGCGCTGTCTTGCATCACGCGCATCCTTGAGGCTGACCACCTTGCCGGTCTGCGCCGGCGCGCGACGGGCTGCATCCAACAGGCGCTGCGGCACCGGTTCGTCGAGCTCTGAGCTGTAGGCCACCCGCAGGCGCCGGCGCAAGGCGAGATGACGCGCCACGCGTTTGGCCAGCTCCGGATCATTCTGCAGTGCCGACTCCACGGCCGCACGCGCCGCCGGGTCCAGTTCGCCATCGGCGAAGGCCATCAAAGTTTCATCCGGGATACTCATAGCTCCTCGCTTTCTGGCCCTAGCAGCGCCTGCAACGCCTCGCGCCCGCGGGCCAGTCTGCTGGTCAATGTGCCGATCGGTACCTCCAGCACGTCGGCCGCCTCCTTGTAGGACAAGCCCTCGATCAATACCAGACTGATCGCGGTGCGTTGCTCCTCCGGCAGCTGCGCCATGGCCGTTTGTACCGACATGATCTCTATCTCACCCTCGATGGGATCGGTACCGACATTTTCGCCGGCTTCCTCGCCCAAAAACACCTTGTCTCTGCGCCCCCGCGAACGCACCTCATCGATCCAGGCGTTGCGCACGATTTTAAACATCCAGCCATCGAGCCGGGAATCGCTTCGCCACTGATCGGAGCGCAGCAGCGCCCTTTCCACCGCCACTTGCACCACATCGTCGGCGTCGTGCGGGTTGCGGACCAGATTGCGGGCAAAGCGGCGCAATCGCGGCAGCAACGACACGATCTCTGCATGGATGTTTTGTGACGTCTCGCTCGTATTCATAAAGTAGACGGTCTGGAGGTGATGTTTCTTCCATGGATTCTACGCGAGAATGGACCATGCAAATTATTGCCCGCTGCGCCTTGGCGCTGTTGCTGCTGGATGCGCATGCCGTCGAGGCGCAGATCCGATTGCCGCAGCTGCCTGTCGCGTTGCCGACCCAGGCACTGCACAATACCACCCAGCTGCTCGGTCAAACCGGGACGCAGACCCTGGAGCACTTGAGCGACCTGCGGCTGTTGGAAATCACGCGACTGGTGCGCGCCAACCCGACGACTTTGGAGCTCGACCCGGATGGCCAACTCATGGTGCGCAACGAAATCCTGGCGTTGACGCCCACGGACACCGCCATCGATCAGGCGCGCGCAGCCGGATTCACCGTCCTGCGCGAGGAGAATCTGCAGGCGCTGGGACTGCACCTCATGGTGTTCCGTGTTCCATCCCGATTGCCCACCAAGAAGGCGCTGCGCCAATTGCGCGAGTCCGATCCCGGCGGCACCTACGACTTCAATCACATCTATCTGGGCAGCGGCGGTGTCTCCACGGCCGGCGCGCCGCAGCCTGCAGCGGCCGAGGAGATGCCCGCAAACGCGGCTTCTGCGACGGCCGGATTGCGTATCGGCTTGATCGACACGGGCATTGATGCCGGTCATCCGGTGTTCGCCGCGGCCGCGATTCAGCATTGGGGTTGCGATGGCCAACTGATCCCGGCCGCGCATGGCACGGCAGTCGCGTCATTGTTGATCGGCCGCGCGCACGCCTTTCAAGGCGTGCAACCTGGAGCCATACTGTATGCGGCCGATGTGTATTGCGGGAGCGCCACTGGCGGAGCGGTGGAGGCGCTGCTGGCGGCTTTCGACTGGTTGGTGCGCGAGCGCGTGCCGGTGATCAACGTGAGTCTGGTCGGTCCGAAGAATGCGATGCTGCAGGCCGTGATTGCAAGAGTCGTTGCCGCCGGCTTCGTCATCGTGGCGGCCGTGGGCAACGATGGACCGGCGGCGCCGCCGCTGTATCCGGCCTCTTATCCGCATGTCGTCGGGGTCACGGCGGTGGATGCAAAACACAAGGTTCTGATCGAAGCCGCTCGCGGCCCACAGGTGATGTTCGCCGCCATCGGCGCCGATACGGCGGCTGCCGCCGCCGGAGCGGGCTATGCCGCAGTTCGCGGCACTTCTTTTGCGGCGCCCATCGTGGCAGCCCTGCTCGCCGGTCGGATGAGTCAGCCGGATCCCACCCAAGTAGACCAGGCGCTTACCGCCTTGGAAAACCAAGCCATCGATCTGGGCACCGCAGGCCGCGATTTGACATATGGATTCGGACTGGTGGGCGCGGAATTTCGTGTGGATCCTGCGTCTTTGCCCCCTCCCTGACATCGAAGGAAGAAACGCAGTCGCTGGTTCGTATCAACAGTGAAGGCCACGGAGTCCCGTGGCCACACAGGAGATACGAAATGAAGACTAAACATATATTCACAGGCGTTGGTGTGGCCACGGTTCTTGCCCTGTCCTCACCGGTCTATGCCGGCATCCTCGGCGGCGGCGCGGGTGGTGGGTTGGGCGGCGGCTTCGGCGGCGGCCTATCCGGCATGGGTGGACGCAGCATCGGAGGCATGGGCTCTTTGAGTGGACAAGGCCAGCTCGGCGACACCGTTCAACCGCCCAAAGTGAAGCCTGTCGTCGATGCGACCAAGACCACTGCGCAATCGACGGTCGACTCGACCAAGACTGCTGCAGGTAACGTGGCGGACTCCGCCAAATCGACAACGCAAACGACCGTGCAGAACGGCAAGGAAGTTGTCGGCACCGCGGCCGGCAATGTGGCAGCGGATGCGGCCACGGCCAAGAACGATGTCGGTAGTTCGTTGGCAGCGACCGGCAACTCGGTGAGTGCCACCGGTTCGGGTGCGCTGAATGCCGGCGCCAGCAGCATGTCCGCGACGCCGAGCACTGCGCCTGCGACCGCGTCGGCTGCGTCCCCGTCCAAGGCCACACCGACGGGCGGCACGGCCGCTCCCAAGAACAGCACCACGACTGCTTCACGCACGTCGGATGTGTCAGG
>CAZZWM010000074.1:0-20390 GCA_964657945.1 uncultured Steroidobacteraceae bacterium
GCACGCCGTCATGCCACGTCAGCAGGGCCCGGCAATGCTCCAGCAATCCCTGTCTCAGCGCCGGCGGCAGATCGGCTTTGCCGTCAAACAGCAGCGAAGCGATGTCGTATTGCAGCGCGCCCTTACGCCCGCCCTGATAGTCCAGAAACCACGGCTCGGCATCGAGCAGCATCACGTCGCGGCCCTGGGCCGCGATCGAAACGGCCAAATTGGCCGATACCGTGGTTTTCCCCACCCCACCCTTGCCCCCGGTGACCGCAATCACCTTGACGGGACGCGAAGAATTCATCTCCGCCAGCGCCTCGGCTCGTTCTCGCGTCATTCTAAGGTCACGCATGGGCAGGCACCCGTCCGAACGCGCGTGCGAGATAGGCCTCGTCGCGCTGCGGCGTGCTGCGCTCCCTGAGGTCCAATGCTGCGCGTACCAGCCAGACGCGCTTTGGATGCGCAGCATGCAGATCCTCGGGCACGCGCTGTCCATTGCATATATAGGCAATCTTCAATTCATGCCGCAGGGTCGCCGATATCACGGCGCCCAAGCTGGCCGCTTCGTCCACTTTGGTGATGATGCTGGCGACCGGGTTGATGCCGGCAAACGCGCAGACGATTTCATCCAAGGCATTTCCTTCGCCCTGAGCCGGCAGAGCCAGCAGCACCTTGGCACGCGCTGCGCCCAGGCGCAGGGCCGCCAGCTGTTCGGTGAGCCGCACGTCGCGCGGCCCCATCCCAGCCGTGTCGATCAAGATGAGCTTCTTCGAATTGAGACGCTCGATCACGCGCGCCAATTCCTTGCCGGTGTTGGCCGCATGCATGGGCACGCCCAGGATGCGTGCGTAGGTGTTCAGCTGTTCGCGCGCGCCGACGCGATAACCGTCGGTGCTGACCAGCGCCAGATCCCGGCTGCCATGCTGCATGCACCAACGCGCCGCCAGCTTGGCGATGGTGGTGGTCTTGCCGGCGCCGGTGGGCCCGACGATGGCGGTGATGCCGCCGGTCACGCTGGTCAGATCGTTGAGCATCGGCAGATGCCGGCATAGCAATGCCAGAGGTATGTGCGACGGGTTCTCCAAGCTGCTGTGGCTCGGCGTGAATTCCGCCAGTGCCTGCGCGACATCGGGCGCAATGTCCATGGCCGTCAGTTCCTCGAGCACCTGCGATTTCAACGGCTCGCGCAGGCGCTTATCGTTCCAGGTCATGCCGGCCAGACCTGTTTCGAGTACGCGGCGCAAGTCTTGAATTTCGCGCTGCACGGCGGCGCCGTTGACCGCGTCCGGCCGCGCAGCGAGAGTCGGAGGCGCGGATCGTGGCGGCGCGGCGGCACGCACCGGCGCCGGCTGCGGCGCTCGGGCGATCTTCGCGGGCGGGGCCGGGGGCGCCGCTTTGACGGGCGGTGCGGCGATGCTGAGCGCGGCGGCGCGCATCGCTTCGCTGATCATGGCTTCGCCAGGCGCCTGCGCTGCGGCCACGATCGCTTCCACTTCCGTGGGGGCGGCGGTGGCGGCTCGCTGCCGCGTGGCATCCGCGAATAGCGCCTCGTCATAGTCGACCGCGGCGATGACTTCGATGCCATCGTCGCCGCGGCGACTCGACAGGATGACGGCGTCGGGTCCTTGTTCCGAACGCACCAAGGCGAGCGCTGCGCGCATGCTCGGTGCCGTGTATCTCTTGATCTTCATGTCAACCTCCGTCGTTCAAATTCATTGGCGGCCAACCGCGGCAATCACGCGGATGCGCCGGTTCTCGGGAATCTCGTTGTAAGCCAGCACGGCCAGGGATGGGGTCGAGTGCCGCATCAGGCGCGCGATCCAGGGGCGAATTTTCGGCGCGACCAGCAGTACCGCGGGTTCGCCGGCCGCTTCCTGGCGTCGCGTGCTGTCGCCCAGCGCGGTCTGAATCCTGTCGGCCAGACCCGGCTCGAAGCCCGGCGCGGATTCCCCGGCGGTCATCGAATCCTGCAGCATCTGTTCGAGCCCTGGATCGAGTGTGATCACCGGCAGTTCCTGGCGCAGGCCGCCGACGTTCTGCACGATGCTGCGTCCCAGGGCGACTCGGACCGCAGCCACCAACGCGACCGGGTCTTGGGACTTGGGCGCAAGCTCCGCCAAGGTCTCGCAGATGGTGCGCAAATTGCGGATGGGCACCCGCTCGAGCAGCAGGTATTGCAGCACCTTCACCACCACGCTCATGGGCAGCAGCTTCGGCACCAGATCTTCGATCAGCTTCGGCGCCGTTTTCGCCAGACGGTTCAGCAATTGCTGCACTTCTTCATGGCCCAGCAACTCGTGGGCGTGCGACTGCAACAGATGGCTCAGGTGCGTGGCGATGACGCTGCTGGCATCCACCACCGTGTAGCCTTGCGCCTGCGCCTGCTCGCGCCGCCCCTTGTCGATCCAAACGGCATCCAATCCGAAGGCAGGATCCTTGGTCGCGGAGCCCGCCAGCGTGCCCGACACCTGCCCCGGATTGATGGCCATCTCGCGATCGGGGAATACTTCCGATTCGCCCACGGGCGCTCCCAGGATGGTGATGCGATAGGAGTTGGGACCGAGTTCCAAGTTGTCGCGGATGTGGACCGCCTGCACGAGAAAGCCGAGTTCCTCCGACAGCTTCTTGCGCACACCTTTGATGCGACCCATCAATTCGCCGCCCGCATTGCGGTCCACCAACGGAATCAGGCGATAGCCCACTTCCAGTCCGATCAAGTCGACCTGTTCCACATCATCCCAGGACAGTTCCTTGAGCTCTGAAGGCACGGCGGGCGCCGCGGTTGGGTTCGCGGCAGCCAATGCGGACTTGCTCTTGCCGGCCGCGCGGCGCTGGCCCAGTGTGTATGCGCCGAACCCACAAGCCGCGGCCATCGACAGGAACACCAGGTTGGGCATGCCCGGGATGACGCCCATCAGCCCGAGGATGCCGGCTGTGACCCCGAGTGCCTTCGGCTCGCTCAATACCTGCGAGAAAATCTGCTGACCCATGTCATGCGGTCGCGATACGCGCGTCACCAGGATGGCCACCGCCACCGATAAGAGCAGCGCCGGGATCTGCGCCACCAGGCCGTCGCCGATGGTCAACAGGGCGTAGGTCCGGCCGGCGTCGGCCAGCGACATGCCATGCTGTGCGGCGCCGATGATGGTGCCGCCGAACAGATTGATGAACACGATCAAGATGCCGGCGATGGCGTCGCCGCGCACGAATTTGCTGGCGCCGTCCATGGCGCCGTAGAAATCCGCTTCCTCGCGCACCTCTTGGCGGCGGATGATGGCCTCGGGTTGGGTGATGATGCCGGCATTCAAGTCGGCGTCGATGGCCATCTGCCGTCCGGGCATCGCGTCCAAGGTGAAGCGCGCGCTCACTTCGGAGATGCGTCCCGCGCCTTTCGTGATGACCACGAAATTGATGATCACCAACACCATGAACACGACCATGCCCACGGCGTAATTGCCGCCGACCACGAAGTGACCGAAGGCCGCGATCACATGTCCGGCCGCATGCGCACCGGTGTGCCCGTTGATCAGCACGATGCGGGTGGATGCGACGTTCAAGCCCAGCCGCAGCAGGGTCGCGCCGAGCAACACCGTCGGGAAGGTGGCGAACTCCAACGCGCGGCGCACATAGATCACCGCCAGCAGTATCATCAGCGACAAGGAGATGTTGAAGGTGAAGAACACGTCCAGCAGGAACGCCGGCAGCGGCAGCACCATCATGGCCAGCACCACCATCACCAGCAGCGGCACTCCGATGCCGTTGCGGGCAAACTCGCCGAAGGAGCTGGCTGCGCTGCGCACGGTCATGATGTGTCGAACTCGTCGCTGATTTTCGGATCAGGCCGCGTCAGGCGCGCCGCCAACGTCGGATTCAATGTCTTGATGCGGAAGATGTACGACAGCACCTGCGCCACGGCCATGTACAGGCCGGTCGGAATCTCCTTGTCCAGATCGGTCGAGCGGTACAGCGCGCGCGTCAGCTTCGGCGATTCGAAGATCGGCACCCGATGTTCTTCGGCAATGCGACGGATATTGGCGGCCACCAGGTCCGCGCCCTTGGCCAGCACCCGCGGTGCCCGCATCTTCTTGGGGTCATATTTCAAGGCCACCGCAAAGTGCGTCGGGTTGACCAGCACGACGTCGGCGCCCGGCACCTTGTGCATCATGCGGCGCCGCGCAAGCATCTGTTGCATCTGGCGGATGCGCTGCTTGACTTCCGGCCGGCCATCCACTTCCTTGGATTCATCCCGCAATTCCTGACGCGTCATGCGCAGCTGGCGCTTGAACTGGAACAGCTGCAGCGGCACGTCCACCATGGCGACCAGCGCCAGCGATGCGCACAGCCAGACGAATGACCATCCCAGCAGGCCGACGCCGCGGCCGACCGCCGCGCGCGGTGCCATGCGTCCCAAGGACAACACGTCGCCGAACAGGCCGGTCACGATGAAGAAGCAGACGCCGCCGACCACGGTCAGCTTGAGCAATGCCTTGCCGAGTTCCGAGACTCCATGCAGGCCGAACAATCGCTTCATCCCGCTCAGGGGGCTGAGGCGCGAAAAGTCCGGCGCCATGGCGTTCGGACTGAAATTCCATCCGCCCAGCACGACCGAGGCCAGCAGCACCAGGGCAATCAAGGCGCCGAACACCGGCAGCAGCGCCATGGTGGCGGTCAACGCCGCCTTGGTGAGCGCCGCAACCATGGAATGCGTATCGCTCAAAGAGTCCGGGTCGAGCGACAAGCCGCTGCGCATCATCTGCGACATCTGTGCCGACAAGGAGCCGCCGATCGCGACCAGCGTGGCGCTGCCGCCCATCATGGTGGCGAAATTGGTCAGCTCCCGCGAGCGCGGGATCTGCCCGCGTTCACGCGCTTCCTGCAGGCGTCGTTGCGAAGGTTCTTCGGTGCGTTCGCCGCCCGTCTCTGCTTCCTGGGCCATTTTAAGGCGCCCCTGTGGCCGGCCCGCCGGCCAGCGCCGACGCTGCCATCAGCGCGCTGTTGATGAGGCTGGAAATGCCCGACATGATTCCATCGAGGCCGGCGATCAGCACGAAAAAGCCGCTTATCAAAGTGATGGTGAAACCGATGCCGAACAGATTGAGCTGCGGCGCGGCGCGCGTCACGACGCCCAGCGCCAGATTGACGATGACCAGCGCAACGACCGCGGGCAATGCGATCAGCAAGCCGGCATCGAATACCCGCGCGCCCCACAGCACCACCGTCAACAGGAAATTCTTGTCCACGTGCGCCACGCCGATGGGCAGGCCATGGAAGCTCTCCGCCAATGCGCCGAGCAGCATCAAATGGCCGTTCAACGCGAGATAGGTCAGCGTGCCGAAGATCATGAACATCTGGCCGAGCACCGGCGTCTGCGCACCGCGTTGCGGATCGACCAGGGTCGCAAACCCCAAACCCATGGTCAATGAAATGGTCTGACCGGCGAAGATCAGGGCTTCGAAGGCCACCTGCACCACCATGCCGATGGCGATGCCGATCAGGACCTCGGTGACGGCAGCCAGCATGCCTTGCGCCGTGAATATCGACAGCCCCGATGGCTCCTGCACCACGGGGGCCAGCAGAAAGGCCAGTGCCAGGGTCAGCACCACCTTCACCAGCCGTGGTACCGAGGTTTCGCTGGCGATGGGCGCGGTGAGCACGAATCCGCCGATACGCAACGCGGGCCACCAAAGGCGGCCGACCCAGACCTGCACATCGGCGGCGTTGAGTGTGATCGGCTGCATCTGAGTCAGCCGACCATGGTGGGAATGCTGGCGTACAGCTCGCGCGTGAAATCCATCAGCACGCGCAGTATCCAGGGGCCCGCCGCGAACAGCGTCAAGACCAGCAGCAACAGTTTCGGAATGAAGCTCAAAGTCGATTCGTTGATCTGCGTGGCGGCCTGCAACATGCCGATGACCAGGCCGGCGATCAACGCGATGAGCAGCAAGGGCGCCGCGATCATCGATGTGACCAACAGCGTCTTGTGCGCCAGATCCATGACATTCTCGGGCGTCATTGATGGAAGCTCGAGGCCAGAGTGCCCATCAGCAGAGTCCAGCCGTCGACCACCACGAACAGCATGATCTTGAACGGCAGCGACACCAGCACCGGCGACAGCATCATCATGCCCATCGACATCAGCACGCTGGCGACCACCAGATCGATCACCAGGAATGGAATGAAAATCATGAATCCGATCTGGAAAGCGGTTTTCAGTTCGCTGGTGATGAAGGTCGGGACCAGAACCATCATCGGCACGTCATCGGCGCTGGCGAATTGCGGCTTGCCCGACAGTCTGGAGAACAGCTGCAGATCGTTTTCGCGGGTTTGCGCCAGCATGAATTTCTTCAGCGGCCCCACCGTGCGCTCGATGGCAAGCTCGCCCGCCAGCTGCCCGTCCATGTAGGGTTTGATGCCGGCCGCGTACGATTGCTCCAGCGTCGAGCCCATGACGAAAAAGGTCATGAACAGGGCGAGGCCCGTGAGAACCTGGTTGGAGGGCGTGGTGGCCATCCCCAGGGCCTGGCGCAGAATCGACAGCACGATGATGATGCGGGTGAACGCCGTCATGGCCAGCAGAATTGCCGGCAACATCGTCAGCGCCGTCATCAGGATCACGATCTGGAAGGTCAGCGAATAGGTTTGCGCTCCATCCGCGGCGGTCTTGATGGCCACTGCCGGCAAAGTCGGGCTGGCGCCCTGCGCCGCCGCCACACCCAACGGCAACAGCAGCAACAGCAGCAATGTGGCGGCGCGCCTTGTTTTCATGGTTGACGCTTCATCAGCTCGCGCAATCGGTCGGCGAAAGCCGGCGAGGCAGCGGCTTCCCGTACCGCAATCGGCGTGCTCAACGGCGTCAAAGGCACGATGCCGCCGGCGCCGATTCCGATCAGCACCTGCGCATCGCCGATGCGCACCAGCACGATGCGCTCGCGGGGTCCGACGCTGAGTTCGTCGAGCACCGCACTGTCGGCGGAGCGATGCGGCACGGCCAGCTTGAAGCGCTTCAACACCCAGCCTATGGCTACGATCAACGCCACGATGGCGATCAGGCTCAGGCTCAGCTGCATCAGGCTGCCGACCGACAGCGGAGAGGCGGGTTGCGCCATCTCCGTCATTTGGCGTGCTCCATCCTCTCGCTGGCGCTCACGACATCCGTCAGCCGAATCCCGAATTTTTCATTCACCACCACCACCTCACCACGCGCGATGCGCACGCCGTTCACCAGCACATCCAGCGGCTCGCCGGCGAGACGATCGAGCTCCACGACCGCGCCGGGCGCCAGCGCCAACAAGTCGCGCACCGACATCTTGGCGCGCCCCACTTCCAATGCCAGAGTGACGGCGACGTCCAAGATCAAATTCAAATTCATTTCGCCGGGGGCAGCGGCGCCGCCTGGGCTCAAGTCGCCGAACTTGGCGCGCGCCACGGCGGTCTTCGGATCGGGCGTACTCATGCGGAAACTCCTGAAACGATCTTGAGCGCGTTGCGCCCTTGCGAAATGCCGAAACGTCCCTGGTAAAGCGGCACCTCGCCGGCCAACAACGTGACCTGCTCGGGCGCTTCGATGGGAATGATGTCGCCGGGATTCAGGCTCACCAGCTCTCGCAGGCTGATCTGCGCCTCGGCGAGCACCGCGCGGGTGTCGAGCTGCGCATCCTGCAGGGCGCCGGTCAGAGTAGGCCCCCAGGCTTCATGCTTGCGCACCGGCGCAGCGCCGGTTTCACCCGACAAGGCCTCGCGATGCGGTGCCAGCAGACTTTCCGGCAGCAACCAATCGATGCGCCCGCTGCGGGCCGCGAATTCCACCGTGAATTTGCCGACGATGACCGTTTCCTGCGGGCCGCCCAACTGCACCAGGCGGGGATTGGTCTCCTGCTTGATCAACTCCAGTTCCAGCGGCGCCACCGGCGCCCACGCCGCGGTCACATCGGCCGCAAAACTGCGCAGCATCAGGGCCATGAAACGCTGGGCCGCCGGCGCCGCCGCCGCTTGATTGTCGGCATTCGGGCGGCCGGTGCCGCCGAAGAATCCGTCCAGCAGGGTCAGCAGCAAGCCAGGCTCGACGCTGATGAATGCAAAACCATTCAGCGGCTTCAAGCGGACCACGGCGATACTGGCGGGCATCGGCAAAGACACCTGCAGGTCGGCGACCTTCATCGATTCCATTCCGTCGTATTGCAAGCTCGCCGGGCGTCCCAGCAAACCCGACAACGAGACTGCGGCGCGATCGGCGAAACTCTTGTTGATGCCATCCAGCAACGGCAGCTGGGTGCGATTGATCCGCTGCGCCGTGAAATCGTACGGGCGCACCGTATTGCCGGCAGTCTTCTCGCCCTCGCTCTTCTCGAGCAATGCTTCCACTTCTTCGTTCGAGATCGCCATTACTGCACCACGAAGCTGGTGAACAGCAGATCGTCGACATCGCCTCCACCGGCTTTCTTTTGCACCGCGCGGATCTCGCTCAAGGCCTCCTGGCGCAGCGTCTCCTTGCCCTCGCGCGACATCATCGATTGGTAGTTGCGATTGCTCATCAGCAGCAACAGGTTGTTGCGGATCAAAGGCAGATTCCTTTGCACGCTGTCGAGCGCTTTCTGGTCGTGCGCCGCGATTTCCATGCTGATTTGCAGGAAACGCACCACGGAACCATCCTCGAAGTTCACCACCAGCGGCGGATCGATGGCGAAGTACAGGGAAGCCTTGCCGCCCTCACCGCCCTCGCCATGCGCACCTCCGGCGGGCGCGACCGGCACGATGGCCGTGATCTTGCCGTCCTTGTCCAATTGCAGATCCGGCAGAGGATGCAGCTTGGCATTGATGAACCCGCCGGCGATGACGGCGAGCAGCGCGAACACAAAAGTGCCCAGGCCGCCCAAGATGGCGCCCATGGCGCCGCCGGATTTCTTCGCCGGAGGGGGAGGTGCTTCGTCCGCTGGGTCAGCCATAGTCGATTCCCGATGAAGCGCAATGCGCGCCAGAGGTATCGAGCAAGTTCTATGCCAGACGCTCGCTAGTGAGTTTTTGTTCTAATTTTCAGTCGGTTAGCCTACCGATGGCGCTTGGCGGAACCGCCGGCAATTTGACGCTGGCGCAAAACCGCCCGCTACCAAATGATCACCCGCTGTTCGGGCGGCAGGTACATCTTGTCGCCCGGCTTCAAATTGAACGCCTTGTAGAGCCCCGGCTGGTTGCGCAGGGGCGCCAGACCGCGCACCGCCGCCGGAGAGTGCGGATCGGTCTTTATCCGCTGAATCGTCTCCGCTTCGCGCGCCTTGCCGCGCCACACTTGAGCCCAGCCCAGATATAGCCGTTGATCGCCGGTGAAGCCGTCGATCACCGGCGCATCATGCAGGCCGAGCGACAAATGATAGGCCCGGTAGGCAATCGCCAAACCGGAGTTGTCGGCGATGTTTTCGCCCAGGGTCAGAGCGCCGTTGACGTGATAGTCGGGCACGGGCTCATAGGCGTTGTACTGCTCCACCAGCGCCTTGGTCTTGGCCGCAAACTTGTCGTGGTCTTCCTTGGTGAACCAATCGTGCAGGTTGCCGTCCGCATCGTACTGGCTGCCGCGATCATCGAAGCCATGGCTCAGCTCGTGGCCGATGACGCCGCCGATACCGCCGTAATTGACCGCATCGTCGGCCTTGGCGTCGAAAAATGGCGGCTGCAGGATGGCGGCCGGAAATACGATCTCGTTCTTGGTCGGGTTGTAGTACGCGTTGACGGTCTGCGGCGTCATGGTCCACTCGGTGCGGTCGACCGGCTGGCCCAGCTTGTCGACCTGGCGCCAATACTCGAATTCGGCGGCCCGAATCACATTGCCATGCAAATCGCCGCGCTCGATGCGCAGCGTGCTGTAATCGCGCCAGTGGTCGGGATAGCCGATCTTCGGCGACACCTTTGCGAGCTTTTCCTGCGCGCCCACCTTGGTCTCGGCGCTCATCCAATCCAGCAGCTCGATGTCGCGCCGGTAGGCTTCGAGCACATTGCGGACCAGGATCTGCATCCGCGCCCTGCTCTCGGGCGGGAAATATTTCTCCACGTAGCGCTTGCCCAGCGCCTCGCCCAGACTGCCGTCGATCAGATTGATGCCGCGCTTCCAGCGCGGCTGATTTTCCGGCACGTCGCGCAGCACGGTGCCGTTGAAGGCAAAACGCTCATCGACGAACTGTTTCGACAAATAAGGCGCCGCGGCGGCCAGCACCCGCCACCTGAAATAAGCCTTCCAGACCGGCAACGGAGTCGACGCCATGATCTTGCTCAAGGCCGCGAAGTAGCTTGGCTGGCTGACGATCAGCCAATCGGCGCGGCCGTCGACTCCGGTGCCATGCAGGTAGCTGCGCCAATCGTAGCCCGCCATGACCCGCGGCAGTTCGGTGAAGGCTCTCTTGTTGTACGTCTTGATCGGATCGCGATTCTCGACCCGGGTCCACTGCACTTCGGCGATCGCGGTTTCCAGGGCCAGAATCGCCGCGGCGTTCTTCTCGGCCTGACCGTCTCCGGCCATGCTCAGCATTTTTTCCACGTGCGCGACGTACTTGGCGCGCGTGGCCTTGAGCTTCGCATCGTCCTTCAAATAGTAATCTCGATCCGGCATTCCCAAGCCGCTCTGGAAAATCGTCACCGCATACTGCGAGGAATTTCTCGCATCCACGCCGACGCTCAGCCCAAAGGGTCCGCCGGCGCCGATCTTGGTGAGATGCGCCAGGGCGGCGGGGATGGCGCCGGCATCCTTCATGGCGTCGATGGCCGCAAATTCCGCCTGCAGCGGCTGCAGCCCGAGCGTTTCCAAGCGTTCCTCGTCCATGAAGCTGGCGTACATGTCGACCAACTTCTGAGCATCCGCATCGCCGCCGCTGGGCGGCAGGCTTTCGATGATGCCGCGCAATTCGAGCTGTATGGCGTCGTCGATGGAGATGAATGAGCCATACACTCCCTTGTCCGGTGGAATCTGAAAGGTCTTGAGCCACCGGCCATTCAGGTATTGATACAAATCGTCCTGCGGCCGTACCGAGTTGTCGATCCACTGCAAATCGATGCCGGACGTCGGACCCGGCGCGTTGCTTTGCACCGGCGTCTCGCGGCCTGCGCACCCGGCCACCACAGCTGCGCTCAGCGCGCATGCCAACAATCGCGACATGAATACTCCTGCAGTGCTTTTCTGGAATTCAAAACTTCATCGAAACCTTCAACCCGGGGCCGGCATCATCCAACACCAGATGCGCGCCGTGCAATTTGGTGACAGCGGCCACCAGCGATAGACCCAAACCCGATCCCGGCACGTTGCGAGCCTCATCCAGCCGCACGCGGCGGCCCAGCACGATCTCGCGCTTGTCTGCCGGAATGCCCGGGCCGTTGTCTTCCACCGTCACCTCCGGGGTGCTCGAATTGCCGCGCAGCGCCACGCGGATCCTGCCGCCATCCGGCGTGAACTTGATTGCATTGTCGATGAGGTTGGCCAGCGCCTGCGCCAACAGCTGGCGGTTTCCCTGCACGTGCGCGCCGGCAGCCACCGAACTCTCCAGCACGATGCCGCGCTCTTCGCTCACCGGCGCATACAGCTCCACCACGCTGCCGACCAATTCGGACAAGTCCACCGGTTCGCGCGCGACCGTGCCGGTTTCCGCCAGCGCGATGCGCAGCAGCGCATCCAAGGTGCTGCGCATATGATCGACCTCGCTGGTCACGCGCTCCAGCACGCGGCGCTCCGGCGAGCCCGCCGCCAAGGTGCTCATCGCGCCCTCGGCCGTGGCCTGCAGGCGATTCAAGGGAGTGCGCAAATCGTGCGCGGCGCTGTCGAGCACCGTACGCATGCCCAAGGTCAGCTGCTCGATCTTGTCGAGCATACTGTTGATCTCGCGCGCCAGGGTGTTGATTTCATCGTCGGCGTTTCGCACCGGCAGCCGCTGCGACAGATCGCCGCGCATGATTTGAGTGGCGACCGCGGATATGGCGCCGGCCTGTGCCAGGATGCGCCGGCCCATCCAAAAGCCTCCGCCCAAGCCGAGCAGCAGCGTGAGCACGACGGCCGTGATCAGGCCGCGCATCATCAGGCTCTTCACGTCCTGACGCTCCTGCACGTCGTGTCCCACCAACATGCGGTAATTGCCCGGCAGCGGGAAGCGCTGCGCGCGCATTTCATGCTCGCGGGTTTCATCGCCGAACGGCACGGACACCTTGAACATGAACCACTTGCCGCCGCTTGCGTCGTCCTTGGGCCACGCCGGCACGTTGCCCGCCACGGGGCGCAGCTGCGGATCCACCATCAGATAAACCGCACCTCGGACGTCCTGATCCTGCGAACGCTGTTCCACCAATTCGATGAAGTCGCTGCGCGACAGCACCAGCATCTGCTCGCGAAGCCCCTGAACCTCGGCCTCGATCAGATTATCCGTGCTGCCGTCCACCACCCGCGACACCGCGAAATCCACGGCGCCCAACAGCACCGCCGCGCCGCAGGCGAACGCAATCGAGTAGACGATGGCGATGCGGAACGGAGAGGTATCGAGGATGCCGAGAAAACGTTGATCGGGTCCCATCGCGGGGCCCGTTATTCGTCTTCGCGCAAGCTATACCCCGCACCACGCACCGTGTGCAGCAAAGGCTTGTCGAAGTCCTTGTCGATCGCCTGACGCAAGCGGCTGATGTGCACGTCGATGACATTGGTCTGTGGATCGAAGTGATAATCCCATACCCCCTCGAGCAGCATGGTGCGGGTCACCACCTGGCCACTGTGGCGCATCATGAATTCCAGCAGCTGGAACTCGCGCGCGGTGAGCTCGATCTTCTTGCCGTTGCGCGTGACCCGCCGGGTCATGCGGTCGAGCTCCAAATCGGCCAGTTTCAGTTTGGTGTTGGCTTCCGTGCCACCGCTGTCGCCGCGCCGCGCCAGCGCATCGATGCGCGCCAGCAGCTCCGCCATGTGGTAAGGCTTGGTGAGGTAATCGTCACCCCCGGCACGCAGCCCGGTGATGCGGTCATCGACATCGCCCAGCGCGCTCAATATGAGCACCGGCATTTTGCGGCCTGTGGCCCGCAAAGACTGCACCAGGGCCAGCCCGTCCATTTTGGGCAACATGCGGTCGACGATGGCCAGATCGACGGCCATGGAGGAGGCCATGTGCAGGCCCTCCAAACCGTTGGCGGCGGTGTCGGCGGTGTGTCCCGCCTCCCGAAGTGCTTTGGCCAGGTAATCTCGCGCAACTTCGTCGTCTTCGACAATCAAAATGTGCATGTCGGTATCTTACAGGCGTTGGACCGCTGTTTGTCGGCACGATAGACTGGCGCGCGGGCCCTTAGGTTCACTATAAGAGCATTGCAAGGCGAATTTATGATGCCCGAGACCATTTCCTCCTGTGACGTGCTCATTGTCGGCGGCGGTCCGGCCGGATCCAGCGCCGCGAGCGTGCTCGCGGAACTGGGCTATCGGGTGGTGGTGCTGGAAAAAGCCCGTCATCCGCGCTTCCACATCGGCGAATCTCTGCTGCCCGCCAATCTGCCCCTGCTGGAGCGTCTCGGGGTCGCCGATCAAGTGCGTGCCATCGGCATGGAAAAGTGGGGCGCGGAATTCGTATCGCCATCCGACGGCCGGCATCAAGAATTTCAATTCGCCAACGGCTGGGACAAATCGTTGCAGCTCGCGTACCAGGTTCGGCGCTCTGAATTTGACGAAATATTGCTGCGGCGGGCCGGACAACTGGGCGCCGAGGTGATCGAAGGATGTCGGGTGCGCGACATCGAGTTCGAGGCGCACGGCGCCCGCATCAGCGCGGAACACGAAGATGGCCGCAAACAGTCCTGGACCGCCGGTACCGTAATCGATGCATCCGGCCGCGACACCTTTCTCGGCAGCCGTTTGCAGGCAAAACACCGCAACAAGAAACACAACAGCGCGGCGCTGTACGCGCACTTTCGCGGCGCGCAGCGCGAATGCGGAAAGCGCGAAGGCAACATCACCATTTTCTGGTTCGAGCATGGCTGGTTCTGGTTCATCCCCTTGGCGGATGGCGCCACCAGCATCGGCGCCGTCGTATGGCCGCATTACTTGAAGACACGCACGACCTCGGTGCGCGAATTTTTTCTCGCCACCATTGCGCAGTGCCCGCCATTGGCGGAGAAGCTCAAGGACGCCGAGTTGATTTCCGAGGTCGAGGCCACCGGCAACTACTCCTATGCCTGCGATCACACCCATGGCGCCAACTACTTTCTGGTCGGCGATGCCTATACCTTCATCGATCCGGTGTTCTCCTCCGGCGTGATGCTGGCCATGAACAGCGGCATCGCCGCCGCCGAGGCCATTCACGCCTGCCGAACCGAGCCGGCGACGGCCAAACGCGCGTTGAAGCAATTCGATCGCATCATGCGTCACGGACCGAAGCAATTCTCCTGGTTCATCTATCGCGTCACCAATCCCACCATGCGCGAACTGTTCCTGGGGCCGCGCAATGTGCTGCGCATGGAAGAGGCACTGCTGTCGCTGCTGGCCGGCGACATTTTCGGCCGCACGCCGATTTGGCGATCGCTGCGCCTGCTCAAAGGAGTGTACTTTCTGATGTCGCTGGCGAACCTCGGCCGCACCATCCGTGCGGCCCGCCGGCGTGCCTTCAACATACGTCCCGAGGCAGAACACGTGATCGGCGGCTGATGAGGGCCGTGCCAAAACTGACGGGCGTGCTCGCGGCCTGCATCGGCGCCTGTGCCGGCCCCGGCGCGGCATTCGCCAAGGACGAACCCTTGTGGGAATTTGGCTTAGGGGCAGGCGCGGTAGCCTTCGAGGACTATCGCGGCTCGAACACCGTACACGCCTATCCCGTCCCGGTGCCGTATTTCCTCTACAACGGCAAGTTCCTGAAAGCCGATCGTGAAGGCGTGCGCGGCACCTTGTTCAACCAGGACCGGCTCGAAATCAATTTGAGCTTCAATCTCACCACGCCGGTGCGCAACGACCGCATCCGCAGCGGCATGCCGGACCTGCGCTCGACCGTCGAGGCGGGCCCGTCGTTCGATCTGCATCTGTTCCGCAGCGACGACGAAAAAATAAAATTCGATTTGCGCATGCCGTTGCGCGCCGCCATGACCGTGGAAGCATCGCCCAAGATCATCGGCTGGACTTTCACGCCGCGCTTCAACCTGGACATCGGCGATCCGTTCGGCGTGGTGGGTTGGAATCTCGGATTGCTGGCCGGGCCGCTGTTTGCCGATCGCAGGTACGAGAATTATTTCTACTCGGTGGCACCGCAATTCGCCACGGCCACGCGGCCTGAGTTCCAGGCTTCGGGAGGCTATGCAGGCACCGAGACGCTGGCGGCCCTGTCCAGGCGCTTTCCGAAATTCTGGCTGGGCGCCTATATGCGCTACGACAGCCTTGCCGGCGCGTCGTTCATCGACAGTCCCCTGGTTCAGACCCGGCGCTACTGGACCGCCGGCTTCGGCTTCGCCTACATGCTGCGACAATCGGCGCGAATGGTTCAAGCGCCCGACTGACCTCGACGATGCTGCGGCCGCTCAAAATCATTTACGAGTGCTTCGCTCAATTCACTTCGTTGAGCCTGCTGGGGCTGATCTGCCTCACCTGGTCGGTGTTTGCGCTACCGCTGTATTTCATACTGCCGAAGCGGCTCGGAACCCAGGTTGGCCGCCACGGCATTTGCTATGGCTTTCGCCTGTATGCGTGGTCGCTGTCCGTCACCCGCACCTACAAGCTGGACCTGGGCGCCATCGATACCTTGCGCGGCGGTCCGCCGCTGATCCTGGCGCCGAATCATCCGTCGCTGATCGACGCCTTGTTGATACTCACGCGCCATCCCAATCTGGTCTGCGTGATGAAGTCGGAATTGATGAACAATGTATTCCTGGGTTCCGGCTCGCGGCTGGCCCGCTACGTGCGCAATGACTCCTCCCGGCAAATGGTGCGCGAGTCGGTGCACCATTTGCGCGACGGCGGCGTGCTGCTGCTATTTCCGGAGGGCACACGCACGACGCAGGATCCCATCAACCCCTTTCTGGTCGGCAGCGTCGGCCTGATCGCGAAACACGCCAAGGTGCCGGTTCAAACCCTGCTGATCGAGACCGACTCGCCGTTCTTGAGCAAGGGCTGGCCATTGTTCAAGCGTCTTCCGACCCTGCCCATCATCTATCGCGTCAGGCTGGGGCGCCGCTTCGATCCTCCCACCGACATCGGCGCATTCACCGCCGAGTTGGATCAGTACTATCGCCGTGAATTGAACGGCTCTTTGCAGTCCCGCTGGCTGCCGCATGCCTGAGAGCTCCAAGACCCATCTGGTATTGATTCCAAGCTACAACCCGGGACCCAAAGTCGCCGCCACCGTGAAGGCGGCTCTGCGGCAGTGGGCGCCGGTGTGGGTGGTGGTGGATGGCAGCACCGACGGCACGGAACAGGGCCTGTTGGCCATGGCCGCCGCCGACCCCACCCTCAAGGTTTTCTTCTTGCCCAAAAATCAAGGCAAGGGGGCCGCCGTGCTGTTCGGCCTGCGGGAAGCCCAGAAGTTGGGTTTCTCCCACGCATTGACCATGGACTCCGATGGCCAGCATCCGGCCGAAAGCATCCCGGCTTTCATGCAAGCCTCGCAGAATTCGCCCGCAGCGATGATACTCGGCCTCCCGGTTTTCGATACCAGCGCGCCCAGCTTGCGGGTCAAGGGCCGCAAAATCTCCAATTGGTGGGCCAATTTGGAAACTCTCTGGAGCGGTATTGGCGATTCCCTGTTTGGGTTCAGGGTGTATCCGATCGACAGCCTGATTGCGGTCATGCGAAGGCAGCGATGGATGCGGCGCTTCGATTTCGATGTCGAGGCGGTGGTACGCCTGAGCTGGCGAGGGGTCAAGCCCATCAATCTGCCGGCGGCGGTGCGTTATTTCAGCGCCCAGGAGGGCGGCGTTTCGCACTTCAAGTACTGGCGCGACAATGTGTTGTTGACCTGGATGCATTTTCGGTTGTTTTGGGGCTTCGTGGCGCGTTTACCCATGCTGGCCTTGCGGCACCGAGGTTAGCGGCCCTGTTTTGACCTTACATGGGCAGGGTGTGAGTTGCCGCACCGTCCGGCACCTATATAATGCTGCATAGTAAAAAGCCTTAATCGAAGTTACCGCCTATGCCCGACAAAGCGTCGCAACTGCAAACGCCCGCGGCGCTGACCGCCGTTGGTCTGCAGCGGGAAATCGCCGCATTGTTCGTCCAGGCACTGAACCTGGAGGTCCGGGCCGAGGACATCGATCCCGACGCACCTCTGTACGGCGAAGGATTGGGCCTCGATTCCATCGACATCCTGGAAGTGGCCCTGATCGTCTCCAAGCAATACGGCATACAGCTGCGCGCGGACAGCCAGGAGAACCAACAAATCTTTCGTTCGTTGCGGCACCTGGCTGACTACATTGCTGCGCATCGAACCAAGTAGCCATGCGTTGGAGCCGTAGGCTGCAGATCGTTGCGGTCGCCCTGCTCCTCATCGCCTACGCTGGTTTATCGCACTACAGCAATTCCAATCCCGAGGCCAAGAGTTTGGCCACGGCGCTGGCGATGGCGCCCATGCTCATGCTGGGTGGGCTGATGGTGTGGCGCTGGAACGGCGCGGTATTGGCAATCCTGCTCGCCGCGGTCGTGGTGCTGGCGCTGCATCACTATTGGAGCATGCTGATCGAGGAGTTCTCGATCGTTTACTTGATTCAGCAGGCCGGCTTCCATGTGTTGATGGCCTGGACCTTCGGCCGCACTCTGTCGATGGGCCGCGTGCCCCTGTGCACCGAGTTCGCAGACAGGATACACGGGCCTCTGACCGCGCTGGAGTTGGCCTACACGCGCAGCGTGACGCTGGCATGGACGCTGTTCTTCATCGGCAATCTGCTCGTCACCTTCGCGTTGTTCGCCTTTGCACCACTGCGCACCTGGTCATTTTTCGTGAATTTCGTGTCGTTGCCGTTGGTGTTGCTGATGTTCGCGGTCGAGTTCGCCGTCCGCCGCCGCGTGCTGCCGCAGGTGCAGCGCAATGGATTGATCGCCACCCTGCGGATCTACTTTGGATAGCATTCCACTGCTGGAGCACGCCACACCCGAGGCGATTGTTGCCTATCGGGCCGGCGCGCCCATCAGCGCGCAGCAGTTCATCTCGGACGCGCGGCAACTGGCTGTCCTCCTGCCGGAATCGCGTCACGTATTGAACGTCTGCGCCGATCGCTACCATTTCAGCGTGGGACTGGCTGCCTGTCTGATTTCGGGACGGGTCAGTCTGCTGCCGTCGACGCACACGCCCGAGGTGATATCGCAGCTTGCAGCGTTCGCTGCCGACGCGATATGCCTCACCGACGACAGCCGCTGCAACATCGATCTGCCGCGGCATTTTTATCCGCAGGCCTTGGGTGCATCGACGACGCCGTTCGAGATTCCGCAGATTCCGGAAACGCAGCTCGCCGCTATCGTATTCACCTCAGGCTCCACCGGGGTTCCCCTGCCCTACCGAAAGACCTGGGGGCTGCTGGCGCGCTGCGTGCGCAACGGCGCGCCGATTCTCGGGCTGACGGACGGCCGGCTTCACACCCTCATAGGCACGGTGCCGGCTCAGCACATGTACGGCTTTGAATCCAGCGTGCTGCTGGCCCTGCTCAGCGGCAATGCCTTTGTCGCCGAGCGGCCGTTTTATCCGGCGGATGTGGCCGCCGCCGTGCAAGCGGTACCGCGGCCGCGGGTATTGGTCACCACACCGGTGCATCTGCGCACGCTGCTCGGCAGCGAAGTGACGTTTCCGCCGGTGGATTTGGTGATGTCGGCAACCGCTCCCCTGACGCAGGAACTGGCACGCGAGGTGGAGTCCAAATACCGGAGCCCTCTGCTCGAAATTTACGGCTCGACCGAGACCGGCCAAATCGCGGTTCGGCGCAGCGCGGAAACGGCGAGCTGGCGCCTGTGGCCCGGAGTCACCTTGCGCGTCGCCGGCGATCAGGTGTTTGCGCAGGGTGGCCACGTCGAACAGGTCACCGCCCTGTGCGATGTCATCGAACTGCAAGGCCGGGACGAGTTTCTGCTGCATGGGCGCACTGCCGATCTGGTGAATGTCGCCGGCAAGCGCAGCTCATTCGGCTATCTCAACGCGCAATTGAACGCCATTCCCGGCGTGATCGATGGCGCTTTCTTTCTGAGCGATTCGCCTGCCGGATCCACCGGCGTCGCCCGCCTCGCCGCCGCCGTGGTGGCTCCGGGCATGAGTCTTGGCCAGCTCAACGAGCAACTTCGCCGGCGCATCGATCCGGTATTCCTGCCGCGTCCGCTGCTGATGGTGGAGCGGCTGCCTCGCAATGCCACCGGCAAATTACCGCAGCAGGCGTTGCGGGAGCTGGTCAAGGCATGATTCAGTCGAAAAAAATCACCATCGCGGCGGACCATCCTGCATACGCCGGGCACTTTCCCAATTTCCCCGTCTTGCCCGGGGCCGTGCTGCTCGACGAAGTGCTGCGGGCGGTGGGCGGCGAACGCAGTGGGGACTCCAGGGTCTGGCAGATCGCGTCGGCGAAATTCCTCGGCGCGGTACGGCCGGGGGATGCGCTGCGCGTCGAGTTCGATGCCGAAACCACCGGTGCCATCCGTTTCAGCGTGCTGGCGGCCGGGCGCACGGTCGTCAGTGGTGTGCTGCATGACCGCTGATTCCGGCGCGCCGCCGAATCGCGCCGCGGAATGGGTGCGGCACCGTGAGCGCGGCAGTTTGTTCCTGCTGAAGATCATGGTGTTCTTGTCGTTGCGCTTGGGACGCCGCCTGAGCCGGGTGATCCTGTACGGCATCGCTGTGTATTTCTTTCTGTTCGCGCCCGGCGCGCGGCGCCAATCACGCCGCTATCTGCGTCTGGCTTTGGGCCGGGAACCCAGGCCGATCGACGGCTTTCGTCAGGTCTTGAGTTTCGCGACCACCATTCACGATCGCGTCTATTTGATCAACGGTCAGTACCACCTGTTCAACATCACCAGCGAAGGGGAGAAGGACATGCTGGCGCGCGCCAAGGGACACGGCTCGCTGCTGCTGGGCGCGCACATCGGCAGCTTCGAGGTGATCCACTCCCTCAGCCGGCAACATGCCGGCCTGCACGTCGCCATGGCGATGTATGAAGAAAATGCGCGCAAGATCGGCGGCATTCTGGCCGCCATCAATCCGCGGGCAGTCGCGGATATCGTGTCGCTCGGCCAGATCGATGCCATGCTCAATGTGGCCGAGCGGCTGCGAAACGGCGGTTATGTCGGTGTGCTCGGCGATCGCACGCTGGGAAACGAACCGGTGCAGGCGGTGACCGTCCTCGGCGAGCGCGCCTATCTGCCCGTCGGTCCGATGCGCGCCGCGGCGATTTTGCGCTGTCCGGTATTTTTCATTGCCGGCCTGTATCGCGGCAAGAACAACTATCACGTGGTGTTC
>CAZZWM010000075.1:0-15991 GCA_964657945.1 uncultured Steroidobacteraceae bacterium
GCCCTCAGCTCAACTGGAAATCAATCTGGTACTCCCGGCGGAAATTGCCGGACTCTCCGAGACCGAGCAGCACACGCGCCACGCCGAAGCCGAAGAAGGCCATGGGCACGAACACGGCGGCCAGCACGAGGGCGATGCCTACCAGCGCACCGCTGATCTGTTGCATCGATTTGGTTGTGGCTTCTTTGGGCGAGGATTGGTCTTCGTGCATGACTCGTTCGACATTTTCGACTACGACGATGGCGTCATCGACCAGTAGGCCGATGGCAAGCACCATGGCGAACATGGTCAGCGTATTGATCGAGTAGCCGAACAGCGACAGCACGCCGAAAGTTCCCAGCAGTACCACCGGCACGGCAATGGTTGGGATCAGCGTGGCGCGAAAGTTCTGCAAGAACAGATACATGACGCAAAACACCAGCGCGATGGATTCAACCAGTGTCCTCAACACCTCTTCGATGGAGATACGCACGAAGGGCGTCGTGTCGTAGGGGTACACCACCTTCACACCAACCGGATATAACGGACTCAAGTCCGCGAGGCGTGCGTTCACGCGAGTAATCGTATCCAGGGCGTTGGCGCCCGTTGCCAGCTTGATCGCCAGCCCCGTCGCAGGCTTGCCGTTGTAGCGCGCTTCAGAGGCATACGATTCGCTGCCGATTTCCAACCGGGCAACGTCGCGCAGGCGCACCTGGCTGCCCTCGACGGTTGTTTTAAGGAGAATGTTGCCGAACTCCTCGACGGATTTAAGACGGGTCTGGGACGTGATGGCCGCGTTCAACTGCTGGCCGGCAACGGCGGGGAGCGCGCCGAGTTGCCCGGCCGATACCTGCGCATTCTGTGCTTGAACTGCGTTCTTTACGTCGAGGGGCGTGAGCTTGTAGTTGTTGAGCTTCGACGGATCGATCCAAATCCGCATCGCATGCTGTGCGCCGAAAAGCAAAGTGTCGCCGACGCCGGCTACGCGGCTCAAAGGATCCTGGACGTGCGCGGCGACGTAATCGGAAAGGTCCGCGCCGCTCATGCTGCCATCGCTTGAAGTGAAGCCGATGATGGCAAGAAAATTGGTGACGGATTTTACGACCTGCACCCCTTGCTTCTGGACCTCCTGCGGAAGCAGAGGCGTGGCCAGGGTCAACTTGTTCTGTACCTGCACCTGCGCGGTATCCGGGTTTGTGCTGTTGTCGAACGTCAGCGTTACGGTGGCGCTGCCGCTCGACTCACTGGTCGACGCCATGTAGCTCAGGTTATCGAGCCCTTTCATGTTTTGTTCGATCACCTGGGTGACAGTGTCTTCGAGTGTCTTTGCAGAGGCGCCAGGGTAAGTGGCTGTGATGGAGATCGCGGGCGGCGCGATGCTCGGGTATTGGGCGATCGGCAAGGTTTTGATCGCGACGATGCCTGCCAGCATCACGACAATGGCGATGACCCACGCGAAAATTGGTCGGTCGATGAAGAATTTGCTCATGGCGGCGTCTCCTACCGATCCGACGATGGGTTCAAGCGCGCCAAACCGGCCGAAGGCAGCGGGACGACAACCACGGCAACACCGGGTGCGGCACGTTGTTGACCGTCGACGACCAGGCGATCGCCTGCGCTCAATCCGGCGTCCACCAACCACTGATCGCCGATGGCGCGACTGGTCTTCAGGTGCCGAAGTTGTAATCTGCCATCACTACCGACGACGTAGGCCGTCGGCAGACCGCTGCCGTCTCGGCTGACGGCGGCCTGAGGCACAAGCAGCGCATTTTCATCGACGCCTTCCTGCAGAACGGCGCGGACGAACATGCCCGGCAGCAATTCCCGATTTGGATTGGGGAACTTGGCGCGCAGCGTAATTGCACCGGTGTTTTGATCGACCGTGACGTCGGAGAATTGCAATGTGCCTGGCAGCGCATACGTCGTTCCATCTTCGAGCAGCAGCGTGACTGCGGCGCCGCTACCCGTCCGCACCAGACGACCCGTGTCCAGCTGGTGTTTGAGGCGCAAGAAAGCCGTGCTGGACTGACTGATGTCGACGTAGATTGGATCCAGTTCCTGCACGGTCGCGAGCGCGGCCGTTTGATTCGAAGTGACCAGCGCGCCCGGCGTGACCGTCGATTTACCGATGCGGCCAGAGACCGGCGCGACGATGCGGGTATAGCGCAGGTTGATAAGACTGGTATCCAAAGAGGCTTTCGAAGAAGCGACGTCCGCTTCGGCTTGCAGCATCGCACTGGCGGTATCCTCGTTGTCCTGTTGACTCACGGCCTTGATCGCCAAGAGCTCGGCATAACGCTGTGCTTTGAGTCTTGCGCTGTGCAGGTTGGCTTGAGCTTTCGCGACTGCCGCCTTGGCGCTTTCGACTTGCGCTTGATACGTGGCAGGATCGATTTGATAGAGGAGAGCGCCGGCATTGACCTCGGATCCTTCGGTGAAATTGCGCGATTGCACCAACCCAGTGATTTGAGGCCTCACATCGGCGACGACGATGGGCGAAGTGCGGCCTGGTAATTCGGTGGTCAGTACCACGGGCTGTGTGTGCAGGACCAAGGTGCCGACCTCGGGCGTTGTGGCCGGCGGGGGACCGCCACGGGGCGGCTTGCCGCAGGCGGATAAAAGGAGAATTGCGGCCAATGCCGCCCAAGGCAACCTGCTGATCATTGCGCAAACTCCTAATTAACTGAACCGTACGGTATCTTTATAGCTTGACCCGGGCACCCTTGTCAAGCAAAAATAGACCCGGTGGTTCATTTAAAGGTAGCGAGTATGCGTGTTCGTACGGCGTTGAAAAAGCAGGAAATTGTGTCGAGCGCCGCTGAGGTGTTTCGGAAATTCGGCTTCGAACGAGCCTCAATGGCGGAAATTGCCGCGCGAGTAGGGGGGTCCAAGGCGACGCTATACGGCTATTTCAATTCCAAAGAGGAACTATTCCTTGCGGTCACCAATGCGGAGGCCGATGCGTATTTCGAACCAGTCTTTGAAGAGTTGAGCCACACGGAGCAAGAATTGGCCAGCGCGCTGCGGCGGCTCGGCGAGAAGGCCATGGCCTTCGTATTGCGGCCAGCCGCCATTGCGGGCCGGCGCATGGTGTTGGCCGTGGCGGGACACTCGGAGATCGGCCATGCATTTTATATGACTGGACCCAAGAAAGCCCTGAAGTTCATCGAGTCCTACTTGGAGCGGTCGATGGAACGCGGCGCCTTGAAGCGCAGCGATCCATGGGTGATGGCCCAACACTACGTCGCGTTGCTCGAGGCAGAGCTGATACCCGAGCCGCTGTACGGCGTCAAATCCAAGCATCCCGACCAATCAGCCATTAACGCCGCTGTCGGTCGCGCCGTTGATGTGTTTCTCGCCGCATATGGCGTTTGACGACGCGCCGGCGGATACGCTGACCTCGGCGCGAGCGACGCGATAGAACTCATAGCCCACTCCTCGATCAGGCATTGTCTGCCAGTATCGGCGCCGGTACTCCGCGGCACCGAGGTCGGCGATGAGTGCAAGGCCATGTTCGCGAAGGTAGTCGGGCAATGCCTCGGGATCAAACCCGAACGTCCAAGGCTCGCCGCCTCGGCGTAGCGATTGCAGCAGCGGCTGAAGTCCCGGCGATTGAAAATGTCCGCCAACCGCGTCCGCGTGTACGTAGGTGAACGCTATTCTCGAGCCCGCAGGCGCATTGCCGGCGACGAAATCGAAAACAGCCGCCACAGAACCCTCGTTCAGGTAGTTGGTAACGCCTTCCAATAGAAACAGTGTCTTGATCTCTCTGGCAAAACCCGCCTTCAATAACCTGTCGGCAAAGCTTTCCTTGAGAAAGTCCACCGGGACGCGCTTGATATTGCTTCGCGCCATATCTTCACGTGCCAGCACATGGTTTTTTCGGCTGATCATCGCGGGCCGGTCGACTTCAAACACCGGAATGCTGTCAATCGCTGAAAGGCGCAGCGCGCGACAGTCAAAACCCGCGCCCAGCACGACGACTTGCCGAGCGCCATTTGAAACGTCCTCGTACAGCCAATCATCCAACAGTCGAGTCCGCGCGATGCCCGATGTTCTTGCGCCCGGTACTCTACGGTCGGCATAACGTTCAACCAAGCGACGCAGCGCACTCACCTTCGCGGACGCAACAATGAGCCTTTGAAACGGCGGCAAAAAGCGCGTCGAGTACCGATCGGTAAACAGGCGTTCGTTTTCAGGTTTTGAACTCTCCAGTGCGCGAAACGCAGCCATGCTGCGCGCGGTTCTGCTGAGTAACGCCGTCGATTCGATCATTGGCGGTCAACTTCATCTGGCTAGAACTCGGATAGCCGTTTTATACAATATTCACCACAAACGCAAAGGTGCGTCGCGCATTGGCAACGAATGGATCGACGATCGCGCAGCACTGTGCAGGTGAGTCTCCATCGCTCGTGCAAGGTCGTCGGACGGGTACACGCGGAGGATGGCCGGGTGCTGCCGGGGCCCGCGACCTTCGGTGGCGCCTTACATCGGTGCCCGCTCCGGTAGGTGCTTGGCGACGGCGACAGACGCCGCGATGCGCACCATCAACTCGGCGGCATCCGTCAGCCGCTTGCGCTCCGCCTTGCTCAATACCCTTGCCATTGTCGCCTCCAGCCAGTCACGTCGAGCATCCATGTCGCGCTTCAGTGCGCGACGTCCGCTCGGAGTGATGGCGATCACCAAGGCACGGCGGTCGATCGGATCGGGATCGCGAGCAATCAGTCCATCGACATCGAGTCTAGCGATGAGCCGCGACAAGGATTGGGGCTGCAGACGCTCGGCGCGCGCAAGCGCCGCGGCCGGCATCGGACCCTGTTGGTGCAGTCTCGCGAGCAACCCGAGCGCCGACAATGTCACCGAGACACTTGGCCGTTCGGCCCGTAGACGGCGTGCCAGCTGCAGCACCGCCTTGGCAATCAGCGCCGTGTCGGCTGTCCGGTCGAGCGCTTCAGGATCCGTCCCCGCGTTGCGGCTCACGGGTCGAGCAAGCGGCTACGTAATAAATCGAGCGCGGCGGCCTCCGGCGTCTTCATGACGTGCGGGCTCTGTGCAAACACCAGCGTCTCGTCCCGCGCCGTATCGTAAGCCGGCCACACCGTGTCACCATACGTGGGCACACCCGCGCGGATGAAACTGGTCCAATAGCCGTGTATTTGTGAGCTGACACTCGAATCGATGTCCGCAGCTTGGCTCGAAAGCCCGGTCTGGAAAACGAATGGTATTTCCGAACCGTGAGCCGCACCCGTTCGACGTCCGTGAAAAACACTCGATACATAATCGAAGCGGTATAAGAATGTAGGCGCGTCGTGCGAGTTGGCGCCGGCAATGGTGCGGGCCGGTGCCGCAAAAAAACCGTCGCGAATCAGCAGCCGGGAAAAGGCTACATCGTCCGCGGCCGCCGCTCCATACAGACCGCGCAACGCGGCAAGGTCTACGCTCGTGAGACGCGGGAATAGGGCCGCCGGAGCGGCCGGGACGGTGGGCTCACTCGATACCATGGTCGCTTCATTGTCGTTGGTGCCGATCAGCAGAGGGATGTGCACGGCTGCCCGGGCTCTGAAGACGCCTAGCGGCGCCGACAGCAGCGTCGTGCGGTCGAGAATGGGGCCCAACTCGTGCCCCGACTGGGCCTGCACAATGGCGGCGACGGGCGCGGCGCGTAGCTCGGCGGCGCTGGCTTTTATCCCTTCGAGTCCAAGCGCAGTCGCAACCGCTGCGCCCTCAGCCTCAGCGTCCTCCAACGTCGGCGGCGAGCCCCAACCCATTCCCGCTGATTCCACGATGGCTCGCGCAAACAACCCCCGGGCCGCGGCAACGCACATCAAAGCCAGAACATCCTCCGCACCCGCCGACTCGCCCATTACCGTTACGTTATTGGGGTCACCGCCCACGGCGCTAATGTTGCTGCGAATCCAGCGCAGCGCCGCGATCTGATCCAGCAACCCAAAGTTGGCGGCCCCGGGCCCTCGCATGAGACTAGGATGCGCGAAAAAGCCGAGCACTCCCAAGCGATAATTGAACGACACGAACACAATGCCGTCGCGCGCGAAGGCAGAGCCATCATAGAATGTTTGGGAAGCCGTGCCGCTAACATTGCCGCCGCCGTGAATCCATACCACCACCGGCAGCGGTTTGACGGTCGATTTAGGTGCCCACACATTCAGGAAGAGGCAATCCTCGCTGGTAGAGGCGGCCGCAGTCCCGGGGGTCACATAGCGCGGCGACTCCGGCTGAGGACAAGAGGGTCCAAACGCGCCGGCAGCGCGCGGCTGTGTCCATGATTCGACCGCTTGCGGTACCTGCCAGCGCCGTGCACCCGTCGGTGCGGCCGCGTACGGTATACCCTTTAGAATAAGGTAGTCACTGCTCGGTGCCGCGATCACTGATCCGGCGGTGAGTCTGACTTCTACGGGCTCCGCTCGCGTGATGCCTGCGGCGAGCAGCAATGCCGACAGTACGGTACTTTTGATGTAGGGAGGCTCGAGCGGATGTTTTCGGATGGCCATGCAAATACAATGTAATACGCATTGCGTATTATCTCAAGAGATTCGATGTCTTTGTCTTTGCGGCAAGACTCCGAAATGGCGCGCTCGCGGCTTTTGGTTGAAAGATGAGTAGTCAAATACTGCTTGGCTGTACAGCCAGGGTTAAAGCGTCCGACACAAATTTCGGTCTATGCGGACTTACCCGCTTGACGTCAGGAAAGTACTCTGGAGCAGCCAAACCCAAACCTTAGGAGCAGCTACATGAGTCCACTTATTCCTCTCTGGATTATCGGCGGTCCGTTCGTGGGCCTGTTGATTTTGTCTTTTTCGTTCAAGGGTCCGAGCTCGATGGGTGGTTCCGGCGAACGTCTGCCGCCTCGTGGTCATGAGGGCTCGATAGACGCATCGGCACCGTTGCTCGATCCGCTTCACGCCCCAGCGCCGCGTAGATTGGTCTGAAAAATCGACAGCACGGACCTTGGTGGTCATCGCGTTGAGACTGATCGATGCGTGACGATTCGGTGGGTACAAAATGTCGCCCGCGGCATCCAGCGCACTGGCTGCGGGCGTGTCGAGTTTGCCGCATCGCGGCCTATGGCCTCAAGGCGCGACTGGGTGTGCGTCGAATCTGACTCCCGGTAGCGCTGCGTGCATCGCGTAGAATCGGGCCAGAAGTGAGAACCCGATCCTCAACTTGAGTTCCTGCTTGCGGTACAACTGAGGCATGGCAAGGCGTAGCTCGAAGCAAACTGCCAAGTATCCAAAGCCGCTCACGCTGACGCGGAGTCACGAGTTCGGCGTCGAAGCGTTGTGCGAACTTGCCACGGAAATCCTGGTGGCGATCGCGGACGCCGAGGATGGGCAGAGATTCAACGCCGACCCCATTCTGGTGCGCCGCTACTGGGGTATCAGTTATTCGGCCTTGGGCAAGGAAACTCCGCAGGCATTGCGCGGCATGGGTCCGCTGCCCGCACTCATGCTGTTGTGGATGTGTCTGGAGAGAATCTCGGCGCTGACGCACGAGCTTGCACTACAGAACGAGAACTCGCATTGGCCGCAGGTGCATGAAATGGTGGTGGCGTGGCGCGACTGCTGGGGCAACGATGATCGTGCGCAGATTGCGCAAGCGCGTTTCAGTACATTGACCGGATTGACCCGAAACGGCCAGAAGCGCGCAGCCTATTTGAATTCAGCGCTGATCACGGCGCTGTCGGTGGTGCAGGCCTGAGCGGAAGCCGGATGGTGGGCCGAACTAAAATACCTTTGGCACCGTAACCCGGCGCGGCAATCAGCGGCACGCCGATGGGCGCGTAGGAAAAGTCCGCGTCAGCGGCAACGGTTTCTGTAAAGAATTGCAAAGCTCCTGGGGTAAGCGTCGTTGGTCGGGAGATTTTGGCACCATATATCGAGGCATTTGCCGAAAACAGAGGATCAATAATGAAAATGTCTTTCAAGCTCGCTCCCTTGGCCGCACTTGCCCTTGCGCTGGGCGGCGCCGCCGCCATGGCGGAAGACCATGGACATCCTGCGCCCGCCGCCCACCGTCCAGCGCCCGCGCATCCGGGTGAAGCGCATCCGGGACCCTCCGGCTACCAACGTGTCACCGAACCCAAAGGTTGGGATAGCCGTCCGAAGGAAGTGGATCGCGGCGCTTATCAGCATAATTTCCAGGCTGCCCGCAGCTTCCACATCGGCCCCTATCATCGTCCCTCCGGCTGGGTGTCACATCGGTGGGCGTACGGACAGATTTTGCCGCGCGCGTATTTCGGCGCGTCGTATCTGATCGCGGATTATTGGCTGTTCGCGCTCGAGGTCCCGCCGGCCGGATACGAGTGGGTACGTGACGACACCGACGCGCTGCTGGTCAACACCGCCAGTGGCGAGATTTTGCAGGTGGAATACGGAGTCTTTGCCTAGCGTGGAAGTGTTCTCAAGTTGCGCTGGGCGGGGTCCCGCCCAGCGCCAGGAATAGCTGTACCGTATCGAGATAACGCTGCGCTTCCGACTTGACGTACCCGAGCCGGGCTTGCTGGAAGGCGCGTTGAGCGTCCAGCACCTGAATGACTCCCGCATTTCCCTCCGCGTAGCTCGCGCGAGCCAGATCCAAATTGCTTTGTGCAGCCTCTTGCGCATGCGCTTGAGCATCGAGTTGTTCGGCGTCGTGATTCAGCGCATCGAGCAAATCGGCAACCTGGGCAAAGGCTTCGAGCACGGTTTGTTCGTAATAGGCCGCGCTGGCATGCATGGCCTCGACCGCCGCGCGCTTTTGCGCCCGCAAGCTGCCGCCATCGAACAAGGGCATGGTCAATCCTGAAATGAAACTCCATGCGGTATTCGATGCATTGAACAGATCCCCGGCATTCACGGCCTGCTGTCCCAACGTGCCGTTCAGCTGGATCTTCGGATAAAGGTTGGATTCGGCGACGCCGACCGCGCTGGTTGCGGCATGCAGCCTGGCTTCGGCTGCCAGGATGTCCGGCCGGTGATGCGCAAGCTCCGACGGCAGGCTCACGGGGATGTCGTGCGGCAGAGTGACCTGCACCAAGTCGAGATCCGGCGGCAGGCCGCTGGCCGGCGCTCGGCCGATGACCACTGAGAGCGCGTGATGGGCGCGGGACAATTCCTGTCGCAACGGCGGCAGCAGTGCCGTGTCGCTGGCCAGTTGGCTTTGCGCGCTGACCACATCGATGCGGGCTGCCGAACCCTCGTCGAAGGCGGTCTGCACCAGCTTGAGATTGTCCCTGTCCTGTTGAAGTATGGTTTCGATGGTGGCGATTTGTGCGCGGGCCGAGGCGATGGCCAGCGTTTGCATGACGGCCTGGCCGGTGACGGTCAGATACGCGGCATCCAGTTGATGCCGGGTCACATCGGCAATGGCACGTTGCTCCTCGATGCCGCGCGCGATGCCACCGGTGTAATCCAGGGTGTAGCTCACCGTGGGGCCCACGGCGAAGTAGGTGAAGGGCGGCAGTTTGAAAGAGCCGCCGAATAGTTCCTGGCCGTACTTTTGGCGACCGATGCCGGCGGTCAAGCCCAGCTGCGGGTAACGCGCGCCTTCGGAAGCCAGCGCCAGGTCGCGCGCCTGACGCAGGGTCGCGGTGGACGCCTCGAGGGTGCGGTTGTGCTCGACCGCTTGGGCGACGACAGCGTCGATGGCGTCCGAGCGAAACAAGCTCCACCAACTTCCCTCGATCTGTTGGCCCAGTGTGGTGCGCTGCGCCGTATCGCCGGGCGACTGCACATCGTTCGCCGTCGCAGCGACATAGGCGTCGGCTGCAGGTGCAGCGGGGCGCGTGAAGTTCGGCCCGACGCTGCAACCGCTGAGGATTGCGTACGTCGCCACCGAACTGCGCACCAGGAATCGGAATCGCATGATCACTCCATCATCACAGGCTCTGCGCCGGGCTTCGCCGCGCCTTTGCGCAACAGAACCACCAGCGGCGCCGCCACGAGGCATAAAACCAGCATCAGTTGAAAATCGCTGTCGTAGGCGATCATCGCCGCCTGCCGGGTGATTGCGGCGTTGAGCCCCGCCAGAGCGGAACCCGTGGGCTGCGGTTGGCCGGACATGTACGGGGTGATGTGCTCAGCCAAAGCGGAATGCAGAATCTGCGTGTTGCGGGTCAGCAGCGTCTCGACCACCGAGATGCCGATGCTGCTGCCGATGTTGCGCGACAGACTGAAAATGGCGGTGCCCTCGTTGCGCAGCGTCGGCGATAACGTGGCAAACGTTGCGGTCGCCAGCGGCACATAGACGAAGCCGGTACCCAGGCCCTGCGCGATGCCCGACCAGACGATGGTGCTCGAATCCATTTGCAGGTTGAAATGGGTCATCTGCCAGCAAGACAATGCCGTGAGGCCGAAGCCGATGGCTATCACCAGACGAAAATCGACTTTGCCTGTCAGACGGCCCACCACGAACATGGCGATCAAAGTGCCGACACCACGCGGTGTCGTGACCAGACCGGTGGTGACGACGGGATAATCGAGCAACCCTTGCAGCAGCGGCGGCAGCAGCGCCAGCGTGGCGAACAAGACGACACCGACCACGAAGATGAACAGGTTGCCGGTCACGAAGTTGCGGTCCTTGAACAGCGCGGGACTGACGAAGCGCGCACCGGTGGCGGTGAGCATGTGCACGATGAACAGATACATTGCGACCACGCCGATGGTGCCTTCGATCCAGATTTCGGTCGAGCTGAACCAATCCTGCAGCTGGCCGCGATCCAGCATCAATTGCAGAGAAGCGATGCCGACGCTCAATGCGGCGAAGCCGAAGAAGTCGAAGCGCGTCTTGCGGATCACGGTCTCGGGCAAGGCCGACAGAATGCCGAGGAAGGCAAGCAGGCCGAACGGCACATTGATGTAGAACACCCAACGCCAGTTGTAGTTTTCCGTGAGCCAGCCGCCCAGGGCGGGCCCCAAAATCGGTCCGATGATCACACCCATGCCCCAGATGGCCATGGCACGCGCGTGACGTTCAGGCGGGTTGATGTCGAGCAACACGGCCTGCGACATCGGGACCAGCGCGGCACCGCACAGTCCTTGCAACAGCCGCGCGGCGACGATTTGCGGCAGCGAATGCGCCAGGCCGCAGAGCATCGAGGCGATGGTGAAGCCGACGATGGAGGCGAGGAAAACCCGCCTGCGGCCGACTTGGCTGGAAAGCCAGCCGCTCATGGGCGTCATGATGGCGGTGGCGATGATGTAGGAGGTCAGCACCCAGGCCATCTGATCCTGGGTGGCGGAGAGCGAACCTTGAATCCTCGGCAACGCCACATTGGCGATGGTGTTGTCCAGCGCCTGCATGATGGAGGCGAGCATGACCGACACCGTAATGAGCGCGCGGCGCGGCCCACCTAGGCGTAGCGGGTCATGATCGACGGCACCGATCAAGGGGATTTTCCGGCGGAGGCGGAGCGGGTCGGTTGCTCGGAGGCGCTCGATTGCGTGTCGACCTTCACGTCGGCACTCAGCCCGGCTTGCAGCAGCACGGCAGCATCCGGGTCGGTGATATGCAAACGCACGGGCACGCGCTGCACCACCTTGACCCAATTGCCGGTGGCGTTCTCCGGCGGCAGCAGTGAGAACAGCGATCCGGTGCCGGGGCTCAAGCTCACGACTGTTGCGGAGAAGCGCTTGTCCGGTATGCGATCGATTCTGATCGTCGCGGTCTGGCCCGGGTGCATATGCGCGAGCTGCACTTCCTTGAAGTTGGCTTCGATCCACGTGTCGCCGGTCGCGACCAGCGCGAACACCGGGGATGAGGCGGCGATGTAATCGCCCACCTGCAATTGCTCGACCCGCGTGACCACGCCGTCGATCGGCGCCTTGATGACGGTATATGAGAGATTGAGCTGGGCGCGGTCCAGCGCCGCCTGAGCCTCTCGGACCAGCGGATGTTTGTCGGGCGCGAGGTCGGGATTGCCGCCGAGGTTTGCCAGCGCGACGCCAATCTGCTGCTGCACATTGGCCACTTCCTGGCGAGCGGCGTCCAATGCATGCGAGGCTTGGTCGAATTGCGCGCGAGAGGAGATGCCGGACTGCACCAAGCGCGATTGCCGATCGAACTGCGTTTGGGCGAAGGCTTGCGTGTCGCGCGCGGCGCGCAGCTCCACCTGCCGTTGCTTGTAGGTGGATTTGAGCGATTCCACCTGCAAGCGCGTCGAGGCGAGGCGCGCCATGGCGTCGTCGACCGCTATGCGAAACGGCGCGTCGTCGAGCTTGAACAGCGTCGCACCCTTTTGAATCAGCTCGTTGTCGCGGACATCGACTTCAGTCACGCGCCCGGGAACGTTCGAGCTGATCGACACCGTGGCGGCACGGGTGTAGGCGTCATCGGTGCTTTGATAGCGACCGCCGGTTATATAGAAGTAGGCGGCGGCGCCGATCACGACGAGCGGCGCCACGATCATGAGCGGCCAACGCAGGCGCTGCAGGCGTGTTTTATCGGGCTGGTTGGTTTCCATCATCGATCCTTGCGAACGGCTTTCATGCGTGGAACTGCGAGGGCAGGCTCGGTCAGCGGTTGAAGAGAAGCGATGTTGCGACGGACCTTTTGCAGCCCGGTCATCAACAGCCCGGCCTCTTTTTCGGACAGACCGGCCAATGCCTCGTCGCGCGTGGCGCTGGAGACGCGATCGATGGCTTCCAGCAATGGCTTGCTCTTCGGTTTCAAATAAAGACGGCGCGCACGACGGTCCTCTGGATCCGCGCGTCGCTCGACCCAACCGTCCAGTTCCATGCGATCGAGAATGCGGACCATGGTCATGGGATCGATTTCGGCTGAGCTTGCCAGTTCGACCTGGTTGATTCCTTCGGCGCGGGACAAATAAACGAGGGCTTTGCATTGCGGCAGCGTCAATCCCAGTTCGCGGGCTCGTTCCTCGAAACGCTGCACGTACAACTTGGAGGTGTCTTTCAGAACGTAGCCAAACGAGGGCTCAGCGGCAGCAGTGCCTGGGATCTTGGAAGCGGCCATAGGTCATTATCTTATAATATTATAAGATATAATATCAAGTGTTATTAATGTGACGCAAGTCGCCGGCGGAGGTGCAAATCTCGTTACCCCGTGCGCGCAATCACGATGAGAGCGAGTCCGATCAGAAAACTGCCGAACATCGCCGCCAACAGCGCGGATGTGCCCTCGGGAGCCGCGCGAAACTCCTTCCAGATGAACACCCCCCACATCGCTGCAACCATGGTGGCGCCCTGGCCGAGCCCGTAGGAGATTGCGAAGCCGGCGCGCCCCGAAGCAATGAGGTTGAGCGACATGCCGGTTCCCCAGATCAGCCCGCCCAAGACACCGGTCATGTGCGTCGGCAGGCTGCCCGCGAAGTAGTCGCGGAAGTGCACGGGGTCGCCGACCAGCGGCCTTTTCATGGCAAGCACGTTCCAGACGAAGCTGCTGAGCACAATGCCGACTGCGAACACGAAAACTGCGGCGTAAGGACCCATCTTGCCAGCCGTCGCATGCGCGGGATCCGTATACATCGCCGCCGCGACGAAGCGATAAAAGATACCCATGAACACACCGCAGACAACCGATAGCACCAGGCCTCGCGTACTTCCTTTGGCTGCGCCGCCTGCCCCGGGGGAATCCATCGCCAGTCGGCGGTATGCCAGTGCATCCAGAATGATTGCCAGCGTGACCATACAGACGCCGGCGGTGAGCAGTGCGACGTTGCCGATGGGCGCGGCGAGATAGTTCATGATCACGCCGATGATCAGCGCGAGTCCGATTCCGACGGGGAAGGCAACCGCCATGCCGGCAATGTCGATGGCGGCGACCAGAAGAATGTTGGCGAGATTGAAGATCGCGCCCCCCACCAGCGCCGCGGTAATGGAGGCACTCGAGGCTTGCGCGAGGTCGGCGAAGAATGTACGCCCTTCAGTGCCGCGGCTTCCCAAAGTGAGTCCGAATGCCAGCGTCAGCAACAACACTCCCAGGGCGTAGTCCCAGTAGAACAGCTCGAAGCGCCAGTCAGGGCGCGCCAGCTTGCGGGTGACGGCCCATGAGCCCCAGCAAAACATCGTGAGCACGCAAAACACCACGGCCAAGGGATAACTATGCACCACGAACATGCCTGGCTCCTTGCCTTTCGAACCTGGTTACCGGGCCCCGATCGCGCTTTTGCGCCGTGCCCATTCCGTCTCAAACTCGGCTCGAGGCGAGAAAGACTTCTGTGTCCCGACCCGAGTCGTCGACAATGCGGCATAGAGATTCGCGCGCGACAGGGCTTCCTGCTGATTGATGCCTTCGGCAAGAAACACCGCCAGACTGCCGATGAAGGCATCTCCCGCACCTGAGGTGTCGATGCTTGCGACCGGAAAGGCCGGCACGTGCATGTGTCCCGCGGCATCGGCCACGAGCGAACCTTCAGCACCCAAGGTGATCACGACCCGCCGAAAACCTCGGCCGAGGAGCGCGTCGGCACATGCGGCCGCGTCGGCTTCCGATCGAATCGCCTGCCCGGTAAGCTGTTCGGCCTCGCTTTCATTCGGGATGAACAGATCCGCACCGGTCAGCTGCACCAACTCGGCCGGGATGGCGGGTGCCGGGTTGACGATGCAGCGGATATTCCGCGCGCGGGCGAAGCGAATGGCGTGATAGATGGTCTGCAGCGGAATCTCGAATTGCAAGATGATGGCATCGACGTTTGCAAGATCCGCTGCCGCAGCGTCGACATCGGCGGGCGTCAGCCGGTCGTTGGCGCCCTTCACCACGATGATGCGATTCTGCCCATCGGGCTCGACGAAAATCGGTGCCACGCCCGTGGGCGCATCAGGGACGACTTGGACGTAGGTTGTGTCGATGCCGAAGGACGCGAAGTTGTCCATGGTTGCCCGCCCGAACAGATCGTCCCCAACCTTCGCCACCATCAACACCTCGGCGCCGCACAGTCGAGATGCGACCGCCTGATTCGCGCCCTTGCCCCCGAATCCCATTTCAAATGTCTTGCCGAACAAGGTCTCACCCGGACGGGGGAATACGTCAGTGAAGGTCGTGAGATCGGTGTTGGCGCTGCCAATGACGGCAATACGGGGTGTGTTCGGCATCAAGCGCCCGCCGCCGCCGTCAGTTCTTTGAACAATCCCGACGCCCCAATGCGGAAATTGCTCGCCGAGGCGCTTCCGGGACCGAACCTCTGCTCGTAGAGCGTGAGGTAAGCCTGGGCATCGTCGATGAGGCGGATGCCGCCCGACGCTTTGAACCCGATCGACCGGCCACGTCCGCCCGCAGCCGCGATCACCTCGAGAAGAACCGCAGCTGCTTCGGGGGTTGCGCCAGGTTGAGTTTTCCCCGTGGATGTCTTGAGAAATTGCGCCCCACCCTCGATGGCAACTTCAGCCGCGCGTCGTATGTTCTCGGCGCTTCGAAGCTGGCCGGTTTCCAATATGACCTTCAGCAGGGCACGTTCCGCGCAGGCCTCGCGGCAGCCTCGAACCAAGTCCAAGCCCACACCCAAGTCACCGGCCAGCATCGCGCGGTAAGGAAACACGACGTCCACCTCGGCTGCCCCCGCCGCGACGGCCGCTGCGGTCTGCGCCGCCGCGACATCGGGAGCTTCGGTTCCTCGCGGGAAGTTGGCGACCGCGCAAACCGGAATCGCGGTACCGCTGAGCGCTTCCCGGGCCACGGCGATCCATTGCGCCCAGATGCAGACGGCCGCCGGTTGAACCGGCGCCGCGCGCGCCAGTTCCGACAGCGTCTGCACGGAGGCCGCATCGTCCGCTTCGTTGAGACTGGTCAAGTCGGTGAGCGAGATCAGCCGCCGCGCCTGAGCCGAGCGCGAACCGCTCGCAAACCCGTTGCTGCCGGAATTATCTGAAACCTTCCCCATTGCCGAATTCTAACGCGCTGCGCGCGGCAAGCGTGGCGCTGATTTCGAAGCGGCACCTGCAGATCGCTGGCATACTCACCGCACCCTATGAAGCCATGCGCGGGGGCGAGTTTGTACCCCTTGATTCGGAACGCACCGAGACCATCGAGATCGCCAGTGTCCATAATTGGGAGGGCGGAG
>CAZZWM010000075.1:16001-20373 GCA_964657945.1 uncultured Steroidobacteraceae bacterium
GCCGGGGACGGCGGAGCCGGGCTGGCAAGCCAACCTGGACTTGTCCTTCATCCACCGCGACGATCGAACGCTGCTGGCGGCCAAATCCCATCGCGGACCCCTGCAAGTTCAGAAGGCGCTTTATCCGGATGGTCTCGGCATTTGCCATGTAACGGTCCTGCATCCTCCGGGCGGCGTCGCGGGCGGTGATGCACTGGCCGTCGCGGCTCGACTCGGTCCGGGATCTCGCGTCTGTTTGACCACCTGCGGAGCGGCGAAATGGTATCGCTGCCCGCAAGCCGGAGCGCAACAGCGGCTGCAGTTCGAAGTCGGAGCGGGTGCCGCTCTGGAATGGCTGCCGCGAGAGAACATACTGTTTGACGGCTCGAAGGCAGCGATGCAGCTCGATGTGCAGTTGGCCGCCGGCGCGCGGTTTCTCGGGTGGGAGATTCTGTGCTTCGGCCGGCGGGCGTCCGGAGAAGAATGGCGCCGCGGCGGTTTGCGCCTCCGCACCCGCATTCGGCATCTGGACCGCCCGCTCTGGACGGAGCGCGCGAATATCCAGGCAGGCGGCGGCTTTGAAACATCGCCGGTGGGTCTCGGCGGATACAGCGTGAGCGGCACTTTCGTCGCGGCGGGCACCGACATCGACACGGAATTGTTGGCGGCCTGCCGTGCCACCGTGCCGGGCGGCGGCGATTCACGCCGCGGATTGACCAGAATGCCCCGGATCTTGGTGGCGCGCTACCTGGGTCACTCATCGCAGGACGCGTTTCGTTGGTTCACATCGGTTTGGACAGTGCTTCGGCCGGCGCTTCTGAGTCAGCCGGCGATCGCACCGAGACTTTGGGCTTGCTGATTGCCGGGTGATGCATGGAATTGACGCCGCGCGAGAAAGACAAACTGCTGATCTTCACCGCCGCACTGCTTGCCGAGCGTCGTCGGGCACGCGGGTTGAAACTGAACTATCCGGAGACGGTGGCCCTGATCACCAGTGCCATCCTGGAGGGTGCGCGCGACGGCAAGACCGTAGCGGAGCTCATGAGTTATGGCAGTACCCTCATCACACGTGCCGAGGTCATGGAAGGAATTGCCGAGATGATTCCTGAGATTCAGGTCGAGGCGACGTTTCCCGATGGAACGAAGCTTGTCACCGTGCATCAACCCATCGTCTGAGGAGGATCGATGATTCCAGGTGAAATGCTCGTGGCGCCCGGGGACATCGCCATCAACGCGGATCGCCCCACGCTCGAGCTGCATGTCGAGAACATCGGCGACCGGCCGATTCAAGTGGGCTCGCACTATCATTTCTTCGAAACCAATTCGAGCCTGCGATTCGAGCGGGACGCCGCGCGCGGCTATCGGCTGGACATTGCAGCCGGTACGGCGGTGCGTTTCGAGCCGGGACAGGGGCGCACCGTGCGCTTGGTTCGCTACGCCGGGCTGCGCCGTGTGTTCGGCTTCCAGGGCAAGATCATGGGAAATCTGTAATGGCGTCGAAAATATCACGTCAGGCTTATGCCGAAATGTTCGGTCCGACGACCGGGGACCGGGTGCGGCTCGCCGATACCGCGCTGTTCATCGAAGTGGAGAAAGACTTCACGGTGTACGGGGAGGAAGTGAAGTTCGGCGGCGGCAAAGTCATCCGCGATGGAATGGGGCAGGGGCAGGGCACCAGCGATGCGGTCGCCGATACCGTCATTACCAATGCGCTGATCGTCGATCATTGGGGGATTTGCAAAGCCGACGTTGGCTTGAAGCAGGGTCTCATCTGGGGAATCGGCAAGGCGGGCAATCCCGATACCCAGCCTGGAGTGACGATTCCCATCGGCGCGGCGACCGAGATCATCGCCGGCGAAGGACTGCTGTTGACCGCCGGCGGCATCGATACCCACATCCATTTCATATGTCCGCAGCAAATCGACGAAGCGTTGATGTCGGGCGTGACGACGATGATCGGCGGAGGCACCGGACCTGCCGCCGGCACCAGCGCGACCACCTGTACGCCGGGGCCGTGGCACATTCGCAGTATGCTCAAGGCCGCCGAAGCCTTCCCCATGAACTTGGGATTCCTCGGCAAGGGTAACGTGAGCGTGCCGGAGCCGGCCCGGGAGCAGATTCGGGCCGGCGCCGTGGGTCTGAAACTCCATGAGGATTGGGGCACGACACCGGCCGCGATCGACAACTGTCTTCGAGTCGCGGATGAGATGGACGTGCAGGTCGCCATTCATACCGACACGCTGAACGAGTCCGGGTATCTCGAGGCCACATTGGCGGCCATCGCCGACCGCACGATTCACACCTTTCACACCGAAGGGGCGGGGGGCGGCCACGCGCCCGATATCATCAAGGCGGCATCGTACGGCAACATATTGCCGAGCTCGACCAATCCAACGCGGCCTTACACCATCAACACCATCGACGAGCATCTGGACATGCTGATGGTGTGCCATCACCTGGATCCGGCGATTGCCGAGGACGTCGCCTTCGCCGAATCGCGCATTCGCCGCGAGACCATCGCGGCGGAAGACATCCTGCATGACATCGGCGCTTTTTCGATGATGTCGTCGGACTCGCAGGCCATGGGCCGCGTCGGAGAGGTCATCATCAGAACCTGGCAGACCGCCCATAAAATGCGCGAGCAGCGCGGCAGCTTGACCGGCGATCCGTCCGGCAACGATAACTCGCGCATCAAACGCTACATCGCCAAATACACCATCAATCCCGCGATCACGCACGGCATTGCGCATCTGGTCGGCTCCATCGAGGTCGGCAAGCTCGCGGATCTGGTCCTGTGGAAGCCCGCATTCTTCGGGGTGAAGCCGGGTCTGATCATCAAGAGCGGCATGATTGCCGCGGCGCCCATGGGCGATCCCAACGCTTCCATTCCCACGCCGCAGCCCTCGCACTACCGGCCGATGTTCGGGGCGTTCGGCGGAGCGCTGGAGAAATCGCTGACTTTCGTCTCGAGCGCCGCCCTCGAGACATCGGAGATGAAGGCGCTCGGCCTGCGCAAGCGGATCGAGGCGGTGCGGGCCACGCGCGCGATCCGAAAGTCCGACATGATCCACAACGCCGCTCAGCCGCATATCGAAGTCGACAGCGAGACCTATGAAGTAAGGGCGGATGGCGAGCTGCTGACCTGCCAACCGGCGACCAGCCTGCCGATGACGCAGCGCTATTTCCTGTTCTAGCGCCCGATGACACCCATGACGGACACCGTTCACTTGAGCTTCGAGGAGCGCAGCAAGAGCCGCCTGCTGCTGAGGCTCGACAGCGGCGCACAGGCGGCTTTGGTGGTCGAGCGCGGACGGCTGCTGCGCGGCGGAGACCGGGTGCGCACGCAAGATGGCCGTGAAGTCCTGATCGTGGCGGCGGAAGAGTCGCTTCTCGAAGTCTGCAGCGATGATCCGACCTTGATCGCCAGGGCGGCGTTCCATCTCGGCAATCGTCATGTGGCAGTCCAGGTGATGGTGAACCGCCTGCGGTTCCCCAACGATCGCGTCCTCGAGGAAATGCTCAAGGGATTGGGGCTGACGATCAGCGCCCTGCGCGCGCCCTTCGAGCCGGAGGGCGGGGCGTACGGACACCACCATGGTCATGGCAGTCAAGCGCCCTTGATCCGACCGAAGATCCACGAGTTTCCGCCGCAATGAGGCTGCTGCCGCTGGCGCGCTTGCTGCAACTGAGCAGTCAGGCCCTGCCCATCGGCGGGTACAGCCATTCTCAGGGGCTGGAAGCCGCTATCGCCAACGAAATCGTGAGTGACGAGAGCTCATTGCTGCGTTGGATCGCCGACGTTCTGGAGTTCTCCATGACGCCGTACGAGATACCCTGCATGTTGTCCATGGCGGCCGCGTGGGCGGCGGCCAGCCCAGCCGTGTTGACGGCATTGAACGAGGAATTTCTATCGACCCGCGAGTCCGCGGAGCTGCGTGCAGCGAGTGTGCAGATGGGATTCTCGCTGAGCGCTTTGCTTTGCAATGTTGCGGACGTCCCGGCAAGCACCCTGGATGCGCTGCGCGCCATGCCAGAGCCGAGCCTGCCCTGCGTGTGGAGCGCGGCGGCCGCTGCATGGCGGATTGAACCGCGAGAGGCCGTTATCGGTTATGTTTGGATGTGGGCCGAAAACCAGGTGCTGGTCGCCTTGAAGGCCGTGCCCATCGGACAATCCGCGGGGCAACGGGTGCTGCTGGCGATCGGGTCGAAAATCGCCGAGCTCGCGCAACAAACGGACTCAGGCGACATGGACGCGGGCGCCCTGGGCGCGGACCATCATTTTGTGACCGCCGACGCGCACATCGACGGCGCTGCGGTTGTTGTAACAGCCGCTGGCGTGACATCACCGAAATATGTCCGCTACGGCTGGGCAAATTTTCCGGCGGTAAACCTG
>CAZZWM010000076.1:0-20049 GCA_964657945.1 uncultured Steroidobacteraceae bacterium
AGCTGCCACCGTCAGAACCAGCAACAGCAACCCCAACAACAAACGCCACCATGCAGCAGCGCGCCTCATGCAGGGCGCAGGGGCAGGCAAGCGCGGATGGTAAATCCCTGGCCGGGTGCGGTGGTCAAGACCAGCTCGCCGCCCAGCGCCGCCACCCGTTCGCGCATGCCGATGAGTCCCAAGCCTTTCCGCGGCGCCCTCAGGTCTGCGCCTCGTCCGTCGTCTGCAACGACCACCTCGATGCCGTCACCGGCCGGTGTCCGATGGATGGCCACACGCGCTTCGGTGGCCGCCGCATGCCGTGACATATTGGTCATGGCCTCCTGAACCAGTCGGTACACCACCAGACCCAGGGTTTCATCCAGCGGATCCAAATCCTCGCCGGTGGACAAATCGATGGTCACCGCGGGCAGGCGTGCGCGCCATTCATCGATGAAATGCTCCAGCGCAGCCACCATGCCCAGATCATCGAAACCCACAGGGCGCAGCTGACCGATCAAACCGCGCAGCACGCCATATACACGGTCCAGATTGGTGATCAGGGCCTGCGCGGCGGCTTGGATCGGCGGGTGCTGTTCCGCCGCCGCATCGCGCAGCGTGAGCGCATCGAGCTTCATGGCATTCACGTACTGACCCAGCTCGTCGTGCAAATCACGCGCCAGTGCCTTGTGTTCGCTCTCACGCATGTCGACGTACTTCAGCGCCAGGCGCTGATTCTCGGCGAGCGCATGTTCCAGCGAGGCCTCCGCCGCCCGTCGCAATTGCAGCTCATGCCGGGCTTCGAAATAGCGTCGTGCCGAGAACCAGATCAGGCTCACCGCCATCACCAGCATCACGATGGGCGCCTCGTCCAACTGCAGTCGTTCCAGCGGCCGGGTCACGCGCGCCACGATTTCGCTGACATCGAAACTCACGCAAAGTACCGCCGCGCAGATCGACAGCAATCCAACGGTCAACGCATCGCGGCGCGCCGTCCATCGTCGAGGTGTGTTCATGTACCGCAGGATAGTGCCGCGGCGGGCAGAGTCAACGCAGGACGATGTTGGAATTCTCAGGGGACAAAACAGCGGTGGCGGTGTCGGCACCCGCACGCATCACGAAGATGGCGCGGTGGGACGGGTCGATGGCGAAGAACAGGTCGTAGCTCAATGTGATCCTGGGTTGGGCCGCCGCGCAGCTCACATCGAACAGCAGCACCGCGTAAGCGCCATCGGCATGTTCATCGATCATCATGGGTCCGGGCTTGATGGCGCAGCGGTGCGCGCCATCGGACTCGAAACGCAGATGTGAGTAGGCATAATTTTCGATCTGCGCCTGGCGCCGCCGCACCTCGCCCCAGGTCAACTGCCCGGTGCCCGCTTGATTCAAATCGAGGACGAAATCCAGATCGCGCAGCGCGATGTCCCACTGACCGTGCACGATCCCGGACGCGGCGGAATCGCCGGCCGTCAGAGTCAGGTAGGCATCGCTGACCGAGTGCGCCGCGGCGCGAAAGCTCAGCAGCAGCCCTAGCGCGGCAATGACACCGAGCTTCACGGGTGAACTCCGCCGCCGAGACCGGCCCGCAACTGCCGTGCCAGCGCTTCGATCAGAGCATCCTGGAGCTTGGTTTGCTCCAGAAACTGCAGCACCGGCGCCGCCGCATCCGCTTGACCTGCCGCGATGGCCGCCTCGAGCACCACGCGCGCATCCCACGGCGCGCGCTGCACGCGCCAATTCTGCAGCGCCAGATCGAGCGCCCTGGGTGGATCATGCTGCAATTGCAGTGCAAAGCGCGCCTGCTCGCGGCCGAAGAAATCGCTGCCGCGCAGCGCCAAGGCCTCGAAACGGGCCGCCATGATCCACACCAGGTTGGCGAGGTCCGGAGAATTCAAAGCAGCTTGCGCGAGCACAATGCGCAAAAAGGCCGTGTCGGACTGCTCGTGGCCGGAGAGCAGCGGCAGCACTTCCCGCGCTCGTCCCCGGTCGAGCAGAAAATCCGCATAGGCCACCAACAAAAAATTGTCTTGCGGCGTGAAGGCCAGGGCTTGACGGTAATGGGCTTCGGCCTCCGGCCAATCGCTGCGCCGCTCGGCGGTTTCTGCCAGCAACCCCTCCAGCCACGCGCGCGTCCCCGAGGGGGCATGCGCCATGGCAGCAGCCGCCTGCTGCAACAGCACCATGGACTGTGCGGCGTGGCCGACATAGGAATCGAGGTTCCCGGTGCAGGCCAACCCCAAGGTGAAATCGGCGTGAGTGGTCACCTGCGCGCAGTCCTTGGCGGCCGCGCCATAGGCGCCCTGCACCATATCCAGGGTTGCCAGCGTCATCCAGGCTTGCGCGTTGCGGGGATCCGCTTTGAAAGCGGCTTGCAGGTAGCCCCTGGCCGCATCGAACTTATGACGGAATTGTAGTATCGTGGCCTGCAGCACCAGTGCGGCGGCCGGCGGCGCGGGTTCATGCAGCCAAGGGGCAATCACGGCTTCGGCATAACCGGCATAGTGCGCATCGCCGATTTGCCGCCCATAGTCCACATAGGCATTGGCCAGCTGCAGCGCCAGTTGCAGGTCTTTCGGCGCCGCGTCCAGCCGGCTGCGCCATTGGCGCATGTCCTTGACGGCCGGATCGGCACGCGACGGCACCTCTTGCAGCACCTCGGAGTCGCGCTGCGGCACCCGCAGCGCCCCGAAGGCAGACGGCATCGAATGTGCGCTCAGGGGCAGCGCCAGTATCAAACCAAGGTAAATCTGCGGTTGCCGCAACTTCATGTCCCGTTATTCGCTCCCATGGGTGATTTAGATTCGAAAAAACGCATCCGCGCGGCTCCCGAACACGAAACACAGGCAATGCTTACCGCCCCTCCCCTGCGCGGCTCGCTGACCTTCACGCCGCCCGAATGGCGCCGGCTGGCGGGCTTGTACGCGTTCATCGCCCTGCTGCATGTCGGCGGCTGGGGTTTGTATCTGCATTTTGCCGCCCAGCACCCGCAGCTGATCGGATTGGGCTTCGTAGCCTACATGTTCGGTCTGCGTCACGCCTTCGATGCCGACCATATTGCCGCCGTGGACGACACCGTTCGCTTCATGCTGCAGAAGGGTAAACGGCCGCTGGGCGTCGGATTTTTCTTCTCGTTGGGACATTCGACCGTGGTGTTGTCGCTGGCCATCGGCGTTGCGCTCGCGGCCACGGTGGTCAAGACGCAGCTGCCGCAGCTGAGAACGATGGGGGCGATCATCGGCACCGGCGTGTCCGGGACCTTTCTGTGGGTCATCGGCATCCTCAATCTGCTGGTTCTGCTCGATATACTGAAAATCTGGCGCAAGGCCAGAAAAGGGACTCACAGCCACGCACACCTCGAGCAGCTGCTGCAGAAGCGCGGATTGCTCAACCGGCTGTTCGGCGGACGCTTGCAGCGCTTGATGAATCACAGCTGGCAGATGTATCCGCTGGGGCTGCTGTTTGGTCTGGGTTTCGATACCGCTTCGGAGATCGGACTGCTGGCAATGACCGCCGGCGCATCGGCGGGCGATTTGCCGGTGGCGGCCGTTTTATGCCTGCCGCTGTTGTTCGCCGCCGGCATGACCTTGATGGACACCACCGATGGTGTGCTAATGTGCAAGGCCTACGACTGGGCTTTTCTCAATCCCCTGCGCAAGATTTTCTACAACATCACCACCACCGCGCTGTCGGTTGCGGTCGCATTGCTGGTGGGAAGCATCGAGCTGCTGCAGGTACTGATCGGGTTGCTCAGGCTGCACGGCAGCGTGTACGACGCCATCGCCGCGCTGGACTTCGGAATGCTGGGTTACCTCATCGTGGGTCTATTCTTATTGGCTTGGGGCTTGTCCGTGGCGGTGTGGAAATTCGGCCGCGTCGAACAGCGCTTCACCTTCGTGGCACATGAGCATCGACATCCGCATTCATAAGCGTTGGATGGCCATGCTGGCGATAGCTGCGGCGGCAGTGCTGCCGCTCCTGGCGCATGCCGATACCGTGGCCAGCCTGCTGGGCAATTTCACCATCAATCAATTCTCGGGCCTCATCCTGCAGCAGGATGCCGTCGAAGTGCACTACGTGGTGGTGTACGGACAGCTGCCGGCGCTCAGCGAATTGCACGCCGCGGATTCAAACGGCGACGGCGTGACCTCGCAACAGGAGCGCGACGCGCATGTGGGCCAACTGGCGCAAGTATTCGCGCGCTCGCTGGATTTGCGCATCGACGATGCGCCCGTGACGCTGCACCCGGTGCGCTGGTCGAGCTCCCTGCCCACCGAGACCGGCGGCTTCTCGCTGCGCCTGGATGTGTACTATCGCGGCAGCGTACCGCAGGCGGCCTCGAGCGGCGCGCGCGATTTCGCCTACGCCAACCACAACTACCCCGGCCGGATCGGCTGGAACGAAATCGCCCTGAAAGCGGCGCCCGCCCTGGCCGTGTTCGACACCGACGCCTACGCCAACTCGCTGACGGGAGCGCTCGCCGACGCACTGACTTCGCTGCCGGCCACCGGGGCGCTGCAGGAGCGCTCGGTGCATGCGCAATGGGCCGCGCAGGCTCAGGCCCCCGCCGGCGCGCGCCTGCTGGCCGACCGGCCTGGCACGGACACACAGGTCGCCGCCAGCACGCTGCCGAAGCCGCCGGGGCTCGCCGCCTTGGAGAGTGCCTGGATAACGCAAAAGACGCGGGCTTTGATCGATGTCATCGCGGCGCCCCGCCTGGCGCCCGACGTCGTCGCCGTGGCCCTGCTCGCCGCGCTGCTGCTCGGCGCCGTCCATGCGCTGTCTCCCGGGCATGGCAAAACCATTGTCGGTGCCTACTTGATAGGTTCGCGCGGCACGCCGCGCCATGCCGTGTTTCTTGGTCTCACCGTCACCATCACCCACACCTTGGGTGTGTTCGTTCTCGGGCTGATCACGCTGTACGCCGCGCAGTCCATCGCGCCGGAGAAGCTGCTGCCCATCTTGAGCATCACGTCGGGCCTGCTGGTGTTGGCCATGGGCTGCGTCATGCTGTGGCAGCGCATCGCGGCGGCGCGCCGCGTGCCCACCTTCGTGGCCGTAGCACCGCTGCGGGGCCACGCCATTTATGCCCACGCTGCATCGACCTCCGCGGCGGGCATGCACTCGCACGGCGGCGGCCCGATGCACTCGCACCTGCCGCCCGGCGCTGCCGGGGAGACGGTGACCTGGCGCTCGCTGCTTGCGCTCGGAGTCTCCGGCGGTTTGGTGCCCTGCCCTTCCGCGTTGGTGCTGTTGCTGGCCGCGGTCGCTTTGAACAAAACCGCCTTCGGCATGGTCCTGGTCGGCGCCTTCAGCTTCGGGCTGGCCATCACCCTGACCATCGTCGGACTGATTTTTCTGTGGGCGCGCAATCGTTTGCCGAAGGCGCGCTTGGGATCGCGGTGGACGCAGCTGCTGCCGGTGGCGAGCGCGGCTCTGATTACGGTGCTGGGCTTGTTTCTGTGCTTGGGCGCAGCGCAGAGCCTCTAGCCGCCGCCCAATCGGCGGCATCGATTTTGAAGATGACATTCGGCTTTGCCGCCTCGCCGAAGTAGCTCACCGGTTGCTCGCCCACATACGCGGCACCGAGCTTTTCCATCGCTTTGCGCGAGCGCCAATTCTCCACACCCACCTGGAACTGCACGCGATCGACGAAGCGGAAGGCGTGATCCAGCATCAGTGTCTTCAGCGCGCGGTTATGGCCGCTGGCCCAGTGGGATCGCGCCAGAAAGGTGTAGCCGATGCTGATCATGCGCAGCGACTCATCGTAATCGTAATAGCGCGAGCTGCCGATCAATGCGCCGCTGCGCGCATCGTGTATGCGAAATGCGCCGCCCGACTGCAACGCACCCTTGAAGAAATTCTCGAACACCTCGCGCTGGTAGCGATCCTTGCTGGGGTGCTGCTCCCATATCAAAGGATCCGCGGCAACGGCGTACAGCGCTTCGAAATCGCCGGCGCCCAAGGGCTCGAGGCGGATCAGGGCGTTATGCAGCCGGGGCTGTAGTTCAAAGGTCATGGGGCCGGTGCAGGTTACCAAATCTTCAAACTACGCCGTCGCCGCCACGATCGAGGACCGGAACTTCTTCAGCGCAGCCACACCCAGTCCAATGAACAGGATCAGCAGCACGCCCTGAGCCACGGCGAAGGCGGGTTCATTGCCCTTGGGTGCGAACCGATGCAGGAAAGGGATCTTCTGGAACGACTGCACGATGAGCACGAAGCAATTGAAGTACAGGGCCAACAGCGCGCTGGCCACGTAAATCCAGCGGGCTGCGCCCTTCAGGTGATTCAGGTACAGGGCCGCGCAAGCCAGTGCCACGAACACCAGGTCGATGATGCCGATGACATCGGCCGGGTCGAAAGGCATCGGAAACATGAAGCCGGTGATGTCCGTCAACGCCGTGGTCAACAGGAACAGGGCGGTGGTGGCCGCCGGCCGCCTTGCCGACAGCATGGCGAGCGCGACCACGAGTCCCGAGGCGATGCCGATCAAACTGATCACAACGTGAAACTGAGTAAATCCAGACAGCGTCATCCCTAGAAGCATGCGAATCCCCTTTATTTTGGCTTAAGGTGCCAACCCCAACCCCAAGGATAGTACGCCTTACCTCAAATAAGGGAATTTCGTCGTGGCCTGCGGCTTGGCGATATGGAAACCCTGCGCGAAGCCCACGCCCAAACGCGCCAATTCGGCCAGCACTTCCGCGGACTCGACCCGCTCCGCAATGGTGTGGATCCCCATGGCTTTACCCACCTGGCTGATGGCTTCCACCATGCTGCGATCGATGGGGTCGCGGGTGACGTTTTCGACGAATTGACCGTCGATCTTCAAGTAGTCCACCGGCAGCGTCTTCAGGTACATGAAAGAAGACAGCCCGCTGCCGAAATCATCCAGCGCAAAATGGCAGCCGCGGTTTCTCAGCTCGCGCATGAAATACACCACATTGTCCATGTTGGCGATGGCCGCGGTCTCGGTGATCTCGAAACACATGGCGCCGGGCGTCAATTCGATGCTGCTGAGTTCCGAAATCAGGTATTCCAAGAAGCGTTCGTCGTTCAACGAAGTGCCGGACAGGTTTACCGCGACGGTGAAAGGCTTCACGCCGGAGCCGATGCGGTGAATCACGTGATCCAGGGCCTGGCGCACCACCCAGCGATCGATGGCCGGCATCACGTTGTAGCGCTCGGCCGCCGGGATGAACTCCGCGGGCGTGACCAGCGCGCCGGACTCATCGCGCAGCCGCAGCATCAATTCGAAGTGCTCGCGCTCGTGCTGCGTGGCGCCGATGGGCACAATGGGCTGGAAGAACAGCTCGAAGCGCGCTTCATCGCAGGCGCGTGTCAATTTCGACACCCAGTGCATTTCGCGGTGACGAGCCGGAACATCGTTGGGCTTGTACAGCTCGACGCGATTGCGGCCCGAATCCTTGGCCGAGTAACAGGCCACGTCGGCCGCGCTCATGACGCTGGCCACGGTCGGCGTCTCGTTGGTGATCTCGACGATGCCGATGCTCACCCCCACGGCGATGCCGCCGTCCTGCCAGATGAAGCGATAATCGCAGATCGCCTGGCGCAGATTCTCGGCGACGCGCATGGCCTGATCCAGCGAACAGTCCTGGAGAAGGATGCCGAATTCATCGCCGCCCAAGCGCGCCAGGGTGTCGCCGCCGCGCACCCGCGACTGCAACACGCCGGTGATCTGCTTCAACAACAAATCACCCGCGGGGTGTCCGCAGGTGTCATTGACCAGTTTGAACTGATCCAAATCCAGGTACAGCAGCGCATGCCGCCCGTCGGCGTCCTGTCGCGCGTCCTCGACAGCGACGGTGAGACGGTTCTCGAACTCGCGCCGGTTGATCAGACCGGTCAATGCATCGTGACTGGCCTGGTAGTAGAGCGCGCGATGCAGCCGCCGCTCCTTGCTGACGTCGTGGAACACCATGACGGCCCCGATCAAATTGCCGGCGCGGTCGCGGATCGGCGCCGCCGAATCCTGAATGGCGATCTCCTGGTTGCGGCGCTTCACCAGCACCGTGTGTTCGGCCAAGCCCAACACCTGGCCTTCGCGCAGGCAGCGCGTCACGGGGCCCTCGCTGGTCTCGCGGGTGGTCTCATCCACCACGGTCAATACTTCGGAAATCAATTGTCCTTCGGCTTCGCGATTCTCCCAGCCGGTGAGGCTCTCGGCGATGGGATTCATGTAGTCGATGCGACCTTCGGAATCGGTGGTGATGACGGCGTCGCCGATGGACTGCAGCGTGACTTGAGCGCGCTCTTTGGCCTGGAACACGGCGGTTTCGGCTTTCTTGCGCTCGGTGACATCGGTGAGCGTGCCTTCGAAGCCGCTGACCTTGCCCTGCTTGTCGCGCACCACGCGGCAATTGTCGATCACCACCAACATCGAGCCGTCTTTGCGCCGCAGCACGTATTCTTCGTTGCGCAATTCTCCCAACGCTTCCACCCGCCGCACGAAGTTTTCGCGGTCTCCGGGATACCAATACAGCGCGCCCGCCGGCACCTGGTACAACTCTTCGGCCGATGCGTAGCCAAGCAGATGCACGAAGGCCGGATTGGCCACCAGGATGCGCCCGTCGCGCGAGGTCTGGTAGACCCCCTCCATGACGCTCTCGAACAGGCCGCGGAACTTGGACTCGCTCCTGCGCAGCGCATCCTCGGCGGAACGCCGTTCGATGGCAATGCCGGCAATCTGCGCCATGCGCGTCAACAATTCCTGGTCGCGCGGCGCCAGCACGCCGCTTTGATGGCGATACACGGCGAAGGTGCCGACCACCAGTCCATCGGACGCCAGGATGGGAATCGACCACGAGGAACGCAGTCCCGCGTGGCGCGCCGCCTCGCGCCGGTGCTCCCACAGCGCATCGGCTTCGATGTCCGCCACGGTCACCTGACGGCCCAGGTAAACGGCTGCCGAACATGAGCCGAAGCGGATGCCGATGGGGGCACAGTCCATGGCGGCGACGAATTCGCGCGGCAGATTCGGCGCAGCGCCGCAGCTCAAAGACTGCCGGTCCGGGTCGAGCAGGTTGATGGCACAGCTGCCATGCGCCATGGCCCGCTCGATGACCTCGCACAGCGCGTCGAGCACCGTGGCCAGCGGCGCATTCGCCGCGATCTTCTCGAACACGCGGCGCTCGCCCGAGGCAATGGCATCGGCGCGCTTGCGCTCCGTGATGTCGATGATGCTGGCGCGAAGCAGGCGGCGGTTGGAGCTTGGCAGACGCACCAGCCGCACTTCGCAAGGACATGTCTGGCCGGTGGCGTCGGCATAGTTCCATTCGAACACCGGCACGGCTCCGGACAGCGCGCTGTCGATATGACCGCGTGCCATCCCTAACGAGGACTCGGCGGGTCCGATCAACTCCAATGCGCTGCTCAGCAGCTCCTCGCGCGTCAGCTTGAAGAAACGGCAGGCATTTTCATTGACGTCGATGAAGCGGCCGGCGTCGGCATCGAACACCACGATCACCTCCGGCGCGTGTTCCACCAAGGTGCGATAGCGGCCCTCGCTTTCGCGCACCGCCACCTCCGCCAGGTGACGCTCGGTGATGTCGCGCACGCAGATGATGTAGCCATCGCGCCAATTGAGCTTGGCCTTGCTCACCGCTATTTCCACCGCGACCCGGCTGCCGCCCTTGGCAAGGCCCCAGGTTTGATGCGCCGCGAGGTCGACATGCGTGTCGTCGATCTTGGCTGCCAGGCGCTCCAGCGGTTCGCAGGGATCGCGTGAATCGAGATCCGGCAGCAGGAAGCCCAGGGGGCGCCCGAGAATCTCCGCGGGCGCGTAACCGAAGATGCGTTCGCCGGTGTGATTGAAGGTTTCGATATGGCCGGTGTCATTCACCGTCACGATGGCGTCTTTGACGTTATCGAGAATGGCCTGCAGATGCGTGGAGGTTTGCTCGCGGATCTCGCGGGTGAGGGCCTGTGCCTCGTCCGACATGAGCTGCATGGAGCGCACCACCCCGCGGCGCTCCAGATCCACCCTGTCATAGTGGGCGCTGATGGCCCGCAGCAGCTTGTCGAGATCAGGGGCACCGTCCCGGCCTCCCGCCTCGGCGATCTGGCGTTCGAGCAGGTGGTTCAGTTTGTCAGCAGTTGGCGTTGGCTCGCTGAATAAAGCGGCCGCGATATCGCGTGACAAGGCCTGCATCTCCCACACATTGGCTTGAGGCCTTCCGAAGCCCCTCAAACCCAGATGTTAGGGTGATCCCGCAACGGAGGCGTGACGGGCGTCTCGGTTCAACCAATAGTCGGTCAAGTTGTTACGAAGCTTGATCCATGGATTCGCGGGCACCGCGTTTTCGCTGGTTTTCCAACAAAAAACGCTTGCGAAGGCGGATATGATTGGGCGTCACTTCGATCAATTCATCGTCGTCGATGAACTCCATGGCCTGTTCCAGGGAAAATCGGATCGGCGGCGAGAGCACCACGGCTTCATCCTTGCCGGACGCGCGCATGTTGGTCAGCTTCTTGCCCTTCAGCGGGTTCACCACCAGGTCGTCATCGCGGTTGTTCATGCCGATGATCATGCCCTCGTACACCTCTTCGTTGGCGCCGATGCACAGGCGGCCGCGCTCCTGCAGGCTGAACAGCGAGTACGCCAGGGCAACACCCTGGCCGTTGGAAATCAGCACTCCATTGGGCCGCTGTCCCAGTTCCTTCTGCACCACCGGACCGTAGTGATCGAATACATGGTGCAGCAAGCCCGTGCCGCGGGTCATGGTGCGGAATTCGGTTTGAAAGCCGATCAAGCCGCGCGAGGGAATCATGTAATCCAGGCGCACGCGTCCGCGATCGGACTGCATGTCCTTCAGATCGCCGCCGCGCGAGCCCAGTGCCTGCATGATGGCGCCCTGCGCATCGCTGTCGGCATCCACCGTGACCTGCTCGATGGGTTCATGCGCGACCCCGTCGATCTGCTTGATCACGACGCGCGGACGCGACACCGCCATTTCGTAGCCCTCGCGCCGCATGTTCTCCAGCAGCACGCCCAGGTGCAATTCGCCGCGGCCGAACACCTGAAACTTGTCCGGATCGGCGGTGGGCTCGACCCGCAGCGCCACGTTGTGAATCGACTCGCGCTCCAGGCGCTCGCGAATCTGGCGGCTGGTGACGAACTTGCCGTCGCGGCCCAGGAACGGCGAGGTGTTGACCTCGAATGTCATGCTGATGGTCGGTTCATCCACGGTGAGGCTGGGCAGCGCCTCGACGTTCAACGGATCGCAGACGGTATCGGAAACCTTGGGCTCGGCGATGCCGGCGAACGCCACGATGTCGCCCGCGTACGCCGACTCGACCTCCACGCGCGTGAGGCCATGAAAGCCCAACACCTGGGTGATGCGTTCGGGGCGTGTGGCCCCTTCGCGGTTGATCACGGTCACGGGCATGCCCTTCCTGATCGTGCCGCGCTTGATGCGGCCGATGCCGATGGCGCCGACGTAGCTGGAGTAGTCCAACAGCGTCACCTGCAGCTGCAGCGAGCCGTCCGCATCCACGTCCGGCGGCGGGCAGTGCTCGACGATGGTCTTGAACAGGGGCTGCATGTCGCCCTCGCGGATGCCGGAATCGAGTCCCGAGAAACCGCGCAACGCCGAGGCGTACACCACCGGGAAATCCAATTGCTCGTTGGTCGCGCCCAGCCGATCGAACAGATCGAAGGTCTGGTCCAGCACCCAACCCGGGCGCGCTTCATCGCGGTCGATCTTGTTGATCACCACGATGGGGCGCAGTCCGTGTTTGAAAGCCTTCTGCGTGACGAAGCGCGTCTGCGGCATCGGCCCGTCGACCGCATCCACCAGCAGCAGCACGCAATCCACCATCGCCAGCACGCGTTCCACTTCGCCGCCGAAGTCGGCGTGGCCGGGGGTATCGACGATGTTGATGCGGTAATCGCCCCAGGTGATGGCGGTATTCTTGGCGAGGATGGTGATGCCGCGCTCGCGCTCCAGGTCATTGGAATCCATGACCCGCTCCTGCAAATCCTTGCGCGCATCGAGAGTGCCGGACTGCCTCAGCAGCTGGTCGACGAGCGTGGTTTTGCCATGATCGACGTGCGCGATGATGGCGATATTGCGGAGTTTTTGGGTCACGAGGAGGCCTAGGTGGGAAACTCCCCATTATAGGGCTTTTTGGCCCACCACACCAGGCTTAGCGATCGACGATGACGGGAATCGAGAAAGCCCGGGTGTCGGTGCCGTCGTCATTCTTCAGCAACAATGTGACACCGATGAGAAACACGCCCTCCGTGGTCGGCGTGACATTGACGGTATGGCGATACACCTCGCCCGCCGCGATCACGGGAATCTCGAATTGCCCCGCACCGTCGGCCAGGGTGAAGCCATCGGCGGCGGCGATCTGGATGTTGGCGGATTTCGCATCGACTTGCGGCAGCAGCGCCAGATCGATTTCCAGCGGCTGGCCCACTCTGGGTTTCTGCACCAACTCGAACTTCAAATCCACGGCGGCCTGCGCCTTGCCCTGACTCGCCGCCTCCACCATGCCGGCGGTCAGTTCAGCCGCCGTGGGACCGGGCTTCACGATCGGCGCGGCCTTCGTCTTCACTTGCGATGTCGGGGCGGCGGCGGTGTCCGGATCTTTTTGACAGGCACTGAGCACCGCCAGCGCACACAGCAGCAGGATCCGCGCGTTGGTTGTTATCGATGCAGCGCCAGCCATGCCGCTATGATCACCAAATCGGCAGCCAATCACAACCGACAGGCCCGTGCGATGGCTGACTGCGTCACAGTTCCAGCGGCGGTGCGAGCACGGCGCCAAGCTGATCCTCGAGCGCGCGGTAGTGCTGCTCCCAATAGCGCGGCTCGGCAAACCAGGGGAATGCTTTCGGAAACGCCGGATCGTGCCAGCGGCGCGCCAGCCATCCGGCGTAGTGCACCATGCGCAGTGCGCGCAGCGGTTCGATCAGCTCGATCTCGCGGCGATCGAACGGCAGGAATTGCTCGTAGCCCTTCAGCAAATCGGTCAGTTCCGAGCGCATTTCTTGTTCGCCGCCGGACAGCAGCATCCAGATGTCTTGAATTGCCGGGCCGCTCAAGCAGTCGTCGAGATCGACGAAATGCGGTCCCCGATCGGTCCACAGAATGTTGCCGCGATGACAGTCGCCCAAGATCCTGCCCATGGCCGCGCCATTCCAGCCGGCCGCGCGCGCCTCGACTTCATCGAGCAGCTGATCGGTGAGGTCGGCGTATTTATCGGCCAGATAATCCGGCATCCACCCGCCTTCGAGCACGAAGTCGCGCGCATCGCGGCCGAGGCTCTGCATGTTCAGGGCGCCGCGGGCCGCAAAACGCGCGGCACGCCCGACCGCATGGATTCGACCGAGGAAGCGTCCGACCCACTCGCGATCGTCATGGGTGCCCAACTCCGGCCAGCGCCCGCCCCTGCGCGGAAACACGGCATAGCGAAATTCTCGATGCGCATGCAGGGTTTCACCGTCCACGCCCAAGGGCGCCACCACCGGAATCTCCTGCGCAGCCAATTCCGCGGAAAACGCATGTTCTTCACGGATGGCCGCATCGCTCCAACGGGCTGGGCGATAGAACTTGGCGACCACCGGGTCCGCATCCTCGATGCCGATCTGATAGACCCTGTTTTCGTAGCTATTGAGCGCCAGGACCCTGCCGTCGCAGCGGTAGCCCACGGCTTCGATCGCATCCAATACGGTTTCGGGAGAGAGCTGCGCGTAGGGGGCTTCACTGGTCATGTGCCGCAATACTACAGTTACGAACCCGTCACTGCTTTTTGGCCACAGCACGCTGCTAGAATGCCGATTATGCGACTGCCGCGTCCAAAATCCTTGAGCGGACTGATGCTGATCGGCTTCACGATCGTGGCCGCCCCGTTGCTGTTCGCCATCGTCAATGCCGCCGTGCAGATGAACCGCCTGTCGATCCGCAGCCAGCAGTTGGTGGCGCACGGCATGCAGGGCACGCGCAACAACCAGCGTATGTTCGAGGAAATCGGCGCAATGGAACGCACCGCGCGCCTGTATCAGATCATCGGCAATGCCGATCTGCTGGAGGCCTATGGCCGGGACCACGGCCGTCTGATCACCGCGATTCACGACCTGCAAACCTTGCCCCTGGACAACGAATCGCAGCAGGGCGCGGGCGCGATAGAGGAGCAGGCCAACAAACTGCTCACCGACCTGAAGGCCGCCGCGCCGAATTCCAAGGGCATGGCCACGGTCATCAACGCCTTCCCGCAACTGTCCGATGCCGCCTTGAAGCTGTCCGATCACATCAGTCTGCAGATCGACCGGGAGACCGCCAGCCTGGAGCTGGCCACGCAGAAAGCCCAGCAAGACCTGGCGCTTCAAACCTTGCTGCTGGTGCCGATCACGGTGATCGTGGTCGGCCTGTTCACCTATCTGTTCGGCCGGCCGATCCGCGCCATCGATCGGGCGATCAGCGAACTGGGACGCGGCACCTTCTCGCGGCCGATTGCGATACGCGGCCCTGCCGACTTGGAGCGACTGGCGACGCAGCTCGAGTGGCTGCGCGGCCGGCTGCTGGATCTGGCGCAGGAGAAGAACCGGTTTTTGCGACACATGTCGCATGAACTGAAGACGCCTTTGGCAAACATCCGCGAAGGCACGGAATTGTTGATGGACGGCGCCGTCGGCGAACTGCAGAGCGCGCAACGCGAAGTCACCGGGATCTTGCGCGAGAACAGCATGAAACTGCAGCGGCTGATCGAGAACCTACTATCCTTCAGCGCCTGGCAGGCCAAGAGCGTCGGCATGGAGATTTCGGAATTCAAATTGCGTCCGCTGATCAAATCGGTGCTGGAGAACCAGCAGCTGACCCTGGTCGCGCAGCGCGTGCGCCTGGACGTGCAGGTCGAGGATCTCACACCCATCGCCGACCGCGGCAAGGTGCGCCTGATCCTCGACAATCTGCTGTCGAACGCCATCAAGTTCACGCCGCGCGGCGGCACCATCTCCATCCATGCGCGCAGGCAGCGTGAACACCTGGTGCTCGATGTCATGGACAGCGGCCCGGGAATTCCGCCGGAGGAACGCGATCGTATTTTCGAGGCCTTCTATCAGGGTAAGACGCCGCAGGGAGGCCATGTGAAAGGCACCGGCATCGGATTGTCGGTGGTCACCGAGTTCGTCAATGCCCATGGAGGGAGCATCGAGATCCTCGAAGCCAAGATCGGCGGTGCTCACTTCCGCATTCACCTGCCCCTGCGTCAGACCCCCGCGGCGTTGCGTGACAAAGCCCATGCCGCGTAAGCCCTGGCAGCTGACCGCCATCCTGGCAGCCAGCGCCGCACTCGGCGCCTGCGGCAGTTTGGGCGGCGCCGGCAACTCCAAGCCGACGCCGCCGGTGGAATCGGGGGGGGCGGCCCAGGACACCGCGGCTTTGGTGCCGCTGCTCGAGATGATGAGCAGCTTGCCGCAGGGCGATCCGGCCCGCCAGGCCGAGCTGTTTCAATCGGCCAAGGAAGCAGCCGAGTTGAGCCCTACCACCAGCAATCGGCTCAAGTTCGCCCTGGCCCTCGCGACACCGGGTCATGCAGGCTCGAATCCCGTCGCCGCGCAGCGACAGTTGTCGGAATTGCTGGCGCGGCCTGAAACTCTATTGCCCGTGGAGCGCTTGTTGGCCACGGTGGCGCTCAGACAAGTTGAGCTGACCCTGGTCCTTCAGGCCGAAAACAAGCGAATGCGGGATGAAACGCCGCGTGATTCACATGACAAGGAACAGGCGCTCAACCGCCGTCTGTCAGCGGAACAGGATGAAAATGCGAAATTGCGCAAGCAGCTGGATGAGGCTCGAGCCAAGCTCGAGGCGGTCACTCACATCGAGCAACGGCCACGCACGCCCTGACCAGATATGGGAGATAAACCCGTGAACGCCTATTCGATCGCCGCCACCGCGCCGCTGTCTTTCGGCATTTCGCCCAGCCCGCGCGAAATCACCACCCCGCAAAAGCGCAAAGCGCGCATTCTGGTCGTCGATGACGATCCTGGTTTGCTGCGCCTGCTGACCATCCGGCTGCGCGCCGAGAGCTACGAGGTCGAAGCGGTGGAAAGCGCCGCTGCCGCCCTCGCCGCCTGTGTGCGCTTCCGGCCGGACCTGGTCATCACCGACCTGCGCATGGACCAGATGGATGGCATCGGCTTGCTGAAGGAACTTCAGAGCCGCTGGCCGGGACTGCGGGTGATCATTTTGACCGCGCATGGCACCATCCCGGATGCCGTGCACGCCACGCAGAGCGGCGCCTTCGGTTTCCTCACCAAGCCGGTGGACAAGCAGGATCTGCTCGATCACGTGCAGCGGGCGCTGAAGGTATCAGGCTTCGCGCACGTCGATGAAGATTGGCGCGCCAACATCATCACGCGCAATCAGCTGATGGAAGACAAGTTGGCGCAGGCAAACATGGTGGCGGGCACCGATGCACGCGTATTGCTGACCGGTGAGAGCGGCACGGGCAAGGAGCTCCTGGCGCGTGCCATTCACGAAGCCAGCCCCCGGCGCAACAAACCCTTCGTCTCGATCAATTGCAGCGCCATGGCGGAGAACTTGCTCGAGTCGGAGCTGTTCGGTCACGACAAGGGCGCCTTTGGCGGCGCCTCGCGCGCTCAAAAAGGTCTGTTCGAAACCGCCGACGGCGGCACGCTGCTGCTCGATGAAGTCGGCGACATGCCCATGCGCCTGCAGGTCAAGCTGCTGCGCGTGCTGCAGGAAAATGCCATCCGCCCGGTGGGAAGCGCCGAGGCCGTGCCAACCAATGTGCGCATCATTTCAGCGACGCATCGCGACCTGCATGAATTGATGGTCGGCGGCCAGTTCCGCGAGGATTTGTATTATCGGCTGAATGTGGTGCACATCGAGGTGCCCTCGCTCGGTCGCCGCCGTGAAGACATCCCCTTGCTGGTGGCGCATTTCTTGGAACAGATCGCCAAGGAAAGCGGCCAGCGCAAGATTTACGCGCCGGAAGCGGTGGAGTTGCTGGCCACGGCCGAGTGGCCGGGCAATGTGCGGCAGCTGTACAACGTGGTGCGCCAGAACGTGGCCCTTTCGCATGGCGCCATCATCACGGCGGAATTGGTGCAGCAGTCCCTCGGCGGCAATCCAGGACGCCTGCCCTCCTTCGATGAGGCTCGCGACGAGTTCACGCGCATTTATCTATCGCAGATCTTGCAGATCACGGGCGGCAACGTCAGCCAGGCCGCGCGGCTGGCGAAGCGCAACCGCACCGATTTCTACAAACTGCTGTCCCGCCACCAACTGCTGCCCGACGACTTCAAGAAAAGCTAGTTCTTCTCGAAGAACTCGCCGATCGAGCCCACCACATGGGCGAGTTGCTCCTGACTCAGCTCCGGATAGATGGGCAGTGCCAGCGTCTCGGCGGCGGCGCGCTCCGATTCGGGGAAATCGCCCGCCCGGTAGCCCAGATAATCGAAGCATTTCTGCAGATGCAGCGGCACCGGATAGTAGATTTCCGTGCCCACGTTTCGCTGCGTGAGGAAATCCCGCAGTGCATCGCGACGCGCAACGCGGATCACGTATTGATTGAAAATGTGCCGGCACTTAGGGTAGGCATAGGGCGTGGTCACGCGGCCCTCGAGCGATGCGGCGAAGGCGCCGTCATAGAAGCGCGCATTGCGCTGGCGGCCGCTGGTCCATTGGTCCAGGTAGCGCAATTTGACCCGCAGCACGGCCGCCTGCAATTCGTCGATGCGGAAGTTCCCGCCGATGACGGCGTGAAAATACTTCGGCTTGCCGCCGTGCACGCGCAGCACGCGCATGCTTTCGGCGAGTGCCGCATCGTTGGTGGTGTTCAAGCCGGCATCGCCGAAGGCGCCGAGATTCTTGCTCGGAAAGAACGAAAAGCAGCCGATGTCGCCGATGGATCCGACCCGTGCGCCTTTGTATTCGGTGCCGATGGCCTGGGCCGCATCCTCGATCACTTTCAAATGGTGGTGCTTGGCGATTGCCATCAAGGGATCCATGTCGGCCGACTGGCCGTACAAATGAACCGGCATCAGGCCCTTGATGCGCCCCCCGGTGTTGACATTGACCCAGTGGCCGTCGCGCAGCGCGCATTGTGTGTCAAGAAATGTTTGCACCGCAGCCGGCGAAAGATTGAATGTCCGCGGGTCGATGTCGCAGAACACCGGCCGGGCGCCGAGCCGGGCAATCGTTCCGGCCGTCGCAAAAAAAGTAAATGGGGATGTAATTATTTCATCGCCGGCGCCTAGACCTAAAGCCATCAAGGCCAGCAGCAACGCATCGGTACCCGATGAAACGCCGATTCCCGCCGCCGAGGCGCAGTAATGTGCACCTTCTGCTTCCAGCGCCGTTACATGATCGCCGAGAATGAAGCGCTGACTTTCACATACCTGCTCGATTATCGGCATCACCTCGGAGCGAATTTGCGCGAACTGAGCCTTAAGATCGAGTAATGGAACGTTTGTCATAGTCCCCTAGAATATCATCGGCAGGTCACAGAACTGACCGGCCTTCGTTGATGGATTTAACATTAACCGAGAGTCGCCCGCTCACGAAGTGTCGAATTAGTCGATAATGTAGGGTGACTCTGTAGCGCCACAGGCGCATTCCCTTGGATACCGATGAGCCAACCGGTCTTACTCAAGCAGAGCTTTTCGATTGCGGTGATGGCGCTGCTGCAGGCCATCATGCCCGCCATCGTCGCAGTCGCCTCACTGTGGGCGACCATCGTTTTCTTCGACATTCGTTTCGATCGCTCCTCCGAAGCCATCGTCGTGGTCGCCGTGCTCTGCCTGGTGCTGGTCACCCCGCCGCGGGAGGTGAACTCGCAGCTCACTTCCGCCCGGTTGTCGGCTGTCGTGGATGTGATCGTGCGCTGGCTGCTGCTGCTGGGCGTCATGCTCGCCATTGGCTACGCCACCAAGTCGCTGGAGGGCTATCCGCGCCGCATCTTTTTGACCTGGGCAGCCGCCACGCCGGTCGCCCTGGTGATCACGACGCTGATGATGCAGGAGATCATGCGGCGCTTCTTGATCAATGCCTTCGACGCGCGCAGCGCCATCATCGCCGGCTACAACAACAGCAGCCTGGAATTGGCCCGCCGACTGAAGAGCAATCCCAGCATGCGGCTCGAGGTCACGGGCTTCTTCGACGACCGCAGCTCGGATCGTCTGGGGATGGAACCCGGCACCACGCTGGTCGGCTCCTTGAGCGAACTCGGGGAGTACGTGAAACAGCATCGCACCGATGTCATTTTCATCGCGCTGCCCATCCGGCACGTGAAACGCGTGATGAATCTGCTCGATGACCTGCGCGATACCACGGCATCGATCTACTACGTTCCTGACATCTTCGTGTTCGACCTGATACAGGCGCGCTCCGGCGAGATCCACGGCATTCCGGTGGTGGCCATGTGCGAGACACCGTTCTATGGCTATCGCGGCGTGGTGAAGCGTCTGACCGATACCGCCCTGTCCGTCGTCATTCTGCTGCTGCTGCTGCCCGTGCTGGTATTGATCGCCGTCATGGTGAAGGCATCATCGCCCGGCCCGATCATATTCAAGCAGCGCCGCTATGGTCTCGACGGACGGGAAATCGCCGTCTACAAGTTCCGCACCATGCGCGTCACCGAGGACGGCTCGCACATCCGCCAGGCGTCGAAGACCGATGATCGCATCACCCCCATCGGCAGCATGCTGCGGCGCTCCTCGCTGGATGAGCTGCCGCAGCTCATCAACGTGCTGCAGGGTCGCATGAGCCTGGTGGGCCCGCGGCCGCATGCGGTTGCGCACAACGAGGAATACCGCAAGCTGATCAAGGGCTACATGGTGCGCCACAAGGTGCTGCCAGGGATCACCGGGCTGGCGCAGGTCAACGGCTGCCGCGGCGAGACCGCGCAGTTGGAACAGATGGAAGCCAGAGTGAACTACGATCTGGACTATCTGCGGCACTGGTCGCCGATGCTCGACATCAAGATCATCTTGCTGACCATCATCAAGGTGTTTCGCGACGACAAGGCCTACTGAGGCACGGCGGCGCCCGCCGTCACGAAGCCACCTTGGAACAGAAA
>CAZZWM010000077.1:0-19872 GCA_964657945.1 uncultured Steroidobacteraceae bacterium
GTCACGAACACAGCCGGCAACAGTGCCGCGCTCAGATAAGACAGCGCCCAGCTGCGTGCAAAATCCAACCCTAGATGTGTACGCAGCAGGGTGGCCGGAGCTCTCGGGCCACCGGTCGCCACGGTTGCCACAATGCTGGTGGTGACGGCGGTTGCATTCGTGGCAAGCGGGGCCGGCAAGAACATACGCGCCAGCGCACGCGCGGCCAGTTCGGCAGCCACCGCGCAGGGCAGCACTATCAGCGCCATCGTCGGCCAGCGCACCCATTGCAATCCCGCGCCTCGGCCGAGTTCGGCGCATGCGGATGCAACCAACAGCAATGTGACCAGCAACAGCAGGCGCCGCAGGGACGGGGCCTCGGGCAATTGCGGGACCGGAAAGGCGGACATGGTCCGTTCGGCCACCAGCGACACGAAGGCAAGGGCGAAAACGAACGCGGCCACGACATTTGCATTGCCGGACAGTGCGGTCGAAGAACCTTTGGGCCACAGCAACGCGGCACTGACGATGACGCCGGTTGCGCCTAGCGGAACGATCGAGGCTTGACCTTGACGCGCGGCGACGCCTGGATCAATGCGGGTCGAGTCGCGATAGCGCGCCCAAGTGAGCGCCAAGGTCGCGCTGAGAACGGTGACGGCCAATAAAAGAGCAGCCAGCACGGTGGCGGCCAGACCGCCACCGGTCGCTTCCGCCACCGAGGCCTGGGCACCGGGAAACACCGTGTTCGGAAGCAATCGGATGAGCAATGGCAGCATCGCCCCCAGAGCGGCCGCTGCGTATATCAAGGTCAATCGGCGCACGAAACGGTGAGGGAGCGGCGCCATTGGACGCTGGCGAGAGAGCGGTGCAGCGGATTGATTCATGACAAGTAGAATATATTACACGATGAGTTCCGCATGATTGACCCGCCATCCAGTCGCTCCTCCGCGCAATCCGGCGGCAGGCGCCGCATTCTTGCCGCAATCGCCGCGCTCTGCGTGCTATTGCTCGCCGGCGGCTTGCTGGCTCAGCATCGCCTGCGCCAATCGCAACTGTGGAACCGAATGCTGCTGGCCGATGAGGCGGGCGTGCTTGGAGACCATGAACTGACGGCCTTCGCCATCTCGAAGGCCAAGCCCTTGTACGCGGCCCATTGTTCAGGTTGCCATGGCACAGGATTGCAAGGCGACCGCGGCAAGGGTGCTCCAAACCTTCAGGACGAGCACTGGCTGTTCGGCGATGGCAGCATGATCGAGATCGAGCGCACCGTGCTGTATGGAGTGCGCAGTGGGCAAAGCAAGTCGCGCAATGTGACGGACATGCCGGCCTTCGGATTGACCGGACGCTTGAGCGAGGCGCAGATCCGCAATCTTGTGCAGTATTTGTTGCAGTTGAGCGGCCAGCCTCACCAGGCGGCGGCGGCCACTGAGGGCCGCGCGGTCTATAACGATGTGGCGAGAGCCAACTGCGCGGATTGTCATGGTGAGACCGGGCAGGGCAATTCGGACTATGGCGCACCCGACTTGACCGTGGATCAATGGCACAGCGGTAACGACAGCCAGGTCTTCTACGACGCCATTTACTCCGGGCAGCATCGCATCATGCCTGCTTGGATCGGCGCGCTCGATCTCGCTCAGATACGAGCGCTGGCCATCTACGTTTACGCGCGATCGCATGGAGTTGCGGATGGTTGAACGGAATCGCGCATGGCCGCGCCCGGCTCGTTCCGCGCTGTTGCCGGCGATTGGGGCGGCCATCGGGGTGGCGGTCGGCGGATTCGGGTTGTTCCGCGCCGCGCCGCGGACGCTTGCCGTGCCTGCAGGCTATGTCGCAGTGGTGAATCAAAAGGGCATATTGAACAGCGACTTCATGGCGCAGACGGCATCCGCAACGGGCAAGCCCTTTGAACAGACCACGCGCGCCGAACGCAGCAAGACGCTGCAGGCCATGATCGATGAGGAGTTGCTGGTGCAACGCGGCGTGCTGCTGGATCTGCCGGAGACCACCACGGAAGTGCGTGATGTCATGATAGCCGCCGTGAATGCGCAAGCCGACGCGGCTTCCAGGGGAACGCCGCCCACCGATGCGCAATTGAAAGCCTATTACGATGCGCATCTCGCGAACTACTCGACCACGGGGACCATGCAGGTACGCGATTTGCTGCTGCGCGTGGGCGGTTATCAGAACGCCAATCAAAGCACATCGCAGGCGCAAACCGACGCCGAAGATGCGCTGTACCGTCTGCGCTCCGGCGCAGCCGTCGAACAGGTCATGCAGCATTTTGGATTGGTAGATTCCGGACGTGCAGATCCGGGCGCAATGCCCGACTTTGCGGCGAAATTGCATCTCGGCGCCCCCTTGTTCCCGATCGCCGCCGCTTTGTCCGACGGACAGATTTCGGAGCCCATCGTCGATGCCGATGGCGTTCACCTGCTGCTGATGCAAAGCCGGCAGGCGCCTCGCCTGGCCGATTTCGCAAGCGTACGTGCCAAGGTGTACGCCGATTATGTGGAGTCGGTCGCAAAGCGCGCGCAAGATGACGAATTGAGCATGTTGCGACGCGAGGCGCAAATTCTGATCGCGCCGCAGGCGCCGCAGGCGACGCAGTGATGCGGGTCATGGCCTGGCTTGCGCTTTGTTGGATGGCGTCAAGCGCAACTGCGGGCGCGGCAACACGCAGCATCAGCCATTCGGTCTGGTTGATTGCGCGCGACCAAGTGACGCTGCGTATCAGCTTTCCTGCGGCGGAAGCGACATACACGCAGCCACCGGATCAGCCGCCGCCGTCCAGCGAAAAGCTGGCCGCATACGTGCTGGGTCACTTCAAAGTCCAGGCGCAAGGTGTGGTCTGTGAGCCAATAGACCAGGGCTATGACATCGGGCGCATCAATGCACTGGCCGCAGGCGAAGGCTTGTACGGGTTCGAAATCATCTTTCATTGCCCGAACTCTTCTCCTCCGACGCTGAGAAACGATTTCTTGTTCGACCGCGTGCCGCTGCATGTGGACTATGCTCGAATCGAGCTGGGCGGTTCATCCGCAATTCAACTATTCACGGCGGCACATCGGCAAGTCGATGTGGCCGACAGGCCTGGCTCAGCCGGCGTCGGTGTCTATCTGGGTTTGGGCGCAAGGCATGCCGCAGGTGATGTCGAGCGCCTGTGCTTTTTTCTCGGCCTGATGCTGGTCGCGCGCAGTCGGCGCGATTGGTTGATCGCTGCGCTCGGTTTGTCGGCAGGATATGGGCTTTCGAACTTCCTGCCGCTGATGCCATGGGTGCCCTCAACCGCACCTTTCGAATCGGCGCTGGGATTGCTGGTGAGTTTGTGTGCCGTGGCGTGGATTTCACGGCGGGTGATCCAAGCTTGGCGACTCGCGCTGCCTTTGGCCGCCGTATTGGGATTGCTGAGCGTGGCCGTATGGCATTTGAATGCCGATGCCGGCTGGCTGCTGCTGGGCGCCGCGGTCTTCTCGAGCTGTTTCGCGCTCCTGGCCGCCCGCCAAGAGGCTTTTTCAGCATGGGTGCTGCCGCTGCTGTTTGGCCTGCTCGACGGAACCGTGCTATGGGGCGATTATGCACGACTACACTTGAGGCACGAACTGAGATCATCGGCACTGGTTTCTTTCAATGCCGGATCTCTGGTGCTGGAGTTCGGCATAATGGCCGCGCTGTACACGGCTGCGATCGGGTGGTCTCGAATACGCAAGAGCCTGTTAGTTGAGAATATTGCCGCGGAAGCCGCAGTCACGGCGTTGGCCGGTCTGGGCGCATTCTGGGTGCTGATTCAGCTCAAGAGCTGACCATGAGGAGATACCGTGACTGACCATGTGCTGATCGAGAAGGCGGACAAACTGTTGATCCTCACCTTGAATCGCCCCGACAAGAAGAATGCCCTGACGCGCGCCATGTACCGCACCCTGACAACTGAAATAGCGAACGCCGACAGCGATCCGCACATCCGCTGCATTTTGATTCAAGGCAATGGCGACATGTTCACCGCCGGCAACGACCTCGCCGATTTCGCCGCCATCGCAGCCAATCAAGAGCCGCCATCCGACCACGGCAATCCGCTGTTACCGGCGCTGGCCCGGGCCCGTACTCCCATCGTTGCCGCGGTCAATGGTCGAGCCGTCGGCATCGGCGTCACCATGCTCCTGCACTGCGACATGGTGATCGTCGCGGACAACGCATTGCTGACGACGCCGTTCGTAAATCTGGCCCTGGTTCCCGAAGCTGCGTCGAGTTTGCTCATGCCGTTGCGTATCGGCCATGTTCGCGCGTTCGAAATGTTCGTTTTGGGCGAGCCTGTCAATGCCGAGAAGGCGGTGAGTTGGGGCCTTGCGAATAAATCCGTGCCGGCCGCGGACTTGCATGCCGTTGCTCGAACCGCCGCGAGCGCCATCGCAGCACGCGCGCCGGCTGCGGTTGTCGCCACCAAAGCACTGATGCGGGACGAGTCCCTGATGCTGGAGCGCATCAAGCAGGAGAATGGGCACTTCGCACGGCAGTTGAAATCGGCCGAATTCAAAGAAGCGTTCGCCGCGTTCTCCGAACGGCGCGCCCCTGATTTCAGCAAGTTCGCATGACTGAGCTGAGCGCCTCGGTTGTCAGCGTTCGCCGCGGCGGCCGTGCGATTCTCGATCAGGTGTCGTTGCGCGCCTGTGCCGGCGAGTTCATTGCGGTCATCGGCGCAAACGGCGCCGGTAAGTCCACTCTGCTGTCGGCGCTCGCCGGCCTGCTGAAGCCGGATTCGGGCAGCATCGCGTTGGATGACGCCAACTTGGGCGGTATCACAGGTGCCGCGCTGGCCCGCCGCCGCGCCTATCTTCCGCAGAATCCGCGCTGCGAGTGGCCCATTTCTGTCGAGAGATTGGTGGCTTTGGGGCTGACGCCGACGCTGCCCGCACTCGGCGGCCTGCCGAAGGCATTCGATGCGCTGATCTCGATGGCGCTGCGGTCCTGCGATTTGCTCGAGCACCGATTGCAGCCGGTAACCACGCTCTCGGGAGGGGAGTTGGCGCGCGCGATGCTGGCGCGCGCCCTCGTCGGCAATCCCGACGTATTGATCGTAGACGAACCGATCGCCGGACTCGATCCGAAGCATGCAGTCGATACCGCAAAGCGTTTGCGGGGGCTGGCCAACGAAGGCAAGCTGGTGATTGCAGCCATTCACGATCTGACTCTCGCGGCGCGCCACGCCACCCGGATCGTGGCATTGACGAACGGGCGCGTGCAGGGCGATGGGCCGACGGAGTCCACCTTGACGCCGGAGTTGATTCGCTCGGCATTCGATGTCGATGCCTGCGTTTCAGGCTCCGGCGCCAATGCCTACGTCGATTACGCCTGATTCAGTGCGGCGGACCCGTCAGCGACGTGAAACTGGCGGTGACGATGAGTATCAGGACAGCCGTCAGCAGCTCGAACTGAATCGAACGCCGCAACATCACAACGGCGCGAGCCTCGCCGTTCATCAATCGGGGCGTCAGCCGCAGCTTGTTGAACGCGGCCGCGCCGAGCAGCAGGCTCACCAACAAGAGCTTTACCGCGATCATGGTGCCGTAGCTGCTGGTCCAAAATTCCGCTCGGCCGCGGCTCAGCATCCACAGCATGCAGAGGCCCGCGACCACCAACAGCGACACCACGGCCGCGGCCAAGGTCCCGAATCTGTTCGCCAGGGCGCCCACGTCGAGCGCCGATTCACGGGTCGAACACCACAGCGGCATCAATGCCCCGATCCAAAATGCAACGCCGATCAAATGCAGGCAAGCGAACAATGTCGCCGGCAAATGCGGCTGTAGCGCACGCACATGGCCCACCCAGGCGAACGAGGTAGCTGCGATGACCGCCCCGGCGAGGGCCGGAATTTGCAGGCGGAGATTCAAAGACAAGGCGCATCCGGCCAACAGCAGTCCCAGCAACCGCGACGCGCCGGCGGCGCCTTCACCGGCCCCCAACAGCATGCCTGCCATGTCGCGATCGAACATACCGGCAAAGCTGCCGCTCATATCTGCGGTCAGCAGCAAAATCCGCAGCGATGTGAACAACGCGGCGACGATCAGCTGCATGGCGAGCATGCGTCTGATCGATGCGCGTTGCGCGCCGGTCAACAGACCGCCTGCGTAGGACAAAAAGAACACTGCGCCCGATGCGCCCATGGTGGCGGCATAGACCAGCACCTTGGCTGCGACCGCACCGACATCCCAGCCGCTCAAGTTCACAGGCGCCGCGCGCCCAGGCTAAGCGGTGATGGTGAAGTCGAAAGAGCCTTTCGTCACGTGGCCGTCGTCCGCGGCCACCGCGGTCCACTGCACCGTGTAGGTTCCGGCTGCCAGGCCGGGAAGGTTGACGGTGAAGGATTGACTGGCTTTCGCATTCTTGTCGACCGGCACCGAGATTTCCTTGCCGTCTGCAGTCAATTTCAACAGCGCGAGCCTTGCCGACTCATTGAACTGCAGGGTGATGGTCTTTGGAGACTCGTTCAGCTGTGCGTGGTCCGCCGGTACCGAGCTTTGCAGCTTGGCGTGCGCCCAGAGCGGCGACGCCGCGATGACGCCCAGAAGAGAAAATGCGATGATGGATTTCGTGATCATGATGTTTCCCGTATGCCCGTGGGCCAACTTTAACAGGGTATCCCGATGATCCTCTACGGTTATCCGCTGAGCTCGGCTTCCTATCGAGTGCGCATCGCACTGGCCCTGAAAAAGCTGCCGTATGAGTCCATCGTCAAAAACCTTCGCGCCGGCGAGCATCGTCAGGCCGACTACCTTGCCATCAACCTGCAAGGCTTCGTGCCGGCGCTGGGCCTCGATGACGGTGCAGTGCTTGGCCAGTCCATGGCCATCATGGAATATCTGGATGAGCTGCACCCGGATCCGCCGTTATTGCCTGAAGATCCCATTGCGCGTGCGCGCGTGCGCGCATTGGCCCAAGCCATCGCCTGCGATATCCACCCCATCAACAACTTGAGGGTGCTGCGCTATCTCGAAGAGCAGTTAGGTCAGGAAAAGAGCACCCGCGATGCGTGGTATCGACATTGGGTGCAGGTAGGCTTCGATGCACTCGAGCGATGGTTGGAGAGGGATGCCGACACCGGCCGTTTTTGCCATGGCGATGCTCCGACGCTTGCCGATATCTGCTTGGTGCCCCAGGTGTTCAATGCACGCCGCTTTTCGCTGGACCTCAATCCCTATCCGAGAATTCTCGCCATTGACGCTGCCTGCCGTGAGCTTCCCGCATTCCACGCCGCGGCGCCGGATCGCCAGCCGGCGGCTTGAGTCCGCGTAGGATTCTGTCCTACGTACCGGCGGGGTCGTTCGCACCGGCTGCATGTGCGACTATCCTGCGCTGTGTGTTGAGGATGCGTGATGGTAAAGGGTGCGGGATTTCTCAAACAGTGTGGTTTGACGCTACTGATGGGCGCCGCCAGCTTCGCGGCGAGCGCACAAACGATCACCGTACCCCCGGTTACCGGACCGGCCACAGGTTTGGCAGACTCGGCCGCTCTTCGCGCCACGGTGTTCGGTACGCCCCCGCAGGACATGGCACAGTTTCCGGAAAAAGTGCCCCTATCCGAAATCAAGGTGAAGGTGCCGTGGCGGTTGCCGGTGCCGGACGTGTTGTGGTTCGACAGCAAGCTGCAGGTGTGGTTTTCGGCGCAGAAAGGGCCGGCACCCTTGGCCATCGTCATTTCCGGCACAGGCGGCGACGGCAACACCTCTTTGTTGCAAACGCTGCGTGCCGCTCTGTACGGCGCCGGCTATCACGTTCTGACCATGCCATCGCCGACCTTTCCAGGCTTCATCGCATCGACCTCCAGCACCGGTGTCGCCGGCGACCTGATGCAAGATGGTCACGATCTGTACGGAGCCATGCAGGAGATCGTGGCGCACCTGCCGCGCAAGGTGAAGATCACCGATATCGACGTCTTGGGATACAGCTTGGGCGGCGCAAACGCAGCCATCGTCAAGTCGATCGATGCCACTGAAGGCAAGCTCAAGATTCATCGCGTCGTGATGATCAACCCGCCCGTCAGTTTGTTTTCCTCCATCGGCCGGCTCGACAAATTGTTCTCGGCCTATGTCGGCACGGGCGACTACGGCGTCGAGCAGCTCTACCGGCGCCTCTACGCCCAGCTGGCAAACCTGTACCGCGCTTCGGACCGGGTGCAGGTCGATGAAAATTTCATGCTGGGTGCAGCGGCAGCCACCTTGAAAACGGACGCGGAACTCTCGGCGGCCATATCCCTGACCTTCCGCACCGATCTGGTCAATATGTTTTTCTGCGGCGATCTCTATGCCAAGACCGGCGTGGTGATCGACCCGCAGCATCCGCCGAAGGTAAGCGACTCGCTGGAGGAGATGCAGCGGGTGCTGCGCGACAAGCCCTTCAGCGAATACTTCGCGCGGGTGTTCGCGCCGTACTATTTGCAGCATCGGGCGGGCTCGACCAGCGCGTCTCTGATTGCCGGCAATCGCTTGGACATCATCGGCGATGCGTTGCGCAACGATTCCGACTATTACGTTCAGACGAACAAGGACGATTTGATTCTCGATCAGCGCGAGCTGAACTGGCTGAAGGACACCTTGGGCACTCGAATCGTCGTTTATGATCATGGCGGCCATTTGGGCACCGTGGGTGACCGCCGCCAAGTGGCCGATATGATCGACATGTTGGCGGGGCGCTGGCCGAGGGCGACGCCATGATGCGCTCCATCATGATTGCGGCCGCGGTGTTGGCGGCGCTGGGTGGCTGTGCGTCGCAGAGCGTGTCCATCCGCAGCGTTCCCGCGGAAACGCCGGCAGCCGACAACGCAGCCGCCGCCGCCAATGCAGCCGCATTTGCGGATGCCGCCGCCTCCGCCAATGCGAGTGCACCGGGGCCCGAGCTTCGCGCTCCGGATACGGCCGCGGTGGCGCCGGACGAGCGGCCGGCGCCGCCGGTAACCCCGGCAGATGCGCCGCCGATGTACACCTACGATCCCTGGGAACGGCTGAACCGCTTCACTTACCGCTTCAATGCACGCTTCGATGACGCGATTTTCCTGCCGGCCGTGAATGTGTACAAACGCGTGCCCTCGCCGTTGCGTGCAGGAGTGCACAACTTCTTCGGCAACCTGGGAGAAATAGACAGCATCGTCAACTACACGCTGCAGTGGCGGTTGAAATACGGTTTACGCAGCCTCGAACGTCTCGCCATCAATTCGACCATCGGCATCGGCGGTTTGATCGACGTCGCCACCAAGCTCAAATTGCCCGGCGCGCCCTCAGGGTTCGCCACCACCTTGTCGAAGTGGGGCATGCATCCGGGCCCTTATCTGGTGCTGCCGCTGCTGGGCCCGTCCACCTTGCGCGATGGCCTCGGGTTCGCCGCGGACTATGCCACGCTCTATGGAATCGATGTGTTCCGACTGTATCGCGGTGATGTTTCCTGGGGCCTGGGCGTGGCGAATGCGGTCGATCAGCGGGCCAATGTGAACTTCCGCTACTATTCCACCGGCTCGCCGTTCGAATACGAGACCATTCGGTTTCTTTACGTGCGCAAGCGCCTGATCGAAGACGAGGGGCTGCACTCCAAGGTCAAGGACATCAAGAACAAACCGTTGCCGGATGCGCCCGCGGGCAAATAGCGGGCGCGCTCAGCGGCCGGCACGTCCCAAGTTACGTAGCTCCCTAGTCGACGCCGCGCTCGGCCAGAAACTCACCAAGAATCCTTGCGGTGTGGCTCTTATCCGGCTTGGCCGTGATGTTCTCAGGCGCGCCTTGCACGACCACTCGGCCGCCACCGGAACCGCCTTCAGGTCCCAAGTCGATGATCCAATCGGCTTCGGCCATGATGTCGAGATTGTGCTCGATGACCACCACGGTATTGCCGGTATCCACCAAACGATGCAGCACGCGCACCAATTTTTCGACGTCCGCCATGTGCAGGCCGACCGTGGGTTCATCCAGCACGTACAGTGTGTGCTGACCTTCGCGACGGGCCAGGTCCTGCCCCAATTCGTCGGTGCGCACCTTCGACAATTCGGTCACCAGCTTGATGCGTTGGCTCTCGCCGCCCGACAGAGTGGGGCTGGGTTGTCCCAAGGTCAGATATCCCAGGCCCACGTCGGCCAACAAGCGGATGGGATGGTGCACGTTGCGATGTGCTGCGAAAAACTCCGACGCGTCGTCGACGCTCATGGCCAGCACGTCGCCGATGCTCTTGCCCTTGAATAGGATGCTCAAGGTTTCCGGATTGAAGCGCTTGCCGCCGCAGGTATCGCACAGCACCTGCACGTCCGGCAGAAAGCTCATTTCGATGCGCTGCATCCCTTGGCCTTCGCAGGCTTCGCAGCGGCCGCCCGCGGTGTTGAAAGAGAACCGGCTGGCGGTAAATCCTCGCATGCGCGCTTCCGTGGTATCGGCGTAGAGCCGGCGGATGGCGTCCCAAAATCCAATGTACGTCGCGGGGCAGGAACGCGGCGTCTTGCCGATGGGCGTCTGATCCACCTCGAGCACCCGGCTGACCGACTGCCAGCCGTCGATTGCCTCGCATCCTTCCACCAGCACCGTCGCCTGGCGCGCCCTGTCGGACCGGGTGGGACGCGCGACGAGACGTTTTAGATTGCTGAGCAGCACATCGCGCGCCAGTGAAGACTTTCCAGAACCCGACACGCCGGTAACCACCGTGAGGCGGCCGAGTGGCACGCGTGCGTTGGTGTTTCTCAGATTGTGCAGACTTGCTCCGCTGATGTCGATGGACGGCGTCTGGCGATTTACGGGGCGCCGCCGCGAGCGCGAATGGGTCAAAGGCGTGGCAAGACAGCGCCCAGTGGCCGAATTGCCGAGCTGCGCCAACTGCGTGGCCGTTCCTTCAGCGACCAGACGGCCGCCGCGGGTTCCGGCCCCGGGTCCCAAATCGATCACGTGGTCCGCGCGGCGAATCGTGTCCTCATCATGCTCCACCACCACCAAGGTGTTGCCCTTGGCACGCAGCCGGTCCAGAGTGTCCAGCAAAGTAGCGTTGTCGCGCGGATGCAGACCGATGGTGGGCTCATCCAGCACGTAGCACACCCCTTGAAGATTGGAGCCGAGCTGTGCCGCAAGACGAATGCGTTGCGCCTCGCCTCCCGAAAGGGTCGGCGCCGCGCGATTGAGCTGCAAATATCCCAAACCTACGTCGCACAGAAAGGTGGTGCGCGCCGCCAACTCTCCCAGCAAATCGCGAGCGATCTCTTGTTCCCGGCCCACGAGCTTCAGAGTCTTTAGGACATCCGCGAAATCCTGCACGGGCAAATCGGTGAGGGCCGCGATGGATCGATCGCGAAACCGAACGTGCAGCGCGACCGGATTCAGGCGCTGACCGGCGCAGTCCGGACAAATCTCCGCCGGGGCCTCGGCGTCTTCGCGCCACACCGACTCCTCGCCGCTTTGCTCGGCGTCGAACTCCGGCAGTGTGAGCCCGGCGCCGAAACAACTCTTGCACCAGCCGTGTTTGGAGTTGAAGGAGAACAGCCGGGGATCCAACTCCGGGAATCCGGTGCCGCACTTCGGGCAGGCGCGCTTGGTCGAGAACAACGCCGCCACGTCGGCAGCTTTGGCTGATTTCGAGGCAAGCTGCACATGCACGACGCCTTTGCCGTGCTCCAGGGCCGTTTCGAGCAACGAGCGCAATTCAGTCTCCCCTGCGGCGCTCACCCTGGCTTCGCCGACGGGCAGTTCGATGTTGTGCTCGATGAAGCGATCGAGCCGGGGCCACTTTGCGGTGGGCAGCAACTCTCCATCGACGCGTAGATGCGCGAATCCCTTGCCGCGGGCCCACTTGGCCAGGGCCGTGTACAAACCCTTGCGGGCGACGATGAGGGGCGCGAATAGCTGGATCACCTTGCCGCGACAATCCTTCAGCAGGCGCGCTGCAATTGCATCGGTGGACTGCGGCTCGATGCGCGAATCGCAGGCGGGGCAGTACTGCACCCCCAGCTTCACATACAACAAGCGCAAGAAATGATAAATCTCGGTCAAGGTCGCCACGGTGCTCTTGTGCCCGCCGCGGCTGGTGCGCTGTTCGATCGCCACCGTGGGTGGAATGCCGAAAATGGCATCGACCTCCGGACGCGAGGAAGGCTGCACGAACTGGCGCGCGTAGGCATTCAAGGACTCCAGATAACGCCGCTGTCCCTCCGCGAACAGGATGTCGAAAGCCAGCGTGCTCTTGCCGCTGCCCGAGACTCCCGTGATCACCGTGAACTTGTTGAGTCCCAGGTTCACATCGACGTTCTTCAAATTGTGTTCGCGGGCGCCGTGAATCTCGATGGCTGAGGGGATCGGGGCCCGCGCGATCGTATAAGGCGCAGCTACGGCCGAATCGCGTACGCAGCCGGTCGATGCGGCAATCTCCGCCTGCATGTCGAGCAAGGCCTTGCCTGTGTGGGATTGCACGCAGTCCATGACCTCGACGGGCAATCCGGCGCACACGATGCTGCCGCCAGCCTCGCCGCCCTCGGGTCCGAGATCGATGATCCAGTCGGCGGCGCCTATGACATCCAAGTTGTGCTCGATCACCAACAAGGAATGGCCGGCATCGATCAAACGCCGAAAGGCGCGCAGCAGCTTGGCGACATCATCGAAATGCAGGCCGGTGGTGGGTTCGTCGAACAGGAATAGGGAACCGCGGTGCGCGGCGGCCTTGTCGAGCCGCACCGCGCTGTCGGCCAGGTGACCCGCCAGCTTCAGGCGCTGAGCTTCACCGCCCGACAGCGTCGGAACCGGCTGTCCCAGGCGCAGGTAGTCCAGCCCGACTTCGGCCAGCGGCGCCAATCGCAGACAAACTTCAGCGTCGGCCGCAAAGTGTGCCAAGGCCTCCGTGACGGTGAGGTCGAGTACATCGGCGATGCTCTTGGGCATGAATCCCGGGCGCGAAAGCGTGACCTCCAGCACCTCCGCGCGAAAGCGGCGCCCGTTGCAATCCGGGCACCGCAGGTATACGTCCGATAGGAACTGCATTTCCACGTGTTCGAAGCCATTGCCGCCGCAGGTGGGGCAGCGGCCGTTGCCGGCGTTGAAACTGAAGGTGCCGTGGGTGTACTTGCGCTCGCGGGCCTGCGGCAGGCGCGCGAACAGATTGCGGATGGCATCGAATGCGCCGACGTAACTGGCCGGATTGGAGCGGGTGGTGCGGCCGATGCGGCTTTGATCCACCATGACCACGTCATCGATGAGGTCGGCGCCCTGCAAGGAGCGGTGCGCGCCCGGATTTTCGGTGGGCTTGCCCTTGGCACGCAGCAGGGCGGGGTACAGGACATCGTGCACCAACGTGGATTTTCCGGAACCGCTGATGCCGGTGATGCACACCAGCCGCTTCAGAGGAAAGCGGGCATCGATGTTCTTGAGATTGTGTTCGGTGACGCCGGTCAGACGCACAGAATCTTGCATGAGTTCCGCGCGCGACGGGGCTGTCGGCGCGCGCATGGCCGGCGGGCGCTTGCGATGCGACAGGTAATCCGCCGTGAGCGAGCCCTTGGCGTGGATCAATTCGCGGGTCGGTCCAAAGAATACGATCTCACCGCCGTGTTCGCCGGGGCCCGGCCCAATGTCGAGCACGCGGTCCGCGGCCTGCATGACCTTGGGGTCGTGTTCGACCACCACCAAGGTGTTGCCGGCGTCGCGCAGACGGTGCATGACCCCGACGATGCGATCGACATCGCGCGCGTGCAATCCGATCGAGGGTTCGTCCAGGACGAACAGGGTGTTTACCAGGGATGTGCCGAGCGCCGTGGTGAGATTGATGCGCTGGACTTCGCCGCCGGACAAGGTGCGAGATTGGCGATCGAGATTCAGGTAGCCGAGGCCCACCTCGGTGAGGTAGCGAAGGCGCGCGCGGATTTCTCGCAGCAACAGGTCGGTTGCCTCATCCAGCGGAGCCGGCAGCGTCAGGTTGTCGAAGAACCTTACGCAGTGATCGATGGACAGCAGCATCAACTCGCGGATGTTGTATGCAGGGCTGCCGACCCGCCATAGCAGGGCGTCCGGCTTGAGGCGCGCGCCCTGGCAGGCGTTGCACTCGGTGTACGAGCGATAGCGCGACAGCAGCACGCGGATGTGCATCTTGTACGCCTTGGTTTCGAGCCAGGCGAAGAAGCGACGCACGCCGTACCAGACTTTCTTGGTCCACTCGCCTTCGCCCTCGATCACCCAGGTGCGTTGCACGTCGGTGAGATCCCGCCAAGGCGTGTCCAGGGGGATATCGCGCTTGCGCGCGAATTTCAGCAAATCATCCTGGCACTCTTTATAGGACTCGGTTTGCAAAGGCTTGATGGCGCCCTGTCGCAAACTCAAACCGGCATCCGGAATCACCAAGCCGTAGTCGACGCCGATGCTGCGGCCGAATCCGCGGCAGGTTTCGCAGGCGCCGATGGGTGAATTGAAACTGAAGGTACTGGGACTCGGATTTTTATAGGTGATGTCGCAGTCCGGGCAGTGCAGTCCGGTCGAGAACCGCCAGGGGGCGGTAGGCTCGCCGGTCGCGGGGTATACATCGAGACGGCCCTGGCCAATCTTCAAGGCACCTTCTATGGCATCGCCCGCTCGCGCCGGTTCGACCGATGACCAGCGGAAGCGGTCCTGAATCACCTGCAAAACGTCGCCGCGCTGTTCGTGGATGCGCGTGTAGCCTTGCGCGGCAAGCAACTGCTTGATTTCCGCTTCCTTGAAATTCTTCGGAATCGGTACCGGGAAAGTCAGCAGCAGCGCGGGATCTCCGTGGCCGGCCGACAGTGAGTGCAGTTGCTCCTGAATGCTGGCCGGCGTGTCGCGGCGAACCGGCCGGCCGCAGCCGCGGCAATGCAGGACGGCAGCACGGGCGAACAGCAGCTTCAGATGATCGTTGAGCTCGGTCATGGTGCCGACGGTTGAGCGCGAGGTTCGCACCGGATTGGTCTGATCGATGGCAATGGCGGGCGGAATGCCCTCGATGCGATCCACCTGGGGCTTATCCATGCGATCCAGGAATTGGCGCGCGTACGGAGAAAAAGTCTCGACGTAACGGCGTTGTCCCTCGGCATACAAGGTGTCGAACACCAACGAAGATTTGCCGGAGCCGCTGACGCCGGTCACCACGATCAGCTCGTTCAGCGGCAGATCGAGGTCGAGATTCTTGAGATTGTTTTGGCGGGCGCCGCGGATGCGGATGGCATCCGAGCGGGGAGGATCGAAGGGTGGCATTCCTGTAAGTCTACAGGAGGTGTCAAGCCTCAGCGGCCGGCGAACTGTTCCATCATCAAACCGGTCCCGCCGCGGGTGACGTGCGCCACGATGGCGGTGCGCCGATGAATTTTGGTGACCAAACCTAGGTTAATCGCGAAGGCAAGCTGCACTTGCTGACCTTTGCGCAGCCCAAGATTTTCCGTTTCGACGAATACGCCGTTGGCGCTCAAATTCTTGGCCTTGCAGATCCGGCTTTTTCTTCCGGACATCACCACGTATACAGTCGTGCGGGCACGGTGGCGGGTATGTAAACGACGTTCCATCCGGACAATCCCTTCGAACCATTCGTTGTTAGGAATGCCATTATGCACATCGCCACGTCGTTAGCGAAGCACACCAAGAAAGGTTTTCTTACTATGTAAGCCCCATGACCGATATGTAAAATCAAGGAGTTAGCGGCGAAGCAAACTCGCGGATAACCGCTCGCCGAGCGGAGTTTTTTTCATCCTGGCTCAGGCGACGTCTTTGACGTCCTTACGGCGGATGGCCAGTTGCTCCGGCGCTTCGATACCCATCTTGACGCGTCGGCCGGTGCCGCCGAGCAGGGTGATTTGGATCGGTCCATTGGCAAACAGTTGCGCCATGGTCATGTTCGCATCCACGCCATCGGCGGGCTGTATGATAATCGACTCATCGGCACGTCGGCTGAGGACTAGCATGTGTCACGCTCGCGCCAAGGCGCGTAGGGCCTTGGCAAAAGTTTTGCCGTGGGGGTCGTAAGTGGTCGACGCGGGTGCACCACGGACGATGTCGATCAACTGCCGCACTTGGTTCTGGCGCACGCGGATGATGTGACCGTTGATTTCATTGGCGGTTCGGCAGCCCGCCATCAATTCCATCAACGCGCGCCAGCGCTCGACGACGGTGGCGGCAATGCCGGGGCTGTTGGGTACGGCGCATAGCGCGCGACGTTCTTCTTCCAGCTTTTCGATGGTTGCAAGAACGCGGATCTTCTCGGCAGCCTGCTGCTCAACCGCCTGCGGCGAGGCGCCGGTGAGGGCGGATTTCTCTGCGACCAATGTGGTTGCAAGGTCGCGCGCAAGCTCGATCTCGCGATCCAGTAAGTCTTCGAGACGGCGGCGCGCTTCCAAATTCATGGGTTACTTCTTGAGGCCGCTTTCGAACTGCAGGATCTTGCCGGCGACCCGGCCCGAGTCGATCTGGTAGGTGCCGGCGCTGATCGACTGCTTCACGGCGGCGACCTTCTGCGAATCCACGACCGGGGTCTTGGCGACGACTTCCTCGATCTTCTGCAAAGTGCGGGCAGAATCGGAGAGAGTCAGTTGATTGCCCGCCTGCGCCGCCGGCGCCGGCCCGGACGCTTCGTTCTGGGACTTGTCAGACACAACGGCGTTGCTGTTCGAACCCTTGACGGGTGCGACCGGCTCTGCGGTTGAAAAGCCACGGATTTTGTCAGTCACCGAAATCTCTCCTGGGGCGAGCGATGCCCATGCCATGTTATCGACAGGGATCGGATGAACTTTAGCCAGTTCGCTTCCAACCGCCCGCTATTATTCGTTATCGGCTGTGACGCAGGTCACTTAAGGGCTATTGCAAAATAATTTCGACTACCTGCTCGGAGCGTGCAATCCCCTCGACTATCTTCCCGGACGATAAGTTTTGCACTTTAACCCGCTGATTGATCATGCCGTCCGACATTGCCCGGCCCGCCATGCGGATGCTCATGCCACCCGTGTCGGCAATCAAGGTCACGGATTGACCGCGTTGCACCGCCTTGCTGGCGACCAATAGCTGGTTTGTCATGAAAGCACCCGTGGCAATCGGCCGGCTGGCGGTGAGGCCCACCGCAATGCCGGGATCGTCCAAATAGCCCAGCGGCAGCTCTGAAATGTCATGTTCCTCGACCCGCAGATCGCTGGCCTTGATCGGGGTGCCCTGCACGATGGCGTGAACGGCAACCGCCACCGGCGAGGTGCCGATGACGCGCACCGGCACATACATATGCCAAAGCTTGGCATCGGAGCAGCGCAATTCGATGGTGACGCGATCTTTCATGTGATGGGGCGACGCCACGATGGGCCTGATCGGTTGGCTGCACTTCGGCACCATCAGGTCCGGCTCGATCGGACCGATGATGAAGCGTTGACGGTCGGTCAGCGGCCCCAGTTCCTGGGCGGCAGCGATGCGAACCAGCGCTTCCATTCGCGCGGCGTCGTTGATTTCGGCAGCGGCCTCGGCGCCAGACAAGCCAAAACCGATGCAGAGGGCAAGGCCGCACAGCGATGAAACGGCGATGCGACGGAAATTTGGCGTTAAATCCATAGGTAGCCAAGAGCGAAGCAAGCCTCGTGCCAACTTCGATTTTGCGCACTCGCTCATCGGAACCGGATTAACCGATACCAAGAAACGTTGCCAGCGCACGATCCACTTCGACGAGGGTTTCTGCCTCCAACCGCCCAATGGTTGAACCAATTTTGGCGCGCGGCACTGTTTGAGTCTTATCGATCATGACCTGAGACCTTTTCCGCAGCCCGTTACCTTCTGTAGGGTGGGCGAGAATTCGCAGCAGCGGTGCCGCCCGAACTTCACTCGTGATCGGTAGTACGGTTACCGATGCGAGCGCATCGAAGAAGTCAGGTTGAATAACCAGCGCAGGTCGCGGCTTCCCATAGGCCCCAGGTAAAACTATAGTAACGATCTCGCCCCGCCTCACTTCCACCCTTCCGTGTCCGCGACGCTTGCCAGCCACTTCAGGTAGCCCGCCTCTGACCGTCCCTTGCGCAATACCAGACACTGACGACGGCACTCCGCCGCAAAACCTGCGCGTCGCGTGTCGGGCACCCAAATCTGGACAGGCCGTAAGCCGGCTGCTCGCAGCGCCAGGCGATGCTTTTGAACACGCTGGGCGACGCCTGTTCGTGATGCCATAGCTAACTCCTCAAGTGTTACATGTAACATACCGGAACCGCGTGTTACATGCAACAATAGATCGCTCAGAGATGTCGCCCCTAGATCTCGTTGCGCTCGGCGCCGAAGATTTCATATTCGCTTTTGACCAAGCCGCCGGCGTACTCACGGGTGGCTATATGTTTCAGGCGAATGTCGTGCGGTACGGCCCCGAACAGCGGTATACCGACGCCGATCAGAACAGGCACGCGGGTGATGATGAGCCTTTGAATCAATCCGGCCTGCAGGAATCGCTGAATGGTGATCCCGCCATCGACGTAGGCGTGCTGGATGCCCCGCTGGGTGAGCCCTTGGGTGATATCAAAGGGAGTGCCGCTCATCCGTTCGACCAGCGCCCCGGCTGGTGCGGGCGCGATGGGCCGGGTGCTGAGCACGAACACCGGCTTGCTTCCGTATGGCCATGTATCGAAGGCGAGCACTACCTCATAGGTGTTGCGCCCAATGACCAATGCATCGACCGACGCCATGAATTCATCATAGCCGTGGGGCTCACCGCCGCCTTCGGGAAGGAAATCGAAGGAGCCGTCGAGCCTGGCGATGAAGCCGTCGAGACTAACGCCGATGAAAGTGGAGGCCTTCATGTCTGCCAAGAGTACGCCAGCTGTAAGCCATCGTCGCGCCAACCGGGCGGCAAACCTTTGCCGCTGCGGCGGCAAGCGGCTCGGCGGAGCACATGCCGCGTGTGCATTCTTGCCGCTTGAATCGACCCTCATCAGCCCGAGTTGTGAACTGCTCAGCGCTTTTCCGGTGCGGCGGCCCTATTTCGCGGCGATTCGCGCGTTGGCATACCTCTTGCTACTCCTCCCCCCAAGAGGAGATTTGCATGTTCGAGAATGTATTCGGAATCCATGAACAAGCGCTGATGCTGCACGGTCAGCGTCTCGGCGTACTGGCCACCAACATGGCCAACGCCGACACGCCGAACTACAAGGCGCGCGACATCGACTTCAGCGCAGTGCTGGCGCATACCGATGAGGCGCCGATGCAGTTGAAGATCACCAAGGCCGCTCACATCACCTTCGACGATGGCGGCGCGCCGGCCAGTGAACTCAAGTATCGCAATCCGTATCAGGCTTCGCTGGACGGCAACACGGTCGAAATGCCGGTGGAGCAGGCGGCGTTCTCCGAGAACAACGTGCGTTACCAGGCCAGTCTGAACTTCATCAACATGCGTATCGCCGAGCTGAATCTGGCGATCAACGGTCAGTAAGGAAACACATGTCTCTTTTCAACGTATTCAACACCGCCGGCAGCGCACTGAACGCCCAGACGATCCGGTTGAACACCACGGCCAGCAACCTGGCGAACGCCGAGAGCGTCGATGGCGATCCCACCAAGGTGTATCGCGCCCGGCATCCGGTGTTTCAAACCATGATGGACGAGTCGGGCATGAGCTTCGACAGCGAAGATGCGGGCGTGGGTGTGCGAGTGCTGGGTATCGTGGAAAGCAAGACGCCGCCCTTGATGCGCTACCAGCCGGACAACCCGTCGGCGAACAAGGACGGCTACGTCTATTCCTCGAACGTCAATTCGATCGAGGAAATGACCAACATGATTTCCGCCAATCGGTCCTTCGCGACCAACGTCGAGGCCATCAATACGGCCCGCGACCTGCTTTTGAAAACCATCTCGATGGGCCACTAGGCCACTTAGGATCAACATGCTAATCACAGGCGTACATGCAGCAACCAACGGCACCGGGACCGGCACGGGCACCAACGGCACG
>CAZZWM010000078.1:0-19814 GCA_964657945.1 uncultured Steroidobacteraceae bacterium
GCTCTGCAGCCGCCGCACCTGGCGATGGACCTGCCGCCGACCCAGCCGCCGCACTTCGCCTAGTCGGTCGCAGCGAAATGCATCGTCGCAGAGCCACCGTCGCCGCCGCAGCAATTTTTGCCATCGGGGCGGCCTTTGCAGCTCAGCCGACATCGCTTCGCGCTGATTGGGGTGAGCGATTCCAGCGGGAACCACCTTTGTGGGTCCCTGGTTCGTTGCGTCCCATGTCCGCCCGCGACCCGAACAGCGCCATTCTGGCGCCGCCGCGCTAGGTGCGGTGTGCCACTCCGACTTGTCCGTGTACGCTAAAATGCGGCACGGACAAGCGGAGTGGCCTTTGTCGGACATCATTGTGATTGCACATCGCGGTGCCAGCGGCGAGCGGCCGGAGCACACGCTCGGATCCTATCGATTGGCGATCGAGGAAGGCGCGGACTATATCGAGCCCGATCTGGTCATGACCCGCGATGGGGTTCTGATTGCGCGGCATGAGAACGAAATCGGCGGCACCACCGATGTTGCCGAGCATTCCGAGTTTGCCTCGCGACGACGCACCCAGGTCATCGACGGCGAGACGATGACCGGGTGGTTCACCGAGGACTTCACGCTCTCGGAGATAAAGTCGCTGCGCGCGCGCGAGCGTCTGCCGGAATTGCGGCCTCAGAATTGCCGCTTCGACGGCCAATTCACGATTCCCACCTTCGATGAAATATTGCAGTTGGTCATGCAGGCCAACCAAGAGGCGGGGGTGAATCGGCCAATCGGGGTATATCCGGAAACCAAGCACCCCGCGCACTTTGCGCAGATCGGCCTGCCTCAGGAACTGGCGGTGCTCGATACCCTGCGCCGCCACCATTATGCGAAGCCGGGCTCACCGGTGTTCATTCAGTCCTTCGATCCGCGAAACCTGAAACAACTGCGCCTCATGACACAGTTGCCATTGGTGCAGTTGCTGGAGCACGAACTGGGCGATCCCGTCCGAATCGCCGAATACGCCAATGCCATCGGCATCTCCAAGTCCTTGGCAACCGCGGAAGGTATCCGGCAGGCGCGTCTGGCTGGGTTGGGTGTCCACGTCTGGACTTTTCGAGCCGAAAATGAGTTCCTGCCGGACGATTTGAAGAGCAATGACGACCCCGCCGCGCACGGTGATTTGCAAGGCGAAATCAGGCGTTACCTGGATCGCGGCATCACGGGGTTTTTTGTCGACTTCCCGGCCATCGGCGTGAAGGTGCGGAATGACTATATTTCAGCAGCCCAGCCGCTGCACCAGCCGGCGGCGGCCACGAGCTTGCCGGGAAACAGGGTACAGGGCCGGTAGGCAGCCCCGGCGCTGCCTTGCAGCAGCGCGCAATTCCCGCAGCTCGAACCCTTCTCATAGCTCGGAAATTTCTTCGGGTCCACGGTGGCCGCCGCTTCGACGTAACCGAGTTTCACCGCCGCCGGGTCCTTGACATCGAGGTGCGGCGCCTCTGCGGACTCTGCGCGCATCCCCGGCAGTACGCTTGCGGCGCCCGCCGCCAGGGCCAAATGTCTCAGGAATAAGCGTCGGTTGAAGGCGTTCTCGGGCATGGCTCGCTAGAAAAATGCGGACACGAATACCTGATACACCATGGCGTTGAATTGGTACAGAGGTTCATCGCCCGGGCTGTATTGCGGCAAGCCAAAGTCCCTGATATCGCGGAAATCCGAGTAGCTGAAACGGATGCGCTCGATATCGCCGGTGAGTGTCATGCGTTTGAAAATCAGCCATCCATCGGGTCGAAACGCCCACGTGACCTTGCCGCCGATGGTGGTGTTGTTCTGCGAGGCCAGATTCTGATCGCGAGCCTCGAAATTTTGCTGTCCCGCGATACTGAACAAGTCGCTGTAGAAGGTTGCGCTGTTCTGGCGGTAGTAACGGGCGCGCGCCTCCAGGATCAATTCCTTGCCGATCGGGTGGGTGTAATCGAGTTCCAGCGTGTGGCCGACGATTCCCCAGGTGTCGCGGAAGAACCGGTAGGAGCCGGTCACCGCCGCGCGGTAAGGCAGGTAGTACTTCATCTGGCCCTGAACCGCGGTGCTGGTGCGTGTGTCGGGATAGACCTGGCTCGCCAAACTGTAGCCCACGGCGGGATTTTGCGCATCGAGGAAGCGCACCGAACGGTAGGGATTCGCCAGATAGCCCGAGTCCGTGACCACTTCGAAATTGATCCCCGCAATCAGATTCTTGGTCAAGATCTGCGAGATGCCGGCGTCGTAATTGCGGGTGTCGGCATGACCCAGCCAGTTGATGATGGGTTTGTCGGCAGTGCCGTTGTTCTCCCCCACCTTGTCGCGCGTGCGCGAAAACCCCAGGGTTACCGTCGTCAGGTCGCCGAACATGTCCTGGCTGAGCGACAGGTGCGCGGTGTTGGATATGTAGTCCCGCTCCACGCTTTGAATGTAGGAGGCGTTGTACGTGGTCTTGTCGTGCAGGTATTCGACGCTGATGGTCTTTTGCTTGCGCTCATCCTTGATGACGCTGGCCTGGCTCAGGACGTCGACCGACGCACCGCTGACCTTGTCGATGAAATAGTTGGCTTCGACGGCAAGATTCTCGGTGACCTTCTTGCGCACCAGGGCGGAGTAGCCGGTGATGTTCATGCCGCCGCCGCTGTATTTGCTGTAGAAGACGTCGGCGCGATCGTCAGGCAAGACGTCAGCCGCCGCCGTCCGCGCCAGCAACAGGGCAGCGATCAGCGGCGCGAGCGCGAATAGGCGTCGTCTGTGCGCCATGCTCATCAGTTGCAGCCGCAGCCGCCGCCCGCTCCGCCCGTGGCGCCGCGCGAGCCTTCGCGCGATTCGCGAATGTGATCCAGATAGGCCGCCGAAACGGCATCCCGATCCCAGGCCATGATGGGATCCGCCAGACGATCGCGCTCGTAGGGTTTGACCCAGGGTTGAATACTGCATGCGCCCAGCAATAGCAGGCCGATCAAGGGCAATACACGGGCCAAGCTGCGCATGAACTACTCCCGAATGAGCTGGCGAATTCGATCCTGGTAATCGTTTTCGTCGCCGGGCTTGTAGCCGCGGTGCACGTAACGAATCACACCCTTGCGATCGATGATGACGGAACTGGGCATTTCATCGACGTGATAGGCCTTGCTGACCGAGTTGGCCGGGTCCAGCAGCACGGGAAAGCTCACCGGCTTGCGGGTGAGCAGCGCCTTCACGGCGGGAGCTTCCTTGTCCACGTTCACGCCGATCAGCGTGAATCCGGCCGGCTTGTATTTTTTGTACATTTGGTCGAGCAGCGGCATTTCCTGCTGGCAGGGTCCGCACCAGGTAGCCCAGAAGTTCACCATCACCACCTGGCCCTTGTAAGCGCTCAATCCCGAAGGCTGGCCTTCCAGCGTCGTGAGCGTGAAGGCGGGTGCGGGACCCGCGGAGTCGCCGGCAGCCGTAAAGGCGGTCGCCGCGAAAGCGGTCGATGCCACGATCACCGCCGCCATCGCGCAGCGTTTCAAGAGAGTCCTTGTCGAAAGTTGCATTGATCTGTCCTCCCGATCAGTAGAAAACGGTTAGGCCAAGAGTGGTTTCGATGTTGTGAACATTCTTGGTTCGCCCCGTCAAATCCGTCTCGAACACGTGGTCCCTCACGTCCATGTGCAAAGCCAGCCAATCGGTGATCAGAAGGCGCTCGCCAACTCCGAAGTTGAGCGCAAATTGATCCTTATCGGCAAACTTCACATCGCCCATGCCGACGGTCACGTACAGGGCCGAATTGAAGGCGCGTCCACGCCCGAGAAAAATCTCGCCGGGGAGTACGTTGTAGCCCAGGTCTATGTCGTAATACGTGAAGTGTCTCCCAGAGTCGCTGACCACCGTGATATCCGGGAAGACATCCTCGAGGCTGGTGGTTCCGGCCTTGGATCGTCCCAGGAATCCCTCCAGGAAAATATCCTCGGAGACATGGTAGGCGGCACGCACGCCGTACACCGGGTTGGTGCCGAAATCCTGGATGCTGAGCGCGCCGAAGTAGCCGCCCACTTCGATGTCCTTGGCCTTGATCTTGGGCGTCTTCACCACGCGGCGCGTCACCTGGGGCTGCACGATCGCAGGATCGCCCTCGGGCTCCTCGACCACCACATCATTGGATTTCTTCTCGCCGCGGTGAAACCAGCTGCAGCCGGAAAGCAACGCAGCGCACAACAGCCCTGAGGCTAGAAGAATACTGCTAGGCCGAATTTCCATTCTTCTAGATCCTCATACACATTCAGGGAATTGAAAACGACGTAATGCCGCCAATCGACGCGCCACATGAAGCGTCTGGTAATGAAGCCGCGCACTCCCAGCGAAACATAGGCCATCTCATTGTCTTTCTCGCGCGGTGCCGGCGGGTTCTTGTCTTGGATGTATTGGTACGCCGTGCCGATGCCGGCGGTGGGCGAAAACCATTTCCATTCGGGGACAAAGGTGTGCCGCATCCCGATCGAACCGATATAACGGTTATCCAGGGTGCCATTGGCCTGTTGCAGCACGAACTCGGCGTCCAAACTGGTGGTCAGGCTGAAATCGCCATAGGTGGTGACGAGGTTCTGGCGGTTGTAGACGCCGTAGCCCGCACCGAACTCCCAGCGATGCGTCAAGAAGTCCGGATACGGCGGAATCGGTGCCGCATCGCCGTTGGGCAACACGGTTCTTGCCAGGTCGGTACGGCGCACCCAGCCTTCCTGTCCATGCGCCGCCTTCACCTTGAACCAATCGGTGCGGCTGTACAGCACCGTCAGCTCTTCGTCGCGGCCGATGACGTAAGTGACGGGAAAGCCGCGGCCGGGTCCGGAGTGCATCTCGATGTACGGGTCGGTGACCACCAGGTCCAGAAACTTATCCGCCGCTCCCGCAACGCCGACATGTAACGCCTGCATCAACAGCACCAGCGCGAGCAGTTGACGCATCGATAAGATCAATTCGCTACTGGCGCGACGAATGGGTCGTTGTAGTACTGGGCGCCGATATCCAACCATTCGACTATCAAGCGAAGCTCCGCGGGCGACAGGTAACCGGTGTGATCGAGTACTGGGTCATGAAAACTACCGTCAAACATCCTCAAAAATGCGGTTGATCCGGCAGCGCTGCCGGCTGTCATCGGCGGCGCCAGCGCCACCGGCATCAACACGGTGGTCGGCAGTCCCGTTACCGGGTCAGGCGGACCGGGTGTCGGCACCAGCAGATCCGTCGGCACGCCCGCCATATTAAGCGTCTGTTCGTTATGAGGGAACAGCAATTCCTCATAGGAGGTGACCACGGTGACATCCGCAGTCGAGGTGCCTCCCGTCAGATCGATCTGGCCTTGCGGCACCATCAGTACATTCGCGGACGCCGTTGCGGTGGTGTGACAGGTCACGCAAGTCGCGGGTGTGACGCCGTCCGGCGCCAAACGTGGCGTCTGGCTCCACACCGACTGAAGAAAGACTTGCGGGGTCGCCACGCCGGCAATGGTTGCCGCATAGTGAATGGTGACGCGGCATTGCGCAGTCCACGGCAAACAGCTGGGCGTCAACAGCGGAGTCACCGGCGCAGGAGAGACCAAATCCGCGTAGGTATATGAGATGGGCATGTCCGGGGCGGCCGGCGTGGTGCCGGTGGTCCAAACATTGGTGTAGAGCACATCCGTGGTCAGCAACTGCGAGCAGGTGCTGCCGTTGACGCAGGTGATGCGCGCCAGGGTCTGCGCCATGGTTTCGTTCGGTTGCGTCGTCAATGTCGGGTTGGTGTTCGGGAATGGCTGTCCGGCAATGGGCGCACCTTGATTCACAGCGGTGGTGAGTCCGATACGGCCATGCGAGGTTTTGTTGGCAGTGCTGTGACAGCCATTGCAGCTGCGCGTCTCACCCGGCAGCAGCTGCAACCAGCTGGTGTGCCGGGCCAGCGAGGTCACGCGCTTCGCATTGACATCCACGACGTCGATGATGAAAGGCACGTTGGCGGGTACCTGGATTTGCACCGAGCCGTCGGGCTGAATCGGCGCGTATCCCAGGATCTCGCGCATGCCCATGTTGGCCGGTCCAAACGCACTGTTGTTGATCTTGCGGATCTTCTCGCCGGGGATTTCCACCGCTTTCTGAACTCGGATGAAGCGGTAGGGGCGGGCGTTGTAGGCCGCCTGACTCGGATCGGACACGGCCGCGATGCTCGGGGTGGCCGTATCGGTGCCGTCCACATCGTAAACGCTGCTGATGTCGAGGACACCGACACCGGCATCGGCCTGCGTCTTGGCCGCGCCGGTCGGGATGTTGTCGCGGATGAAGGCTGCGGCCGGGGTCCTCGCCTGCATGATCACAGGATCGACCGTCATCATGCCCGGCTCCGCACTCAGCACCGGTCCCAAGGTGCCGGCATTCAGGTCGTAAATCCACAAGGTGTACTCGGGCGGGGCCAGCGTGACATTGGCACCCGAGGTGTTGGCGGGCGTACATACATTGGTGGTGTTCGGCGTCACCGTGGTATCGAGCACCAGGCAGGGCGACCAGCTCACCAGCAAGCGGTTGGTGCCGTCGTACAGCGGGAACACGGAAGCAAAGCGCCCGCCCATCGAGGGCATGTTCGCATCGGTGGTCACGCCGAGGGTGGTGGCGCTCACCTGTCCGGTGCCGGCCGAACCGGTCGGCGTCGAGGGCTGATGAATTTCCACGAAACCGTCGGTGTTGATCTTGACGATATCGCCGCCGAGTTGCGTGCCGAGGAAGGGGCGCGCGATGGCGACGATGCCGCTGCCGTCGGCAAGCTGCCTGGCATTCAAGAACTGAATCACGTTGTTGTTGGTGCCGGCGATGTTGGCGCCGGTCGCATGACTGTTGGCTCCGTACAGCAATTCCATGGCCGTGCCGTCCGGATTGCAGCGGTACAGGGTCATTTGGTCGGCGCCGTTCTCGGGGTCCCAGCGCGAGAACACGATTTGTCCGTTGTTCAACAGCGAGGGGCCGAAATCGTGATTGGTATTGAAGCTGATTTGATGCATGCCCGTGCCGTCGGCGTTCATGACGTGCAACAGGAAGATGGACTGGGACCGGTCGTCGGTCTGGGCGGCGTACTGCGGACGACCTTCGTCGAGCAGGATGGACTGAGTCGCCAGCTGCCGGGTCGAGGAGAAGATGATCCGTCCGTCGGGCAGGTAGTGGGCGCCGACGTCGTGACCCGCGGTGATGTCATCGGTGGTCAGCTGGGTCACGGTCTTGGTCGATGCGTCGTACTGATAAATCTTCCAGTTGGGCTGCGTGATGTCGGTGTTGGCCTTGTTGGGGTTCAAGGGCAGCCGCAGCGAGAACACCAGCTTGCTGCCATCGGGTGAAACGTCGAGGTCGCGAACGTCGCCCTTGCCCTGGGTGATCGAGAAGGTGATGTTGGTCTCGTCGCCGGATGAACTGGTTTGATCGCGGATGTAGACATCGCCGCCGGTGATCGAGGTGATCAAATCGCGCACGTTGATGTCGGTCTTCGGCACGGGCTTCTTGATGTAGGCGAGCGGGAAATTGGTGATTCCCGGAGTCAGAGTCTGTCCGCCGGCGACACCGGGAGCATGGCCGCTCGATGCACTGGTGCAACCGATGACGATGAGCAGCGGCAAAGCGATCGCCGCCAGCTGCAACAGACCGTGACGTCGTTCACGCGTACGGAAAATATTCATAATCGTACCTGTTCTCATTATTCAGTTCGGCGCCGCGCCGGCGTGCGTGAAGCCATGCGCCATTGAACTTAATCGGTGTCATAGGTGCATCTTCGTTCGATGCTCCTATGCATACTGTTAACGCACTCACAGAAGAACTTAAGGATATCCGTTTCCCTGTGCACGCTGCGCAGGTCATGCGCTTTTCAAGCCCAGAATATAGGCGCGATCTTCGCCGTCGTTACTGTCGCGAATCGCCGACGTCGGTGCGATGAGACATTACTTGAGCCTCAGGCGGCTGCCTATACTCGCCGCCAGTTGAAACTCACAGCTCACTGCGAGCGGACGTGCACATGAATTACGGGATGGAGAAACCAATGAGGCAGTTTGCACTCTGTGTGGGCGCCCTTGCGCTGCTTGGTGGAAGCGCGATCGCCGCCACCAACCCCAACGCGGACCAAGCCACCCGCATGTACAACCGCATTGCCGGTGTGCCGCCGACCGCGGCGCAGTTGATGGCGATGACGGCGACGGACCCGGTGAGCGCGGCGCTGATTGCGACGCAGGACCCCGCGTTCTACAACAACACCATTCGCAACATGGCCGCGCCCTGGACCAACCGCGATCAGTCGGTGTTCGTGCCCTTGAATGATTACACCGCGACGGTCGTAGGCTTCGTCAGAGACGATCTGCCTTTCAACACTTTGCTGAGTGCCGACACCATCTATACGGCCGATTCTGCCTCCGGCGTGCCGGCGTACTCGTACAGCAACAATGCCATGTATGACGCGATGGACGCCAACAACGTCGACCTGAAGGCCCATTTGGTGAAAGCCCAGCAATCAAGCACCACGGGTCTGCCGGCGGCGGCGGTTGCCGGGGTCATCACCACCCGCGGCGCGGGCAGCGCCTTCTTCATCAACGGCACCAATCGCGCCATGTTCCGCTTCACCATGCTGAATCATCTGTGCAACGACCTGCAGCAGGTGATGGACATCACCCGTCCGCCCGATCGCATCCGCCAGGATGTGACCCGCAGTCCCGGCGGCGTGAGCACCCTGTTCCTCACCAATTGCATCGGCTGCCACAGCGGCATGGATCCGATGGCGCAGGCCTTCGCCTTCTACAACTTCACCGGTACCGACCCGACCACGGCCGACACCACCGGCACGGTGGTCTACACCGCGGGTCAAACGCAGCCGAAGTATCACATTAACAACACCAACTTCCCGCAGGGTTTCAACACCCCGGACGACGCCTGGGAGAACCGCTGGCGCACCGGGCCGAATGAAATCCTGGGGTGGAAAGGTCCCGCCGGCAGCGGCAACGGCGCGCAATCTCTGGGCGTCGAGTTGGAGAACAGCACCGCCTTCGATACCTGCCAGGTCACCCGGGTGTTCAAGACGGTGTGCTTGCGTGCGCCGAACACGGACGCGGACGTCACCCAGGTCAATTCGATGATCAGCTCGTTTCAGAACGGACACAAACTGCGGCAGGTCTTCGCTGAAGGCGCCGCTTACTGCATGGGGACCTGAGCATGAACGTTACACGCATCACCGGCTGGCTCGCCCTCGCGGCGTCGTTTGCCCTCAGCGCTTGCGGCGGCGGCGGTGCTCCGACCACCCAGACGCCGAGCCAGGGCGCGACGAGTCAAGCCGACGCTTACACGGGTCCCGCTGCAGCGACTGCCGACGTCACGGCCTTCCAGGTGAACTTCTGGAACAACGTGCGAACTCAAAATCGTTGCGGCCAGTGCCATAACTCGACCACGCCGGCGCAAATGCCGAACTTCGCGCGCAGCGACGATGTGAACCTGGCCTACGCCCAGGCCAACACGGTGGTCAATCTGGCGCAACCCTCTACTTCTTTAATAGTCACCAAGGTCGGCGGCGGCCACAATTGCTGGCTCGCGGACAGCAGCGCTTGCGCGCAGATCTTAACCACCTGGATTTCCAACTGGGCCGGCGCCACCGGCGCGGGTTCGGCCACGCAGGTGCAGCTGCAGGCGCCGGTGGATCAGACCGTGGGCCAGAGCTTGAACTTCCCGGCCGGCTACACGGACTACCAGAATACGGTCTACACTTTGACCAGTCAGTACTGTGTCCGCTGCCACTCCTCGACGGCTGATCCGTCGGTGCAGCAATCGCCGTACTTCGCGGACCCGACGCTGACGACGGCCTATCCCGCAGCCATCCCGAAGATCGACTTCACCGGCTGTGCGGGCAGCGGCGGCAACAATTCCGGCAACGGTCCCGGCGCTTGCGGCACCAACTCCCGCTTCTATCAGCGGCTGTTGACCGACAATCACAATTGTTGGAGCAACTGCGCGCAGAACGCCGCCTCGATGCTGGCCGAGATCCAAGCCTTCGCGGCGATGCTGACACCTTCGAGCATCGATCCCAACCTGGTGGTCAGCAAGGCGATCACGCTGTCGCAGGGCACCATTGCCAGCGGCGCGAGCCGTTACGATGCCGATACCATCGCCAAGTATGAATTCCAGTCCGTGGTCAACAACCAGACCTTCGACACCAGCGGCGTCGACCCGTCCGCGGATCTCACCATCACGGGCAATGTGACCCTGGCCGGCGGCTGGGGCATCAACGTCGGGGCAGGCGGCAAAGCCCAGGCCACGACGTCCGCCAGCGCCAAGATCTACAATTTCATCCAAGCCACCGGCGAGTTTTCGATCGAAGCATGGGTTGCACCTGCTTTGGTGGCGGTCGACAACTCTTACATGGTCAGCTACTCGGGCGGCGACAGCACCCGTAACTTCACGCTCGGCCAGACCAATCAGGACTACGACTTCATGCTGCGCAGTTCCGGCACGGGCCTGAACGGCACGCCGCAGTTGCAAACGCCGAATGCCGCGATGGCACTGCAGGCTTCGCTGCAGCACGTCGTCTTGACGTACGACCCGGTCAATGGCCGGCAGATCTACGTCAATGGCGTCAGCGTCGGACCGGCCGACCCGCAGAAGGGCGGCACCATCTCGAACTGGGACAACACCTTCGCACTGGTGCTCGGCAACGAAGTCTCGAGCGACCGCTCCTGGCAGGGGTTGATCAAGTTCGTGGCCATTCACAGCCGCGCCATGACCGCGGCCCAGGTCATGCAGAACTTCAATGCCGGTGTCGGCGAACGCTACTACATGCTGTTCAATGTCTCCGACGTCACCAACGTGAACCAGAGCTATGTGATGTTCACGGTGAGTCAGTACGACAGCTATTCGTACCTGTTCTACCAGCCCACCTTCATCTCCTTGGATCCGGCCGCGACCATCGCTGCGCCGATTCCGGTGCAAGGTTTGCGGATCGGCCTGAATGGGCAGATTCCGCAGGTGGGCCAGGCCTACATCCCGCTCAATACCAGCGTCACCGCCGCCAACTACACGCCGCAGGGCCAGGTGTTGTCGACGGTGGGCACCGTGTTGGGCCTGCAATCGGGGCCGCTCACCGATCAGTTCTTCCTGACCTTCGATGTGCTCGGCAGCCACTCGCATGTGGTGGTTGAAGCGACCCCGATCGCGCCGCCGATGCCCCAGGGCCCGGTGGTCGCCGACATCGGTGTTCGCACCTTCGCGCAGGTCAATGCGACCCTGTCAGCCTTGACGGACGTGCCGACCACCCAGTCGGCGGTGAATACCACCTACCTCGCGGTGCAGCAGCAACTGCCGGCGACGCCGACACTCGAGGGCTTTTCCTCGGCGAATCAGGTGGGAGTGGCCCAGCTGGCGATTCAATACTGCAATGTCATGGTCAACACACCCAGCGCGATGGCGGTTGTATTGCCCGGCGTGGTTGTGGACGGCTCGCTGTACTCCACGCCGGCCGGCGTGCAACAGGTGACCAGCCTGTTGGCGGCCCGGGTGCTTGGTACCGGCCAGAATCACCAGCCGGCGGCGACTTCAATGACCGGTCCGTACACCGCGCCGACCAGCACGTCGCTGGGCACCGGTGAGCTGACCAATCTGATCAATGAGCTGTGCACCACCACGGCTTGCAACACCACCGCGCGTGCCCAGGCCGTCACTGCGGCGGCTTGCGCCACGGCCTTCGGCACCGCCGAGATGTTGATCTACTAAGCCAAGACGAATCGAAGAGGTCTGTAATTATGAGCAAGAAGACAAAGGGACTAGGCATCAATGAGCCCCTTCGCCATAACGATCACTCGCGGCCGCGCACGCGCCGCGAATTCGTCGCGCAAAGCTTCATGACCGGGGCCGCAACGGTCGTCGGACCTTCGCTGGCAGGGATGCTGCTGTATCCAAATGCGGCGCAGGCTGCCTTGGCGACCGATATTCAGGATGCGGTAACCGCCTGCAACATCACCACCGGCGCTGCCAAGATACCTTTCATCTGTTTCGACCTCGCGGGCGGCGGCAATATCGCCGGCTCCAACGTGCTGGTCGGCGGACCCAAGGGCCAGCTGGACTTCCTCACCGTCGCCGGCTACAGCAAACTGGGATTGCCCGGATCCATGGTGCCGAGTTCCAGCACCACCGGCAGCAACATCGATGCAAGCCTCGGTCTGCGCTTCCATGCCGACAGCGCTCATCTGCGCGGCATCAAACTGCGGGCCAGCGCCAAGGCCATGGCCGGGACCAATGGCACGGTGATCCCGGCGCTGTCTCAGAATGACACCAACACCAACCCCCACAATCCGATGTACGGCATCTATCAGTTTGGCGCACGCGGCGGCTTGCTGAATTTGATCGGCTCGGAGAGTTCGCAGTCGGGCGGCAATTCCATGTCGCCGCCGACCATGGTGATCGCGGCTGCCATGCCCACCAAGATATCCTCCTCGCAGGACAGCAAAGGACTGGTGAGCACCGGCCAGCTGAGCCAGCTGTTGCCAAACTCGACCGACGTTACCAACGTGCTGCAATCCATGAAGCGAATCAGCGACGCGAAGTACGGCGTGGTGACCGCGTATGCCGACCCCACGGCGAACAACACGGCCATTGGTCCCAGCGGCATTCAAGCCTGCAGTTTTACCAAGGCGGCGTACATCGTCGACAAGTACAACAGCCCGTCGGCCGTGAATCCGGACGTCGATCCGAATATCGTCGGCGCGTCGGGCATTTTCACCCAGGCTGAATACAGCGCGAATTCCGACTACCAGAAAACCGCAGCCGTCATGAAACTGGTGATCGACGGCAACGCCGCCGCCGGTACCATCGAGATGAGCGGCTTCGACTATCACACCGGCGATCGCGCCACGGGTGAGGCGCGCGATCTGAATCTGGGTAATTGCATCGGCGCGTGCCTGGAGTACGCGAATCGGGTCAACAAACCGGTCATGATCTATGTGTTCAGCGACGGCTCGCTGGCGAGCAACGGCATGATCGACAACTCCGTCGGCGGCCGCGGCAAGGGTGTTTGGACCGGCGACAACCAGAGCGTGGCGGCCACCTACTTCTTGGTTTTCAATCCCGCCGGCAAGCCGGTGCCCGCACAGGCGAATCCGGAGATGAGCCTGCAGATCGGCAACTTCAACCCCGATGGATCGCTCAACACCAATGGGAGCCCGGCAGGCAACAACGTGCCGAACCTCGCGCAGATGGTGGTGCTCAATTACATGGCGCTGCACGGCGATGCCATCACTCCGTGGCCGACGCTGTTCCCGTCGCCGAACCTGAACAACAACCTGGGCAGCGGCTCGGCGTTGGAACCCTTGATTGCGTTTCAGCCGCTGGCCGGCTTGGTCAACGGAAAAGTCCCTGCGTAACTCGCGGCGGCGGGTTTGGGTGCGATCACCCAACCCGCCTTGCTTGCGCCCGCATCATTGTCTCGTTCCAGAGACATTATTCATCGTTGCCGGAGTGCGGTTACATGGACGGATGTAGAACTTGCATGCGTGATTGCCGTGCTTGGAGGCGCGGTAAAACTTTCACGAATGTGCGCCAAGTCATACTGAAACAGGGCGCACGGGCGGCCGCCGCGTTGACACTGCGGCTCGCATTGTGCGATTTTGCATAAGGTCTGATCAGGGCAAACTCGCTGAAAAGCGAGGGCGCAAAGCTTCCGGTACGGGGCCCTCCCAAAGAGAGGTCTGGCACAGCGGGGTTACCAGCGTGATTGACGATTCGCGGCGCCCAGGCGTCGGCAAGAATGCATTTAGTTCGACGCGGTGAGGCTCCGATCGCATGCGTAGGGTATTGCTCCTCGGAAGCCTGCTGTTGAGCGCAGTGTTTGCCGCCCCCCCGTCTCCGGCTGCCGCACCGGGCATCGTTGGAAAAGAAGCGCCGGACTTCGCGCTGAAGGGACTCGACGGCAGGAATTTGCGCCTGTCGGAATTTCGCGGACAGGTGGTCCTGATAAATTTCTGGGCACGATGGGCGGGCGATACGCGTCTGCTGATGCCCGCGCTCGACCGCATCAATACCACCTATCAGCGTGCCGGTTTGGTGGTGCTGGGCATTTCAGTGGATGAGGACGTGCGACGCGCGCGTGAATTCGCCGACGGCATGTCCGTGTCCTATCCCGTTCTTTTCGATGCCGGTTCGAGCATCGGCAAGGACTATCAACTGCAGAAAATGCCGATGACCATTTTGGTGGATCGCGCCGGCGTCATTCGGTACTCATCGGTGGGCTTCAAGCGCGGTGATGAGCGTATTTTTCTCGATCAAATCCGCGAATTGCTGCGCGAGTAAACAGGTTCCGATATGAATTTCAAGCATCCCGTTCTAGCCATTTTGTTGAGCGCCGCGCTGCTGTCTGCAGCCGCAGCCGCAGCGGCAACGGCGGCCAAACCTGCCGCTGATCCGGTGCCCGCGCCGGCAGCGCCGGCACCCGCCGACGCTCCCGCACCGGCGGCGCCTGCGCCGGCGCCCACTCCCGACGCGCCGCCCGCCGAACTCAGGACTCTGGACCAAGAAGTGCAGGGACTGAAGAAAGACGTCATCGACTTGAACAAGGACCTGTTCGTATTGCAGGAAGAATTGCTGTTTCCGGCCAACACGCAGGTGGCTTTGTACGTCTCGATGGACGTGGGAACCTTCTTCGCGCTGGATTCGATCACCGTGAAGATCGACAACAAAGAGGTGAAGAACTACCTGTACACGGCGCGGGAAGCGCAGGCCCTGCTCAAGGGCGGGGTGCAGCAGATCTACCTGGGAAATTTGAAGGTGGGCAAGCATGAGCTGGTGGCCTTTTTTTCCGGCAAGGGTCCGATCGATCGCGACTACAAGCGCGGCGCCACCATCAACTTCGACAAGGGCGTCGGCGCAAAGTATCTCGAACTCAAGATCACCGACCGCGTTCCGAAGCATCAACCCGAGTTCATGATCAAAGATTGGGAATGATGTGCAGCGCGTGATCAACAGACTCGCACCGCTGCTTCTCGGCGGATTGCTGGCGGCGCTGCCATGGGGCCTGCAGGCCAAGAACGTCAAGCCGGATCCGAATGGCCTGGCGCCGCATCCGGTCGAGGATTTGGCCTACGGCGATGTGCTGTTCTACTTCTTCCAGGACGACTACTTCGACTCCATCACGCGGTTATTGGCCGCGCGGCAGCTGCAGCGCATCCCACACACCCAGGATGAGGCCGAACTGCTGCTGGGCGGCCTGTATCTGTCGCTGGGCGAGCATGTGGAGGCGGGAAGGATCTTTCAGGCCCTGCTCAACAGCAACACCTCGGAAATCGTGCGCAACCGCGCCTGGTTCTACCTCGGCAAGGTCTGGTATCAGCGCGGCTACCTGCAGGAGTCGGAAGGCGCGTTGCGCCAGGTGTCGGACAAGATGGATCAGCGCATCAACGCCGAGCGCTACATGCTGTTGGCGCAATTGATGATGCGGCAGGGCCGGTACGATGAAGCCATCACCGCCTTGAGCAACTGGCATGGAACGCCGGAATGGACGGCTTATGCGCAATTCAACCTCGGCGTGGCGTTGGTGCGTCGCGGCCGGCTGCCGGAAGCCGTCGGCTACCTGGATCGCGTCGGCACCATGGAGACGCACAGCGAGGAATTGCTGGCCTTGAAGGACAAGGCAAATCTCGCACTGGGCTTTTCCTATCTTCAAGCGCAACGCCCGGCGGATGCGCGGCCGGTGTTGCAGCGCGTGCGGCTCGAAGGGCCGTATTCGAGCAAGGCGCTGCTCGGCGTCGGCTGGGCAGACGCGGGTTTGGGCGAATTCAAGCGCGCGTTGGGTCCTTGGATGGCCTTGCGCAGGCGCAGCTTGCTGGACTCCGCGGTGCAGGAGTCGTTTCTGACCGTGCCCTATGCATACACGCAGCTGCAGGCCACCGGCCAGGCGGCGGAGTACTACAACTCTGCGATCGAGTCATTCGACGCCGAGTTGAAAAAAATCGACGACTCGATCGAGGAGATCCGCAGCGGCAAGCTGTTGGACCGCTTGTTGGATGACGACAAGAAAGACACGCTCACCTGGTATTGGCAGCTCACCACGGTGCCGAATGCCCCCGAATCGCGTTACCTGTACGGACTGCTTGCCAGCAACGAATTCCAGGAGGGCTTGAAGAACTATCGCGAGCTCAATTTCATGAGCCGCAATCTGGATTCGTGGCGCGAGGACACGTCTGCCTTTGACGATATGCTGGATACGCGCCAGGCGGCCTACAACCTGCGCGTTCCCAAGGCCGATGCCGTGCTGGCTGCGACGGATCTCGATGCACTGACGCACAAACGGGTGGACTTCGAGTCGCGCATCAATGAGATCGAGAAGTCCAGCGACGTGGCCGCACTGGGCACGCCGGAGGAACAACAGACCTGGGCCCGTTTGAAGCGCATCGAGGATTATCTTGCCGCCCACCCCGATGATCCGGATCTGGCCGAGATGCGCGAGAAACATCATCTGATGAAGGGCGTGATGTACTGGCGGCTGTCGGAGAGCTTCAAGGCGCGGCTGTGGAACGAACGCCGTTCGGTCAAGGAACTCGAGGCCTCGCTCAAGGACACGCAGAAGAGGGCGCTGCTGGTGCGCCAGGCTCGCGTCGGCATGCCGGCGAGCAACGGCGGCTACGGCACCCGGGTCGCCGGCTTGCGCGGCCGCATCGACGATTTGCAGCTGCGCATCGCCGATGTTTCCGGGAAGCAGAACGTGTTCCTGCAGCAGTTGGCGATTCGCGAGCTCGAAAGCCAGAAGCAGCGCATCGACACCTATGAGATTCAGGCGCGCTACGAACTGGCCGCGATCTACGATCGCGCTGCGAATCCGCCCGGCAAGCCGCCCGCAAAGACGCCGTCGACGCCCGCTCCGGCAGCGGATGCGGAGCCCAAGGCACAGCCATGACGCGCGCGCAGCTGCACAAAATGCTGGTGTCCGCCCTGGCTTTGAGCCTGGTGGCGGGCGCGCATGCCGCGGACAAGAAGCCCGCGACCATCAAGGATCTGGACGATCAGCCGGTCGATGTCAACACCGATCCGCCGCACAACGTCGACTCCGCCAAGGCCATGGCCAGCTACAAGCGTTTCCTGGATTTGAACGCCGGAGACGCTGCGCTGCGAGCCGAGGCATTGCGCCGCTTGGGCGACTTGAACCTCGAGAGCTCGGAATCCGAGCGTATCGAGAAGGAACTGGTGACCAACGAAGGCCTGCGCGCCACCGAATCCATCCATTTGTATTCGGCGCTGCTCAAAGCCTATCCGAAATACGAGCGCAACGATTCGGTGCTATACCAGCTGGCGCGCGCGTATGAGCTCAATGCGCAGCCGGACAAGGCGCTGGCCTCCTTGGATCAACTGGTGGCGCAGTATCCGAACAGCAAGCTGATCGATGAGGCGCAATTCCGCCGCGGCGAGATCTTGTTCAGCGAAAAGCAGTATCCGAAATCCCAGGCTGCCTACGAAACCGTCATCAAGATCGGTTCGGCGTCGCAGTTCTACAACCAGAGCCTGTACAAGCACGGCTGGTCGTTGTTCAAGCAGGGTGAGAACGAGAAGAGCCTCGAGTCGTTCGCCGCGGTGCTCGATTCGGTGCTGGTGTCGAAGAAGGATCCGAATGCGCTGGTCGAAATCGAATCCTTGAGCCGCGCGAATCGCGAACTGGTGGAAGACACGTTCCGGGTCATGTCGATCACCTTTTCCTACCTCGAGGGTCCGAAAACCATTGCGGAGTTCGTGAAGCATCGCAAGCAGCGGCCGTATTTCTATCTGATGTATGCGCGGCTCGGCGATCTATACATGGAGAAGGAACGTTACACCGACGCGGCCGACAGCTATCGCGCCTTCGTTTCGCAGGATCGCTACAACGAGAAGGCGCCGCTGCTGGAAATGCAGGCCATCGAGGCTTATCAGAAGGGCGGCTTCCCGCAGTTGGTGTTGCAGGGCAAGAAGGAATTCGTCGAGAACTACAGCTTCGGCACGCCTTTCTGGCAGGGGCGGACGCCGCAGGGCGAGCCGCAGGTCGTGGCGGTGTTGAAAATCAACTTGAAGGATGTGGCCCAGTTCTATCACGCCCAGGCGCAGCGCACCAAGAGCGTGGCGGATTATCAGGAAGCCGCGAAGTGGTATCGCAGCTACCTGACCTCGTTCCCGGATGATCCTGACTCCGCGGTGACGAATTACCTGCTGGCCGACACGCTGTTCGACAGCAAACAGTATCTGGACGCCGCGCACGAATACGAAAGCACGGCCTATCACTACGGCAGCCACGCGAAGGCCGCGGCGGCGGGCTATGCGGCGGTGGTGGCCTACGGCAAGGAGGAGGAGACGCTGTCGGGCCTGCCCAAGGCGCAGCTGCATGCCAAGGGCCTCGACAGTTCCTTGAAATTTGCGCAGACCTTCCCCGACCATCCCGAGACGGCGCAGGTGTTGACGCGCGCGACCACCGAACTGTATGCCGCCAAGGACTACCTGCGGGCCACGGCCACCGCCGAAGCGCTGCTGGCCAAGCAGCCGGCGGTGGATCAATCCAAGCAACGCATCGCCTGGACGGTGATCGGCAATTCGAATTTCGATCAAGGCGTATTCGACCAGGCCGAAGCGGCCTACACCCATGCCCAATCCCTCATGGCGGCCAACGATCCGGAACGCCCGGCCATCGTCGAGCGCCTCGCGGCGTCGATTTACAAACAGGGCGAGCAGAAGAGCCAGGCGGGCGACAACGCGGCGGCGGTGGACGATTATCTGCGCGTGGCATCGTTGGCGCCGGGTTCCAAGGTGCGTGCCAACGCCGACTTCGATGCCGCGGCTCTGTTGATCACGCAGAAGCAATGGGATCGCGCCATCGTGGTGCTGGAAGGCTTCCGCCGCAATTTCCCGCAAAGCCCCTTGCAGGCCGACGTCACCCGCAATCTGGCCGTGGCTTACTCCGAGACCAATCACCCCGGCCAGGCGGCGGTGGAATTCGAACAGATGGCCTCGTCGCCGAGGGAAACACCGGAGGTGCAGCGTGAAGCCACGCTGCAGGCCGCGGATCTGTACGACAAGGCGGGCAATACGCCGAAGGCGCGCGCCATGCTGGAGGCCTTCATCAAGCATTTCCCGCAGCCGCTGAATCCGGCGATGGAAGCGCGCAACAAGCTCAGCATCTATGCGGCCAAGGCCGGCGATTTCGGCAACCGCGATTATTGGCTGCGCGACATCATTGCCGCCGATCGAGCCGCAGGTCCCGCACGCACCGACCGCTCGCGCGCCCTGGCGGCGCGTGCCACGTTGAGCTTTGCCGCGCCCGCACGCGAGCAATTCAAGAGCATCAAACTGGTGGCGCCGCTGAAGAAGTCGCTGGCGGAGAAACGCAAGGCCATGGAGGCGGCACTCAAAGCCTATGAAGCCGCCGCGGATTACCAGGTGGCCGATGTCACCACGGCGGCCACCTACGAGAGCGCCGAGCTGTATCGGCAATTGGGCAAGGACCTGATGAGCTCCGAGCGGCCGAAGAATTTGAAGAAGGACGAATTGGAGCAATACGACGTGCTGCTGGAAGAGCAGGCGTTTCCGTTCGAAGAGAAATCGATCAAGTTGCATGAAGTGAATGCAGCGCGCACCAAGGATGGAACGTACGACGAATGGGTGCAGAAGAGCTTTGCAGCCCTCGCGCAACTCAATCCAGGCCGCTATGGCAAGGCAGAAATCGGTGAGCAGCAGATCGACTCAATACGCTAGCTTGAGTCTGGCGGCCCTGCTGGCTGCGTGCCACAGCGCGCCGCCGAAGCAGACCGCTGCCCAGCCGGCTGACCTCGCTGCGCCGCCGTCGAGCGCGCCCGCGGCCAATGCGCCTGCCGG
>CAZZWM010000079.1:0-19352 GCA_964657945.1 uncultured Steroidobacteraceae bacterium
CCGTCTCGGTGCCGACCCCGACTACCGCGAGGTCCGCGGCAATCGCGGCTCCGGCCATCAAACTGCTGAATGTTTCATATGATCCGACCCGGGAGTTGTACGACGATTACAACCGATCATTCTGCGCCCATTGGAAGGCAGGGACCGGCGAGAACGTCATCATCAATCAGAGTCATGGAGGTTCCGGAAACCAGGCGCGAGCGGTGATCGATGGGCTGGAAGCGGATGTGGTGACCTTGGCCCTGGCCTACGACATCGATGCGATTGCGGCGCAGAGCGAGTTGCTTCCCGCCGATTGGCAGAAGCGCCTGCCGGACAACAGCGCACCCTACACCTCGACCATTGTCTTTCTGGTGCGCAAGGGCAATCCCAAGAACATCCACGACTGGAGCGATCTGATCCGTCCCGGCATCGCCGTGATCACCCCGAGTCCCAAAACCTCCGGCGGGGCGCGCTGGAACTATCTCGCCGCCTGGGGTTGGGCCATGCGTCAGCCCGGCGGCAACGACGCGACGGCTGAGGCCTTCGTCAAAAAGCTCTACCACAACGTGCCGGTGCTGGACTCGGGCGCCCGTGGGGCCACGGTGACCTTTGTCGAGCGTGGCTTGGGCGATGTATTGCTGGCCTGGGAAAACGAAGCCCTCCTTGCCAAGAAGGAACTCGGTCCCGACAAGTTCGACATCGTCGCGCCCTCGATCAGCATTCTGGCGGAACCGCCGGTCGCGCTGGTGGATAAGAATGCCGAAGAACATCACACCCGCAAGGTGGCCGAGGAGTATCTCGCATACCTGTACTCTCCCGCCGGCCAGGAGATTGCCGCGAAGCATTTTTATCGGCCGCGCGATCCTGCCGTGGCGCAGCGGTACGCAGAACAATTCCAGAAAATCCCGCTGCTGCTCCGCATCGACGCCGACTTCGGCGGCTGGAACAAGGCGCAGGCAACCCACTTCGCGGACCATGGCACCTTCGACAAGATCTACGGACAGTAGCCGAGGAGCCCGGCGTGTGCTGCCGGGATTTGGACTGACCCTCGGTTACACCATGGTGTACCTGTGCCTGCTGGTGCTCATCCCGCTGTCCGCCGTGTTCGTGCGCAGTTTCGATTCCGGATGGCTGCACTTCTGGCAGGCGGTCACCGCGCCCAGAGTACAGGCCTCGCTGCGCCTGAGTTTCGGCGCCTCCCTGTTTGCCGCATTCCTCAACAGCGCCTTCGGTCTGATGGTTGCGTGGGTGCTGGTGCGCTATAGCTTTCCTTTCAAGCGCCTGGTCGATGCATTGGTTGACCTGCCGTTCGCATTGCCGACAGCGGTGGCGGGCATTGCACTCACCGCCCTGTATGCCCCCAACGGTTGGATTGGCGCGTGGCTCAAGGGCTTCGGTATCAGGGTGGCCTTCACGCCTCTCGGCATCGTGGTGGCGCTGACCTTCATCGGCTTGCCCTTCGTGGTTCGGACCCTGCAACCCGTATTGGAGGATCTGGACCGTGAAGTGGAACAGGCGGCTGCGACTCTCGGTGCCAGCCCGCTGCAGACCTTCAGCCGCGTGATCCTGCCGGCGCTGTGGCCGGCATTGCTCACCGGCTTCGCGCTGGCATTTGCGCGCGCCGTTGGAGAATACGGCTCGGTGATTTTCATTGCCGGCAACATGCCCATGAAAACGGAAATTGCGCCGCTGCTCATCGTCACCAAGCTCGAGCAATACGATTATGCCGGCGCCTCGGCGATTGCCGTGGTCATGCTGGTGCTGTCATTTGGTCTGATGCTGGGCATCAACGCCCTGCAGGGTTGGGCGGTCACGCGTCACGGTGAACGCTGATGGGACGACGCTTGCTGATCGCGGCCGCATTGATTTTTCTGGGTATGTTCCTGGTCATGCCGCTATTGGTGGTGTTCGAGCAGGCCTTGAGCAAGGGATGGCTCGTCTATGCGGCTGCGATCACCGAGCCCATGGCCTGGGCGGCCGCAAAGCTCACTTTGTTCGTGGCCGCGATAGCGGTGCCCGTGAACTTGATATTCGGTACCGCTGCCTCCTGGGCCATCGCCAAATTCGAGTTTCGCGGCAAGAGTACGCTGATCACGCTGATCGACCTGCCGTTCGCGGTATCGCCCGTCATCGCCGGGTTGGTCTTCATCCTGATCTTCGGTGTGCATGGCTGGGTCGGCGGATTTCTGCGCCCGTATCACATCCGTGTGGTATTTGCCGTACCCGGCATCGTGCTGGCCACGATGTTCGTGACCTTTCCCTTCATCGCGCGGGAATTGATTCCGGTCATGCAAAGCCAGGGGAAGGCCGATGAAGAAACCGCGCTGTCTCTGGGAGCGACCGGGTGGCAGACATTCCGGCGCGTGACTCTGCCGAACATCCGCTGGGGGTTGCTATACGGGGTGCTGTTGAGCAACGCGCGCGCCATGGGGGAGTTCGGCGCAGTGTCCGTGATCTCCGGACACATCCGGGGGCTGACCAACACGCTGCCGCTGCAAGTCGAGATTCTGTACAACGAATACAACTATACGGCGGCCTTCGCCGTGGCCTCATTGCTGGCATTGCTGGCCCTGCTGACCTTGGCGGGCAAGAGTTTGCTGGAATGGCATCAACCGGTATTGCGGCGTGCGGTGCGGCCCCGAGACCGGACCCGGAGAGACAAGACATGAGCATTTCCCTGCGCAACGTCACCAAGCGCTTCGGCGAGTTCGCCGCGATCGAAAACATCGACTTGGATGTGCCCACCGGCGTCTTGATGGCATTGCTGGGCCCCTCAGGCTGCGGAAAGACCACGTTGCTGCGTATCATTGCCGGGCTGGAAATGCCGGAAGAAGGGCGGGTGTCGTTCGATGACCGGGATGCCACCCAATGGCCGATCGGAGCTCGCAAGGTCGGGTTCGTGTTCCAACACTACGCTTTGTTTCGCCACATGACGGTGTTCGAAAACGTCGCGTTTGGATTGCAGGTGAAGCGGCGCAGCGACCGGCCCGGCGCCACGCAGATCCGCAACAAGGTGCACGACCTGTTGGGCTTGGTGCAGTTGAGTTGGGCGCAGGATCACTATCCGGCGCAATTGTCGGGCGGCCAACAGCAGCGCGTGGCGCTGGCGCGAGCCATGGCCATAGACCCCAAGGTGTTGTTGCTGGACGAGCCGTTCGGCGCGCTCGACAGCCAGGTGCGCCATGAGCTGCGGCGCTGGCTGCGGCGGCTGCATGACGAATTGCATTTCACCAGCATCATCGTGACTCACGATCAGCAGGAAGCGATCGAGGTGGCTGACACCCTGGTGGTATTGAACCGGGGCCGAATCGAACAGGTGGGCATTCCGGGAGACATATACGATCAGCCCAGTTCGGCCTTCGTACACCGCTTCCTCGGCCAGGTGAACGAAGTGCCGGTGCAATGGCGCAATCATCGCCCCTACCTCGGACCGATCGACATTTCAGATTCGAATTTGCAGGCCACCGGCGGGCCGCAGGTGGCCTTGATTCGACCGCACGAATTGGAAATCGGCGGCGTCGATGCGGGGTGGCCGGCCAGTATCGCCGCCATTCGCGTCATCGGGCCCATCGTGCGCATCGATCTTTGCGCGGACGGTCAGTCGATTCGTGAACCGCTGGAGGCGGAAATCAGCCGCGAACGATTTGCGGCTGAAGGCTTCCAGTTGGGCCAGAAGGTCGGCGTGAGATTTCGCCGCTGGCAGATATACCCCGCGGCTAATTCGGCAGCTGCGGCCGGCGTCCCAGCTTGACCGCGAGTCCTCTGTCATTCGACGGCTGATAGGCCGCGCTGAACGTGGAAAGCGCGGCAAGTGCGTCGATCAGATCGCGCTCAGCGAGTTGGAAGCTGTTGAACCCGCAACGCGCCAGAAAGAACAGCTGGTCGTGGCGCACGTAGCCTGTGGCACGCAGTTCGCCGTCGAAACCGTAGCGCTCACGCAGCAGGCGCCCCTGCGAGTAGCCGCGTCCGTCGCTGGGTCCGGGAAATTCAGCAGCGACCAAAGTGAAGTGAGGCAAATCCGGCGCCAATCTCTCGACCCGGTCGCCGGGAGCCAAAATCACGCCCAGTCGGGTACCGCGTGCCAGCCAAGTCTGCGGTTCATTGCTCCATTGTTCGAGCGTGACGATCAACGGCGCCGTCGGCCGGCCGTTTGCTTCGGACACGTACAGCCATTCGTCTTCGACGATCTGTCGATCACGCAGCAGCAGGCGCGGCATAGACTCTTTCCTTGAATGGCTTCACGCCGAGACGGCGCACGGTATCCAGAAATCTTTCTTCGGGCTCGCGCTGCTCCACGTACACATCCAGCAATCGAGCGATCGTCCCGGCCACTTCGAGCTTTGCCACCGAGGGACCTATCACGGTGCCTAGGGAAGCATCGGCGCCCGCAGCGCCGCCGATGGTGATTTGGTACCACTCCTCGCCGCTCTTCTCGACGCCGAGAATGCCGATGTTGCCGACGTGGTGATGGCCGCAGGCATTCATGCATCCGGACATTTTTACGTCGAGCTCACCCAGGTCATAGACGTAGTCGTAGTCGTCGAAGCGATCGTTGATCAACTTGGCGACGTCGATGGAGCCGGCATTCGCCAGGCTGCAAAAATCCAAGCCGGGGCAACAGATGATGTCGGTCAAGGTGCCGATATTGGGGGTGGCCAGGCCGGCATTCTGCAAAGCCTGCCATAAACCGTAGCACTGTTGCTGTTCGACGTCCGCCAGCAGGAGATTCTGGGTATGCGTGACCCGTATCTCGCCGAAGCTGTAGCGATCCGCCAGATCCGCCACCAACTCCATCTGAGCATCGGTGGCATCGCCGGGCGCGACGTCGGGTTTCTTCAAGGAGACGAATACTGCGCGATAGCCGGGAATTTTGTGCGCAGTCGTATTGTAGCGGTACCAGGCGCGAAACGCGGCTTCCTTGCCTGCATCGGGCTCACCATTTGCGAGCGTGCGGTACGGCGGCGGCGTGAAGAAGCCGCGCAGGCGTTCGATTTCCGCATCGGTCACCCGCAGAGCGCCATCGCGGATGGTTTCCCATTCGGCTTCCACGCGCTTCTTGAATTCCTCCATGCCGAGCGAGCGCACCAGAATCTTGATGCGCGCCTTGGTGAGGTTGTCGCGGCGTCCCTCCAGGTTGTAAACGCGCAGGATGGCCTCGAGATAGGACAGCAGGTGTTCGCGCGGCAGGAAGTCGCGCACCACTTGTCCGATGATGGGGGTGCGGCCCAGGCCCCCGCCCGCCAAGATCTCGAAACCCGGCGCGCCGTCCGGTCCCCGCACGATGTGCACACCGACGTCGTGAACCAAGGAGGCAGCCCGATCTTGCGCCGCGCCCGTGACGGCAATCTTGAACTTGCGCGGCAAGTAGGTGAACTCGGGATGAAAGGTGGACCATTGACGGATCAATTCGCACCAAGGGCGCGGATCTTCCAGCTCGTCGGGGGTCACGCCCGCGAGGTGATCGGAGGTCGTGTTCCGGATGCAATTTCCGCTGGTTTGGATGGCGTGCATTTCGACTTCGGCGAGTTCCGCCAGGATGTCGGGCACCTGTTCCAGCTTCGGCCAGTTGAGCTGGAGGTTTTGCCGGGTGGTGAAATGACCGTAGCCGCGGTCATAGCGCCGCGCAATGCTGCCGAGGACGCGCAGCTGTTTCGATGACAACAACCCATAGGGAATCGCGATGCGCAGCATCGGTGCATGCCGCTGCAGATACAGGCCATTGCGCAGGCGCAAATGCCTGAATTCATCGTCGCTGAGTTCGCCCGCCAGAAAACGCCGGGTTTGCTCGCGGAATTCCGCCACGCGTTCGGCGACGAGGGTTTTGTCGGCCATGTCGTACCGATACATCACGCCACCTTACGACCCGGGCGTCGAATCGCGCCAATTACTGCCCGGCATGAGCTTATGCCTGCCGCAGCGTGTCAATGTCTGCCGCAACTTGTCACCGGCCCCGAACAGTCGACTGTTTCACGATGGAAAACCGTGAATCGCTCGGCAGAGCCGTTTTTCCGATCGGTGCAGCATGCCAAGGGTTACAGGAAGGCAATGTTGGCAAAAGATCTCACGGAAGTATCGGTCGCGCCGGACACCTACCACGTGTCTCCGGAACCCATGCTGTTGGTTGCCGAACTGCACGGCGCGCTGGCGTTGTGTTTGCACGATGAAGGCCGCGCCGTCGGCGGACTGCTGCACCTGCGATTCATGGGCGGCACCGGCCGGCCCAGCGACGTGACCGACAATACCCTGAGTTCCGTGCTGGTGGTGCTCGATAAATTCAAGCGGGCGGTGCTCGGCAACTCCACCCGCCGCGACGAGATCCAGGCGCGGATACTGGCTCACGCACTGCCTCCGACCGACGACGGCGAGCCGAGCGCGTCGTTGGTGGACTTGATAAAAGCCGATCTGGCAGACGGCAAGATCGCCTGCGGCACGCAAACCATGCGCCGCACCGAAGGTGTCCGCGTCTGCTTCCAACCCTTCGAAGGCCGGGTCTGGCTGTGCGGGCCGAATGACCTGCGGACCACTGCGCGCGCGCATCACTCGGCAGGCTGATTTCGATATAAAATTCCCCCCTATCGCCAGGGGGTTCCATCATGCGAGTCGCCGTAGCAGCGGCATTTTTGATTCTCAGCGCTTGCGCCACGAATGGTTTGAGCTTGGCGCCTCCCAAGGACGTCAATTTCAGCGGCCATTGGGAGCTGAATGTTTCCGACAGCGACGATCCGCAGCATCTGTTGCAGACAGCCAACCAGCAAGCTTCGGCGGTGAGCGATCAGAACTCGGCTGGACGGGCTCCGGGTCGCGGCGCCGGCCGAGGGGGTGGGCGTGGCGCGTATGCGAACGTCATGCCGCCGCCGCCGCCGACGGTTGCGATACTGAACGAGGTGTTCGCTTGGCCGGGAAAGAAGATGGATATCAAGCAAGTGGCGGGGGTCGTAGCCTTCACCTCCGACGGCTCCGATCGCATCTGCACTCCCAGCACCGCGGATAAGAAATCGCACCGCCACGATGATGAGCATCGTCCGTCGGGCCGCGATTTGCCGCCTTTGGCCTGTGGCTGGAGCGATCGAGCGTTGATCGTTCTGGGGGGTGACGATGATCGGACACCCTATGAATCGAGCTTCACGCTGTCGGAGGATGGTAAGCGGCTGGTTGAATCGGTAACCTTCAAGGGTGGGCGGTCGAACGGATTCAACCTGTCGCGCGTTTGGGAAAGGTCCCCGTAAATAAAAAAGCCGGGCGCGAATGCCCGGCTCTTAGATCCCCATGCCTCTTCGTGGCGCTTTATTACTGTGCGCTCCGGCGATGATTGGTCTTTCTACTTCCCTGATTCAGTTTGCGTCGGAGCAACACTCTAGACCGGCTTTTGCCGCGAAGCCAGCCTTATTGCTAAGAAGTGTGAAAATTAATGTACCTTAAAAGCAACAAGTAACGACAGGCGCTATCTGGGCTGTCAGAACTGCCGCGTTTCGCATTCGAGTATCCTACGGCCTGAATCATCGCTGTGTGGAGAGCTGAAGAGTTGGCCAAGAACGTAAAGACATCGATCCTGCCTCACCTCGACGTGCGCACCCGACGGGCTTATTTCGACTGCCAATTTGGGCAATTACATGTGCGAACCGCATTTCCAACGACGGGCGGGTTCGACGAGCAGGTAACCATGATCTGCTTGCATCCGGTGCAAGGATCCAGCCGCAGCTTTGCCCGTTTCTTACCCGAGATTGCGGACGTTCGCTCCGTTTACGCCCCGGACCTGCCCGGATGCGGTGAATCCGATCCGTCGCCCGGCGCAAGCGCGTCCGAGGCCGCAGCGGCAGTTTCCGATTTGGCGACCGACCTGCGCCTGCGGCAAATCGACCTGCTCGGACTTCAATCCGGCGCGGCCGTGGCTCTGCAGCTCGCGGCGGGTCGATCCGAACTGGTCCGGCGCTTGGTGCTGGTGGGGCTGCCCACGGCCGATCCGTTGCCCACGGTCCGGCAGCAGGCCCTGGTCCTGCGCACGCGCTTCGAGGCCGCGGATGGACTGCACATTGCCAAGGCGGCGCTGCCCAACGCCAGGTTTATCGAAGTCGCGGAGTATGCCGAGGATATGTTCGACGCGGCGCCGAAGACCTTGGCCAAGCAAATCGGCGCTTTCCTGAGCGGCCGCTGATATTCCACGCGGATTGCGACGTGAGGCTCAATAAGTACATCAGCGAAACCGGCATTTGCAGCCGCCGCGAGGCGGACAAATGGATCGAAGCAGGCCGCGTGACCTGGAATGGCCAAAGCGCCGCATTGGGCACCCAGGTCACCGACGGCGACGAAGTGCGCGTGGATGGAAAGTTGCTCGGCGTCAAGAAAAAGGACGTTTACATCGCGCTGAACAAGCCGGTCGGCATCATCTGCACCACCGAGACGGATATCGCCGACAACATCATCGATCATGTTCGTCATCCGGATCGGATCTTCCCGGTTGGGCGACTTGATCGAGATTCCGAAGGGCTTATCCTGCTGACCAACAACGGCGACATCGTCAACGAAATACTGCGCTCGGAAAACAACCACGAAAAGGAATACGTGGTGACGGTCGATCGCCCCATTACCGATCTATCGCTGAAAATGATGGCCACGGGCGTGAAGATCATGGGGGCAATGACCAAACCGGCGAAGGTGTCACGGGTGGATGCGCAGACCTTCAAGATCATTTTGACGCAGGGGCTGAACCGTCAAATCCGGCGGATGTGTTCTGCACTGGGCTATAAAGCGCAGCGATTGCAGCGGGTGCGCATCATGAATGTAAAACTCGGAGATCTGGGTAGCGGGGAGTGGCGGCCTCTTACGCCCGCGGAGCTGAATGGATTGCTGCCGGGTTGATCAATCCGGCCGCAGGGCCGCAGCTGCCAGACCTTCCGACCATTGCTGTCCGCAGCGAATGCGCCATCCTGGATCCGCGGATCGCTCCGCAAACCATTTGTAGAAATCCCGACCCTGATCGGTCCAATAGGATGTGCTGAACAGCACGCTTCCGGAACCGGCGCGAACCACGAATTTTCGCCGAAAACCGAAGCTGGCGATCCCGCGCGCGCAACTCACGAGCGGGGCGTTTTCCGCCATGACGTACTGATTGGGGCCGATCTGCAGCTTCAACAGTCCCCCCTGGCCATAAACACAAATGTTCGGCGCCGAAGGACCGATCAGGGCAATGCCGTGCACCAACGCCGGCGGTGAATCACAGGCCGTCCACGTTCCGCTGAGCGCATGCCACTGCAGCGCCATGCTCTGACGCCGGTAGTCGAGCACCGCGATGCTGGTGCCGTTGTCGATGGTCATGCCCTCAAGCATGCCCGAACCTTAGGGATGAGCTGCGTCGGAGAATGCGTCTTGAACCACGCTGGCGGTCAGAAGTTGGGGTAGCACCACCGGTTGGGTGGAACCTGCCTTGCCATTGTAGACCACATACAGGGGAACGCCGGCGCGACCGAAGGAAGAAAGCGCTTGGGAAATCGCGGCGTCACGGTTGGTCCAATCGCCCTTCATCAGGGTGACTTTCTTATTGCGGAACACTTCCCGGACTGCCGAATCTGCGAATGCGTTGCGTTCATTGACCAGACAGGTCAGGCACCAGCTTGCCGTGAAGTTCACCAGCAGGGGTTTCCCCGCTGCCTGCAGTTCTGCCACTCGCGCGGCGCTGTAAGGCAGCCATTCGTCCGAACCGGAAGCCGCAGCGGGCGCACTCGGTGCGGCGGTTGCCGTGCCGGCAAATTTCACCGGCAGCACGATGGCGAGCAACAACGATGCCACGGCCGTTACCAGCACGGTGACTCTGCCGCCACCCGTGGTGAAATGCGATTTTTGGTAGGCCCAGGCGGCCAGGGCGATCAAGATCAGGCCTCCCAAGGCAGCACCCAGGCCGAAGGGCGAGGTCTGTTGCGCCAGGACCCATAACAGCCATGCAGCCGTGCCATACACGGGAAATGCAAACAATTGTTTCAAAGTGTCCATCCACGCTCCCGGTTTCGGCAGCGCGCGTCCGATCCAGGGAGCAAAGGACAACAAAACGTAAGGCAATGCGATGCCCAAACCCAGCGCCGCGAAAATGCACAGCGCATTGACGGCCGGAAGGGTGAGCGCGGCGCCGAGCGCCGGCGCCATGAAGGGTGCCGAACAAGGAGTTGCCACGACGGTGGCCAGGACGCCGGTGAAGAACGACGAGCCATAGCCGTCACCTTGGGTGAGGCCGTCGCCCACGCCAGCCAGTCCGCCTCCCACTTCGAAGACGCCCGACAGGTTCAAGCCCACCGCCAGCAGGAGATAGACCAGCAAAGTGACGAACAGCGGCGACTGCAGCTGAAAGCCCCAACCGATTTGTTCACCGCCGCTGCGCAGCACCAACATGACACCCGCCAGACACAGCATCGAGGCTATGACACCGGACGCGAACACCAACCCCTTGATGCGGACCTGGGTCGGATGCTTCTGCGCCTGCTCGACCACGCTCAAGGCCTTGATCGACAGCACCGGAAACACGCAGGGCATCAGATTGAGGATCAGCCCGCCGAGCACGGCGAACAGGAGCAGCACGGGCAGCGAGCGCTGTGGTTCCGTGGTTGCCGCGGCCGCCGCGGATGCGTATCGCGGCGCCGCCTTCACCTGCTCCGCGCCCGCGGCGGAGAAATCGGCCGCAAGCTCGATGGGCAGTACGTCGGTTTGGCCGCCATTCTGTTCCGTGGTCAGCAGCACGCCGCGGATGGCGCCCGCCTTGGGCGGTTGGTAGCCAACCTTCATCGACAACTCGACGGCATCGTTGCTGCGTTTCAGGGTCTGCGGGGCAGCGTATTCGATGCTGCCTTCGTCATAGGGGAAAAACGCCAGCGACTTGATCTGAGTCAGCGTCGCGCCCCACTCCTTGCCCAGCGTGATGACCAATTGGCCGTCTTCGATCCTGGCCGAGGTGGCGGCAGGCTGAACGCTCGGCAACTCGGCGCGCGCGTTGCTGAACAACGCGGCGGCGGCAGGGTCTGCGGCTCCGGGTGTGGCGCTGCCGGGAATGCTCAACGTGAGGTTGGCGTCTTCCGGAATGCAGACATCCGAACAGACCAGCCAGCTGGCTTTGGCTGCGAGCGCAACGGGCGCACCGGTCTTCAGGTCTTTCGGTGCCGTCAGCTGAACCAGGTGCACGGCATGCTTCGCATAGCCGTAGTTCACCAATGGCTTTACCTCGAAAAGATGCGGCGTGGTCCAAACGATGTCGCTCGCTGTGAATCCGGCAGGGAGTTGCCACGTCAGCTGGGTTGCCTGGCCTGAATCCCCCGGATTGCGCCAGTAGGTATGCCAGCCATCGCGAATGTCGAATTCCAGCGCCACCCAGAAAACCTGGCCCGGGGCGACGGCGCTGACTTCACTGACCAGACGGGCTTTCACGTTGTCGGAAGCGACGGTGTTGCCCGTCAACGCGGACGCCGCGGGAGAGACCAGCAGCAGGCCAAACAGCCAAATTTTCAATGCGCGCATGGCTCTATGTTACCGAAATAAGGCGTCCAACGACCGCGGCGCTCCACGGGCTGAGGAATGTCTCACAGTATCGGCCGCCAATACCGCTACGCGGCTGCTTGAGCTAATCTGCCCGGATGGCTGAAAACTACGTCGATCGCATACTCAAGGCCAAAGTCTACGACGTCGCTGTAGAAACCGCGCTGGAGCCGGCGCCGCGGCTCTCGCGGCGTTTGAACAATCAAGTTCTCTTCAAACGAGAAGACCTTCAACCGGTGTTTTCGTTCAAAATTCGCGGCGCTTACAACAAGATTGCCCAGTTGTCGGCGATCAGCGCGCAGCGTGGCGTCATCTGCGCATCCGCCGGCAATCACGCGCAGGGCGTGGCCCTTGCAGCTCGCACGCGGGGCATCCCTGCGGTGATCGTCATGCCGCTCACCACCCCCGAAATCAAAGTCCAAGCGGTGGCCGATCTGGGCGGCGAAATCGTTCTGCATGGCGATGACTACGATCAGGCCTATGAATACGCCACGGAACTCGCGCGGCAGCGGCAACTGGTGTTTGTACATCCTTTCGATGATCCGGACGTCATCGCGGGCCAGGGCACCATCGCCATGGAGATACTTCGACAGCGTCACGGCGATGCCATCGACGCCATCTTCGTGCCGATCGGCGGCGGCGGACTGATCGCCGGCATCGCGGCCTATACGAAGGCCCTGTACCCGCGGATCAAGATCATCGGCGTCGAGCCGGAGGATGCTGCCGGCATGTACGAATCGCTGCGCGCCGGCAGGCGCGTGACCCTGGAGCGGGTCGGCATGTTCGCCGACGGCGTCGCGGTGAAGCGCGTGGGCGAAGAGACATTTCGGTTGGCGAAACTGTACGTCGACGAAATAGTGCTGGTGAGCACGGATCAGATCTGCGCCGCGATACAGGATATTTTCGAGGATACGCGCTCCATCGCCGAGCCGGCCGGCGCACTGGCGGTGGCGGGAATCAAGAAGTATGTCGCACGGGAAAACTGCAGCGAACGCACGCTGGTCGCCATCAATTGCGGTGCGAACATGAATTTCGACCGGCTGCGCTACGTGGCCGAACGCGCCGACATCGGCGCGCAGCGCGAAGCCTTGTTCGCGGTGCAGATGGCCGAGGAGCCTGGATCGTTCCTGCGCTTCTGCGAATTGCTGGGCAACCGCAGCGTCACCGAATTCAACTACCGCTTCTCAAACGTGAAGGCCGCACAGGTGTTCGTCAGCCTTGCCCTGGCGAAGGGAAGGCCGGAACGCGACGCATTGCTGGCTACGATAGCGGCCGCGGGATTCGCCGTGCGCGACATGACGGATAACGAGATGGCCAAGCTGCACGTGCGTTACATGGTGGGCGGCCACGCGCAGGGACTGGCCGACGAGAAGCTGTACCGCTTCGAATTCCCGGAGCGGCCGGGCGCGCTGCTGCGGTTTCTGCAAGCGATCGGCACGCAATGGAACGTCAGCCTGTTTCACTATCGCAATCACGGCTCCGATCACGGGCGCGTGCTCGCGGGCATTCAGGTGCCGGCTGCAACGGTGACGGATTTCCTGCTGCACATCAACGAACTGCAGTACGCGTATACGGAAGAGACGGAGAACCCGGCTTACAAGCTGTTTTTGGGCGGGTGAGGGCGGCTATTCCGGGCGCTGCGTCGGTGCGGTGCTCGCGGTCTTGACGGAAGTTGGATGCGCGGCCTTCTGCCAGAGTTGCGCACGGCGCACCACCGGATCATCTGCCGCTCGTGCCTTGATCAGCACGGGTACCGACGCGTCGAGTTCATCGGCCGCTTCGCGGTTGCGATTCAAGTGTTCCAGGGCGTAGGCATGAATCGCATGGGCTTGAGCAGTGCGAGGGCTCGCTTCGCCGGATGCGACGGTCCATATCTTGAGCGACTGTTCGCTCATTGCGAGGGCCTGTTCAGGCTTGCCTCGATCGACCAACAATCTCGCGAAATGCATCAACAGCGATGCACGGTAGCTATGATTTGGCGGCAGAGATTTGTCGTAGATCGCGAGCGCTTGCCGAAACTCGAGTTCGGAACCGGCGAGATCTCCTTTGTCATGCAATAGGAGGGCCAAGCTGACGTGCGCGTAGCCGACCTTGTAGTGGTCCGCTCCGTACAAAGAGAGCTTCGCAGCTAGCGCCTGACGCAGAAGCGGTTCAGCTTCGGTCAACCGCCCTTCGCGCTGCAGCAGCAAGCCGAAGTTTTCCTTGGCAGCCGCGGTCTCCGGGTGGGTATCGCCGTAGGCACGCTCATTGCGTTCGATAGCCTCGCGATACAGAATCTCTGCTCGCTGCAGATCTCCCATGTTCTGGGCAACAAGGGCCAGATTGCTCAGGCTCATGGATAGTCTCGGATGGTCCTCTCCGAGCACTCGCTTGTCTATTTCCAGTGCTCGTTCGTAGGATTCCTTCGCAAGCGCCCATTGTTGCTCACGCACATAAACCGATGCCAGGTCTTCCAAAACCACAGAGATATCGCTTTGCGGCGCATTTGCGTCCGTGAGTAGACCGAGACTATGGCGAAACAAGTCTTTCGATTCGCTCAGTCGATCCTGCTCAAATCGCAGCATACCCATGACCCAGAGCGCTCGACCCGACTGCAGGCTGCGAGCACCAAATTGGCTTTGCGAAATGCGCAGAGCTTCTTGTAGTGGAGCTTCAGCGCGCGAAAGATCACCCGCGCCCATACGCGCCCGACCTAGTTCCAGCAATGTAGCAACTCGCGATAGGTCGTCGCTGGGCGTTTGGAGGCGGAGCGACTCATCGAGGATCGGTTCGGCTACCTGATACTGACCGAGACTGTCATAGACGGCGCCCACGGTGGATAGCAAGGCCGCTTTTGTATTCGGTTGATCCTGAAGTCCCGCTCGTAAGCGCTTTGCGCCGGAATCCAACAGTTCCCGTGCCGTCACCTGGTTGCCGCGATTTTCTTGCGGGTCGGTCAACTTGAAAAGATCCACCAGAAAGGTTGACACCACTTCGGCTCGTGCCCGTTCATTCTCTGCGCGTTCTCGCTGTTGAGCGACCCGGTCGCGCTCTGCAGCGATGCGCAGCGATTGTTCGTAGGTTGTTATCGCGAAAGCGACGATCAAGAAAGCGGCACTCACGCCGGTTCCAACCGGGAGCCAGTGACGCTTGACAAATTTAGTGGCGCGATACGACAGCGTATCGCGACGCGCAATTACCGGCAGACCGTCAAGATAGCGTTGTATGTCGCCGGCCATTTGCTGGGCGGAACCGTAGCGTCGTTCGGGTTCCTTGCGCATGGCCATGGCGATAATGTTGTCCAAATCACCCTGCAAGCTGCGTCGCAATTTCTTGGTGCTGGTGGATCGTGCCGTTGCGATGCTTTGCGATTCTTCGGAATCGTCCGTCCGGACAGCTTCACTGGCCAAGGGCGGGTCTTTCTCGCAAATGGCGCGCTCAATCTCAACCAGCCGCATTGAGGAAATAAAAAAGGGACCCACTCCCGCCAGCAATTTGTAGAGTAAGACGCCAAGGACATAGACGTCACTCGCCGTGGTGATTGCCTGTCCTCGAACTTGTTCGGGACTGGCGTGATCTGGGGTCATGACGCGAATGTCCGCGTGCGTGACTGCCAGCGTATGGCTTCCGGCTTGGCGTTCGTCCAACAGTTTGGCTATGCCAAAGTCCAACAGCTTTGGGATTCCGTTCGCAGTGACCAGGATATTTGAAGGTTTCAAGTCACGGTGCACGATCAGATTTTGGTGGGCGTAGTGCACCGCAGCGCAAACACTTTGAAACAGCTTCAGACGCGCGGGAATATCCAGCAGTTGAGTGTCGCAATAGGCATCGATCGCCACTCCCTCCACATACTCCATGACGATGTAGGCGCTGCCATCAGGCAAAGAACCGCCATCGATGAGATGCGCAATGTTGGGATGATCGAGTTGCGCGAGTATCTGGCGTTCCATCTTGAGGCGTGAATGGACGCCCCTGCCCAAGCTGCCGCCGTGAACGACTTTGATCGCAACTTGTTGTTCGAATTGAGCATCCGCTCGCTCTGCCAGGTATACCTCGCCCATGCCGCCGGCGCCCAACGTGCGGAGTATCCGATACGGCCCTATGAGATCCCCCATCATTTTTTAAGGATACGCCGGCAGGCACGGGCTGCAAACCAGGCGCCTTGCGGCCGGGTGCTCGATAAGTGTATGAAAGCGAGGCTCATTTCAAAACAACGGGAGAATGGATGATGACGAACGGAAACGAGCCCAATAAGACGCCTCCACCGCCTACGCCACCTCCCACCGGGACACCGAAACCCGGCGGAGTGAAACCCGACAATTCTACGACTCAACCGCCTCAGATCCGTTTGGCAGTGGTTTCCGGCATCGGCGGCTTCATAGGCGCCTTGCTTGGTGCGCTGCTCGCCTGCCACTTCTGCATGCAGCACCACCAGTAATTGGACGTTTCGAGCGCGTACCTGGCGCTGCGGCAGCCGCGGCACGAAAAACTGCGGGTGCGCGGTTTGCAGATGCATCTGACCCGGTGGGGGCCTGAACCGTCGGTTCATGCGCCGCCGGTGTTCATGCTGCATGGCTGGCTGGATGCCGGCGACACATTCCAGTTCATGGTGGATGCGTTGAAGAAGGATTGGCCGATAGTCGCGCCGGATTGGCGCGGCTTCGGGCGCAGCGAGTGGCCACAAGAAGGATATGGTTTCCCGGACTACCTGGGAGACTTCGACGCCTTGCTGGATCTGGTCTCTCTCGACCAGCCGGCGCGCATCGTCGGACACAGCATGGGCGGCAACATCGCCAATCTTTACGCCGGCCTGAGGCCGGAGCGGGTGCGCTGCGTCGTCAATATCGAAGGATTTGGCCTGCCGCGCACCACCTCGGCCGAATCGCCAACGCGGATGCGCAAATGGCTGGATCAGATCAAAGCGCCGGTTCTCGAGAAGACCTATGAATCCTTCGATCAATTCACCGCCGTGATCCAACATCGATATCCGCGCTTTCCCAGGGGGGCCGCCGCGTACGTTGCGCGAGTGTGGGGTGCTCTGGATGAAGACCGGCGCGTGCGTCAGGTGGCGGACCCGAGGCATCACTGGGTCAACCCCATAGTCTATAAGAGAGAGGACGCCGAGGCGACTTGGCGCGAGATCCGTGCGCCTTTGCTGATGATCGCCGGCGAGAAATCCAATTACCTGCCGCGGCTCGGCGCGGACGGGACGGTGCAGGGCATCCGCGCCGCTTATCCGGGCGTGCAGATTGCGACGGTTGCGGATGCCGGCCATATGCTGCATATAGAACGGCCTAATCAGGCGGCCACCTTGGTCGAGGCATTCTTGGAAGCGCATTGAATGATCCGCAGAATCTATCCCACCCGTTTTGGGCAGCTGCATTTGCGCAGCCACGATGGCCATGGAGTGCCCCTCGTGCTGTTGCACATGTCGCCGCGATCGGGCGCGATGTGGGAGGCCCTGCAGGAAAGATTCGATCGGCCGACGCATGCGCCGGATCGCTTAGGGTACGGCTATTCAGATGCGCCGCCGTGGGCCCTTTCATTGGAGCAGTATGCGCAAGCCACCATCGATGGCCTGAAGGCAGCAGGTATGCAGGGGCCGATCGATTTACTGGGCGTGCATACCGGTTCGATAGAAGCGATTGAGATTGCGCACCAATTGGGCGGCCAGGTGCGTCGCGTGATTGCGGTCGGAATGCCGCTGTTTACCGAAGATGAACAGCAGAGGCAGTCGGAAAAGTACAGTGAACAACCTTTGCGCCCGGCGGTCGAGGGCGGTCATGTGCTCGGCGCCTGGCGCGGCGGACTTGCCTTGCGCGAGCCTCCCTATGATCTCGCGGATGCCCATCGACGGTTCATCGAACATGTGCTCGCCGCCAATCCTGGCGCGGCATTTCGCGCTGCCTGCGGATATGCCATCGACAGTAAGCTCAAGTCGCTGCGGACTCCATTGGTGGTGTTTGCGCCGCACGACGACATGCTCGAGCAAACCCAGCGGGTGAAGCCGCTGCTCAAGAGTGACGCACAGTACATCGACCTGCCCGACTTGAAGCTTGACCTCTTCAATTCTTCGCTCGATCGCATGATGACGCTCATGCATCGCTATCTACCCGCCTGATGAGCCTACGGCCGGCCATGCACATAAAGCTACCGCCGCCGGAATTTCCAATACAGCAGCCGGAGACACCGCCTTCGAAGGGGCGGTTCATCGGCGGGCTCGACACTGCCGTTGGTCAGGACCTCGGGGATCTGGAGCAGACGCCGCCGGCAATCGACCAGGCTGACATTCGTCCTCTGGACGTTGCCGGAGGGTTGCAGATCCTGATTGCCGAGACTCGCGCCGCTTTCCAGGACATAGCGCAATTTGCCGTCGTGCCCTCGCCGCAGACAGTCGGCACGAGCGCCGACGCAGCCCCCGGCAATTCGTGGCAGGCGGCCCGTCAAATCGTCGAATGGGTGCTGCAGTCCCTGCCGGACACTGAGGATGCTGCCATCTGGACAACGGCATGGTTGCGTTCGGAATCTGCACTTGCGACCGGCTTGCAGCAATCGATCAGCACCGTGGCGAACTGGCGCGAGGTTCCCGATGCCGTGGCGGATAGTGTCGCGCAATCCGCGTCCTTGGTGCTGCAAGCGCTGAGCGAAGAAACGCCCAATCCCCTCTGGCTACGACCTGAATGGGTTGGCCTTGCGCCGCGCTTGCAACGCTTTTCGCGCCGCCGGCGCGCCGCGCGGCGGCGATTGACCGATCCGGATCACTGGCAGGGGAGTTTGGATGACGAAGCACCACAGCGCTGAGGCGTCCGATGAGCTATCCATGGTTGCAGTCGCTCAAAGAATCGGATTGGTTGTCGTTTTCCTCTGGTTCTTGGTCGGCGGCTTCGCACACTTCAAGTGGACTGCGATGGAAACCGGCATCGTGCCGCCCTACATTCCCTATCCGCGAGCCATGGTATTGATCAGCGGCGTGTGTGAATTGCTGGGCGCGATCGGCATATTGATACCGCGCACGCGTAGAGTCGCCGGAGTGGGCCTCTTTCTGCTCACCATTGCCGTGACTCCCGCGAACGTGTTCATGCTGCAGCACGCGGAGCGCTACAGCGTGCCGATGTGGGCACTTATTTTCCGACTGCCATTCCAAGCCTTCCTGTTGTGGCTCATCTGGTGGAGCACATGGAATCCACCGCGCAAGGTGGCGGCTTAGCGCCGTACCGGCGCACGCTTGGCAGCGGGTCGGATGGCGGCCGCCGCCACCGATTTGCGGGCCCACGCCACGCACTCCTCGGAATCCTCCAGGGTATCTGCCGGGACTTCGTAATAGCCCATGCTGGTGCGCCGGGTGTTGCGTGGACGGAAAGGACTCATGCCGCGGGCTTCGTAGTCGGCCCGATTCGCATCGTTCACTTTAAAGTACAGAGTGTCGCTTGTAATTATTCCAAAAAAGCGCTCATCTTGGTAAAGCCCGATGCCGCCGAACATTCGAATCGTTCTGACGCCACCGAGGCCTGCGAGTTGCTCGAGCACATATTCCAAGTATTCCGTGCTGACGGCCAAAACTTCATCCTCGGATTGTCGGCGAAAGAAGGCACAGTCCGTTGTGCGTCGACAGTCATGCTGCAATATCTTACGATCGTGCCATGCCCACCGCACCTGAACTGAACGGCCTGTCCGGAAACGAAATTTATTGCATGCGGCTCGAGATTGAGTCGCTGCGCGCCGGGTCCTAATCATGAATCACATCTCTCACAGCTCGGCCAAGGCCGCCGTCTGTCTTTTCGCCGCGTTGCTTTTCGCGGCAAGCGCCGGCGCACGCCACCGGAATCGCGCGACCAGCGGCGAGCCGAACGTCACGCTCAGGGCATAAGCCGTGACCAGCA
>CAZZWM010000079.1:19362-19587 GCA_964657945.1 uncultured Steroidobacteraceae bacterium
GCCTGTCGTCACCCAATTCGGCGGAGTGCAAGGGTCCGCGGCGCTTTGGTTTCATCGTTCATGGACTATGGCCCCAAAATGAAAAGGGCTGGCCGGAGAATTGCGATGTGGGCACACAGGTGCCGGACGATGTGGCAAAAGGGATTTCCGACTTGATGCCCGCACGCGGCCTGTTATCACGAGTGGACGGCGCACGGTTCATGCAGCGGACTGGATCCGGCACAG
>CAZZWM010000080.1:0-19569 GCA_964657945.1 uncultured Steroidobacteraceae bacterium
TGGCCCCTTGAACAGCGTGGCCCCTTGAGGATAAAAAGGATCATGCACGCACGAGTCAGCTCGGCTTTCGACCCACTCGCAGACATCGCGGCCGAGGAAGGTTCACGCGAATCGACACGACCGATCCGCGCGCTGACTCGCGGACTGGAAGTTCTCACCGAACTGAATCGACTCGAACGCGCCGCCATCAACACATTGGCGAGTGCCGTCGATCTGCCGCGAACCACCACTTACCGCATTCTGGAAACGCTTCGAGTGGCAGGTTATGTCGAGCGTGATGCGCAGGACGATTGTTACCGGCCCACCATCAGGGTGCGCTCGCTATCCGACGGTTTCGATGACGAAGCGTTGGTGGCGCACATCGCCAAGCCGCTGTTGGCGAGTCTCGGCGCGCAAATCCTCTGGCCGGTCGCCGTGGCCACCCCGTCCGGCGCCACGATGATGATTCGCGAAACCACGGATCGCGAAAGCCCTCTGGCGTTGGAGCAATACAGCGCGGGCGTACGGGTGCCCATGCTGGCTTCCGCGGCGGGCCGGGCCTACCTGGCGTTCTGTTCGACCGTGCAGCGCGACTCCTTGCTCGAGCTGCTGGCGCGATCGTCACTGCCCGAGGATCGCCTGGCTCGCAATCGCGTCGAAGTGGAACGCCTGCTGAATGAAACGCGCACCCAGGGCTTCGGTATGGCGCATCGCGCCCGGCGTGTTTCCGAGGAAACCAGCCTGGCCATTCCGGTCCGCTCCAAGGACCGCATTCTGGCCACGGTCACCGTGCGCTATGCCGCGACCGCCGTGCCGCTGCGCACCGCCGTCGAACAGTTCCTTCCCAAGATGCGCGAAGTGGCCCGGAAGATCGAATCGCAGCTTGCCTGACGACTTCCTCGAGGCGGGGACTGTTTCATTTGCGCAGTACGTTGCGCACGCCCCCCGAAATCAACGCGGTCACATCGAGCAGCGCGCCGGCCATGGCCAGGCCGTCGGGAGCGGCCAGATAGCGCGGACGCCAAACCGGGTTGAATTTTTCCTTGAATTTGCGCAGTCCTTCGAAGTTGTAAAAATTCTCGCCATAACGCTGCACCATGCGTCCGAGCTTGTGCCAGGCCGGCGCGAGTGCGTGATCCTCCAACCCCGATAGCGGCGCCATCCCCAGGTTGAACCAGCGAAAGCCGTTGGCCTTGCCCCACAGCATGCACTCCACCAGCATGTAATCGATCACTCCCTTGGGCGCATCGCCGTCGTAACGCATCAGATCCACCGATAATTCGGCACTGCCGCCGCGCCAAAGATTGGCGAAGGCCACGATGGCGCCTTTGCTGCGCACCACGCCGACGTCGAAGTGCGACATATACGCTTCCTGGAAAAACCCCAGCGAAAAACGCTTCTCCGCGGTCTTCTTGTCCTCCAGCCATGAATCGGACACGGCACGCAGCTGCGGCAACACCGCAGCGACCTGCGTGTTCGCCAGCATTTCGAAACTGGCACCATCGCGTATCGCGCGTCGCTGTGCCTGGCGCAGATCGGCCCGCGCCGAGCCTTCCAACCCAAAGGTCGTGAGCTCCACGCGCGCCTCCTCGCCCAATTTGCTCAAGGTCAGGCCGAGGTCGATGTACAGCGGCAGGCGTTGTGGCGTCACTTGATAGAAAACCGGCGAAACCGCCATGCCGTCGCAGCGCTCCAGGAATTCCCATGCCAGCGCTTCCCCGGGTTCCTCCGGTCCAATCGGATCTCCCATCGCCACCCAGCTGTTTCCGGAGTTCTGGAACATAATGCAGGCGGTGCGCTCGGCGTTGAACAGCAGGTTCTTGTCGCCGAGCAAGGCCAGATTGGCGGTGGTGTCCTCGGATTTTTCTATCAGCTTCGCGACCTGCTGCAATTCATCCGCGCTCGGCGGCGAGAACGGCGGCCGCGCCGGGCGCAGCACCCGCCACAATCCATAAGCGGCGCCGATCATCACCGCCAACAGCGAGCCGCGCAAGCTGCGGGGCGCCGAGGCATGGAACGCGAACTGCCACCACAGCTCGTTGTCGTAGGGCAGATGGCGATACGCAAAAATCACCAGCCACCCCGCGGTGGCCAGCACCAGGAAAAACGCGACCACCCAAGGACCCGAGAAATGCTGATCGACCAGTGAAGCGCGGCGCATGAAACGGCGCCGCGCCGATGCCAGCAACGCGGCCACCACGCCAAGCACGATGGCTTCTTCATAATCGAAGCCTTTGAGCAAGGACACGATGATGCCCACGCACAACAGCCACAGGGTCAGCGACCATGCCGTATGCAGCCGGCGGTACAGGCCATGCGCAATGATGAGCAGACCCACGCCGACGGTGCTGCCCAACAGGTGCGACAGCTCCAGCACCGGCAGCGGCACGAAATCACGCAACGAGGTCAGGCGATTGCCCATTCCGGGCGTGGCGCCGGAGAACAGCAGCACGGCGCCGGCCAGGAACACCGCCATGGAAATCGCCTGCGGCGTGACCGCGGTCAGGAATGTTCTGATCAACTGGAACGAGCGCACCACGGGACTGCGATGCGCCCACAGCTCGTGCACGCCCAACAGCACCAGGGCCAGGCTGAACGGCGCGAAATAATAGATTGCGCGATATACCAACAGCGCGCCCAGCATCCTATCCTTCGGCACATCCGGCAGCAGGGCGATCAAAACCAGTTCGAACACGCCGATCCCGCCGGGGATCTGGCTGATGACGCCGGCGGCCAGGGCTATCAGGTACACGCCGGCAAAAGCCGCGAAGCCGATGGCTGCATGCGGCGGCAGCAACACGAACAGCACACCGGCCACGCACAGCAGATCCAGGCAACCGATGGCGATCTGCGCCATGGCGATCCGCGGCCGCGGGATGGGCAGCTCCACGCGCCAGAATTTGAGCGGCGCATGACGGGTGCACACCAGCCACAGATATCCGGCCACGCCGCACAACAACAGGCAGCCTGTGCCGGTGGCCAGCCATGCATGCACGTGCAATACGGAACCGGACAGGCCGGCATTGGACACCAGCGAGCAACCCAGCAACACGCCAGAACCCAGTGCGAAAGTCAAGGAGCCGAACCCGATGATGGTGGCGATTTGCTTGGCGCTCAGTCCCAAGGCCGAGTAGGCGCGATACCGGATGGCGCCTCCGCTCAAGGTCGTCAGGCCGACGCTGTGGCCGATGGCATAGCTCATGAAGGAAATCAGCGCAACGCGTGCATAGGGAACGCGGGCGCCCGCAAACCGCACCGCCAGCGCGTCATACAGCGTCAGGCACCCATATCCGCAGCATGTCAGTATCGCAGCACGCCAGATCTTGGCGCTCGGTATCGCGCGGACGCGGTCCAAAATATCGTGCAAGTGATATTGGCGCAGCAGGTGATGCAGCACATAGATCGCCAGCCCGAGCAGGGCGATTCCTAACAGGGGTGCCCAGGGAACCCGTCGTGCTGTGCTGGAGTGTGCCAAGCGACTATCCTATCAGCCTCCATTCGAAGCCTGAAAACTGCTAGGGTGAGGTTTTTAGAGCCGCCGACAGGGGTGAGGTCATGAGTTCTGCGAACGAGAGCCGACAGGCAACCATGGATTCGACGCAACTGTACCGTGAGGAAATATTTACCGATCGTAAAGTGGGCACCATCCGCAAAATGGCGCCCGTCACCGCCGACGGCGGCATCGACACCACCCGGCCGGTGATTTTCGTCGGCCAAGCCCAGGTCATGACGCCCATGGGCGCGGTGCCCATCAGCTTCGAACTCGACGCGTCCACGCTGGATGCGGCCGTGGAAAAATTTGGCCCCGCCGCGGAACAGGCCGTTCAACAAACCATGCGTGAATTGCAGGAGATGCGCCGCGAGCAGGCCTCATCGCTGGTGATTCCGGATGCCGGTGGCGGACTGCCGAGCGATCTGCTGAGCCGCGGCGGGCGGCCGCGGCGCTGATCTTGCTAGGGATTGCCGGTCTCGAGTTCGTCCCAGCGGAGGTATGAGCCTTCCAACTCCGCGCTGAGGGTCTGCAAGCGCTTGAGCGCCGCCTCGGTTCGCTCGCGATCGACACTGAAGGACTTCGGATCGCTGATCCACACCTGCAACTGCGACTGCTCGGCTTCCAGACGTTGAATCAATTGCGGCAGCTGGGCAAGCTCGCGCTGCTCATTGAAGGAAAGCTTTCGTGCTTTGCGCGCCGGCCCCGGCGCGGATGCCGAGCTGCCGACGGATGTTTTGGCGGCTGCGCCTCTGGCGGCATTCGCGGCATTCGCGGCGGTTGGGCCGATCTTCGGCTGATTCAGCCAATCGGTATACCCGCCCACGTATTCATTGACCCGTCCGCCCCCTTCGAATACCAAGGTGCTGGTCACCACATTGTCGAGAAACGCGCGGTCGTGGCTGACCAGCAGCAAGGTACCGTTGTAATTGGCCACCATCTCTTCCAGCAGCTCGAGGGTTTCGGCATCGAGGTCGTTGGTCGGTTCGTCCATGATGAGCAGGTTGCTGGGCTTGGCGAACAAACGCGCCAGCAGCAGCCGATTGCGTTCTCCTCCCGACAGCATGGTGATGGGTGCATTCAAGCGCTCGGGAGGAAACAAGAAATCACGCAGATAACCGGAAACATGCCGCGGCTGCCCGTCGATGATGACGCTATCGCCGCTGCCGCCGGTGACGTTGTCCATGATGGAGCGGGCCGAGTCCAATTGGTCGCGCTGCTGGTCGAAATAGGCCACCTGCAGATTGGTGCCGCGCTTGATGATGCCGGCGGTCGGTTCCAGGTCGCCCACCAAAAGCTTGATCAGGGTCGACTTGCCGCAGCCGTTCGGTCCAATGATGCCGATCCGATCGCCGCGCATGATGCGCGCGGAGAAAGCCGCAATCACCGGTACGGCGCCGAAGCTCATGGCCGCATCCAGGGCTTCGAACACCAGTTTGCCGGAGGGCGCCGCGTCCTGCGCTTTCATCTCGACCTGCCCGATGCGGTCGCGGCGTTCGCTGCGCTGGATGCGCAGCTGCTTCAGTGCCCGTACGCGGCCCTCGTTGCGCGTGCGTCGAGCCTCGACGCCCCTGCGGATCCATACCTCTTCCTGCGCCAGCTTCTTGTCGAACAGCGCCGCATGTTTGGCTTCCGACTCCAACGCGGCCTGCTTGAGCAACACATAGTTGTCATAGTCTCCCGGCCACACCCGCAGTTGTCCGCGATCCAGTTCCACGATCTTGGTCGCCAGCCTGCGGACGAAGGCACGATCGTGGCTGATGAAGAACAGCGCGCCCGGGAAGTTGAGCATCATGGACTCGAGCCAGGTGATGGCGTCGATGTCCAGATGATTGGTCGGCTCATCCAGGAGCAGCAAATCCGGCTCCGACACCAGTGCCCGGCCCAGCATGGCGCGTCGGCGCCAGCCGCCCGACAGTGAACTCATGGGGGCATCCTGCGGCAGCCCCAGGCGGGCAATGACCTGGTCCACCTGCACTTGAACCCGCCAATCGTCCTCGGCCTCGCCATGAATGGCGCCGGCCAACACCACGTCGCGCACCTGGTCGTCGCTGCCCTCGGAGACTTCCTGCGCCAAGCTTGCGACCCTCACCCCGGGACGCACCCAGACCTCGCCGCTGTCGGGCAGGATTTGCCGCGTGACCAACGCCAGCAAAGAGGACTTGCCCTCGCCGTTGCGGCCGAGCAGACACACCCGCTCCCCCTTGCGGATTTGCAGATCCGCATGATCGAGCAGTGGTTTGAGTCCGAAGCTTAGGGAGACTTTATCGAGGCGCAGGATGGGCATGGGGGCGCGTATCTTAAGCGATTGCGTCCCAATGAGTGTGGGGACGATTGATCAGGTAAAATTTTCAAAGCACCCGCCCCTCGGCAATGGCCACAAACAGCTCGGCATCCAGCGGCACGTAGCGCTGCGATCGCGGGTCGTCGAAGAACAGCGGGTCCGTGATCGACGCCGGATCGAAGCCGGCGCTCACCAAATCCTGCTTGCGCGGCTTGAATGTGCCGGTGGCTTCGATCGAGTTCAACAGCCGCAGAAACACCGGCCGCGCATAAGCGGGCAAACGCTGCGCCACATCGGCATGGAATGCGGCCAGATCGAACTCCTGATTGACGATCAGCGCCGCGGCGCCGGCCCGTCCGTCGGTGCCCGGCACCTGCAACCCATACACCACGCCATCGACGACGCCGCGGCTGAGGGTCAACGCGCTCAACACCTCTGCCGTCGACACATTCTCGCCCTTCCAGCGATAGGTATCGCCGATGCGGTCGACGAAGTAATAGAAGCCGCGCGCATCGCGGCGCATGAGATCGCCGGTTCGATACCAGGCATCGCCGGGCTCGAATACGCCCCGCAGGATTTTGCGCCGGGTCGCTTCCGCATCCGCATAGCCCTCGAAGCGGCCGCCGCGTTGAGCAGCGCTCTGCGGCATCAGCCCCACCGCCTCGCCCGGCTCATCGTCGCCGCACCGCTCGCAAAAGCCCTGGCTGTTGCGCAGCGGCTCACCGCGCTCGATATCGAAGCGCAGCAGCGCCACCGGCAGGCGGCCGGCCAGAAACGGCGGGATCCGTCCAATCGCGCCGACCTCGCCTTCGCAGTTATACAAAGAAAAGTTGCCCTCGGTGGAAGCGTAATACTCGAGCACCCTGGGAATCTTGAAACGCGACTGAAAAGTGCTCCAAACCTCCGCACGCAGGCCGTTGCCGCAGGCCATTCGCAGCGCATGTTGAGACTCGATGTCCTGATGCGCACTGTTGACCAGGTAGCGGCACAGTTCGCCGATGTATTGAAACAGCGTGCAGCCCTCGTCCCGCACATCGCGCCAGAAATCGCTGGCCGAGAACTTGGGCCGGATCACCACCGAGCCGCCGTTGACCAGGGTCGCAAAGGCCGCGACCACACCGCCGACGCTGTGATACAGCGGCAGGCAGTTGTACATTCGATCGCCGGGCCGCGTATCGAGCATGCCGGCGAACCAATGACTCCACTGCATGACGCGGTAGTGGCTGACCTTGGCCGCCTTCGGCAGTCCTGTGGTGCCCGACGTGTAGATGTACAGCGCCGTATCGTCCAAAGTCGGCAGGTGCCGTTCGCCGAGCAGCGGTGCTTCGCCGGATTGCGCCGCCACCGCATCGTCGGGTGCGACGCTGCAAACGATGCGCTCCGGCAGGCGCTCACGAATGGCGTTGAAGCGCTCCGCCAGATCGGCACCGACGATCACGGCCTTCGGATTGACCACCGCGATCGAGTGGACCAATGCATCGCCGGACAACTGCGAGTTGATGAGCGCGACCTCGACGCCGATGCGCGTGAGACCCAGCCAGACCGCAACATAATCCGCGCAGTTGTTCATGAACAGCGCGGCCACGTCGCCGCGCGACCAGCCGCAGGCCAGACCGAAGTGCGCATACTGATTGCAACGCGCGCGCAGCTGACGGTAGCTCAGGCTGGATTCGCTCGATGACACCGCCGGGGCAAGATCGTACTCGCCCGCGAGCCGATCGAGCAGCACCGGCAGCGTGATCCCGTGATCGCCGATCGGCGCGGTTTTGGCCAGCGCCCGCAGCCACGCGTCGCGGGCGAATTTCGAATCGTTCATTGGCGCACTTCTCGCGTATTACGAACCTTAGCACGACTGCCCATGGCGTTCGAGATACACTGCGGAGCCTATGAAACGGGAAACAATCGCGATTCACGGCGGCTACGATTCCGATCCGACCACCAAGGCCGCGGCCGTCCCCATCTATCAGACGGCCGCGTATTGCTTCGACAGCGCGGAACATGGCGCGGCGCTGTTCAATCTCGAAGTTCCCGGCTACCGCTACTCGCGCATCGCCAACCCCACCAGCGAAGTACTGGAACAGCGCGTCACGCAACTCGAAGGCGGCGTGGCCTCGCTCAGCGTCAGTTCCGGCCAGACGGCCTTGTACTATGCCTCGGTCAACGCACTGGAGATGGGACGCAACATCGTCTCGGTGCCGCAGCTCTACGGCACCACCTACACGCTGTTCGCGCATGTGCTGCCGAAGATGGGCATGCAGGTGAAGTTCGCCAAGTCCGACCGCGCGGCCGACATCGAGGCGCTCATCGACGGCGACACCCGCGCCATCTTTTGCGAGACCGTCGGCAATCCGGCGGGCAATGTTTGCGACCTGGAATCCTTGGCGCAGGTGGCGCACCGGCATCAAATGCCCTTGATCGTGGACAATACGGTGGCGACACCCATTCTGGTGCGGCCGATCGAGCATGGCGCCGACGTGATCGTGCACTCCCTCACCAAATTCATGGGCGGCCACGGCACGACGCTGGGCGGCATCGTGGTCGATTGCGGCACCTTCGACTGGACCCGACACGCGGCGCGCTATCCCATGTTCAGCGAGCCGGACGAGTCCTATCACGGCCTGGTGTATACGGAGCACTACGGCAATGCGGCGTTCGCCGGACGTTGTCGCAGCGTCTACCAACGCACCTTGGGCGCGGTCATTTCTCCCATGAATGCCTTCTTGCTGCTGCAGGGAATCGAGACGGTTGCCTTGCGGGTCGAGCGTCATGTCGAAAACGCCGCCAAGGTGGCGCAATTCCTGCGCCATCACCCGCGGGTCGAGTCGGTGAACTTCGCCGGCTTCGCCGACAATCCCTATCATCCTCTGGTGCAAAAATATCTGGGCGGTCAGGCCTGTTCGCTCATGACCTTCGAGATTCGCGGCGGCCTGCCCGCCGGCATGCGCTTCTACAACGCGCTGAAGCTGTTCAAGCGTCTGGTGAACCTCGGCGACGCAAAGTCTCTCGCCTGCCATCCGGCCTCGACCACGCACCGGCAAATGACGCCGCAAGAGCAGCTGGCGGCCGGTGTCGGACCCGGCAGCATTCGTTTGAGCATCGGCATCGAGCACATCGATGACATCGTGGCGGACTTGGACCAGGCCCTTGCCGCTGCCTGATGCCATAGCGGCCCTGTTCCCGCCGGCTGAAGATCGAGCGCGCATCGGCGACTGGTTGAACACCGAATTGGAAGGCGCATTGCAGAGGGTCCAGGCAGGACCGGTCACGCCGACGCTCGACATGCAAAAATTCCGTGCCGAGTTGGCGGCATTCGATTTCGCCACGCCGCGGCCCCTCGAGGAAGCACTGCGCTGGTCGATCGGACAGATGGAACACGGCATCGTGCAGATGGCCAATCCACGCTACTTCGGTCTGTTCAATCCCGGCGCGAGTTTCCCGGCCCAATGCGCCGATCGCATCGCCGGGCTTTTCAATCCGCAACTGGCGAGTTCCGCCTCATCGCCGGTGCCGGTGGCTTTGGAGGCGCACGTCATTCAAGCGCTGGCGCGGCGCGCCGCGTTCCCCGCGACGGCCACCGGGCATTTTGCAACCGGCGGATCAGAGGCCAACTACACCGCACTGCTGTGCGCATTGACCCAGGGGCACGCCGGATTTTCGGCCGATGGAGCGCGGGCCTATCCGGGCCCGGTGCGCTTTTATACCTCCGGGGATTGCCACATTGCCTGGTTGAAAATCGCGCACCAAGCCGGCATCGGCCGCGCGGCGCTGCGCTTGGTCGGCACCGATGGCCAGGGACGCATGGATGCAAAGGCACTACGCGCGGCCATTGCCGAGGATCGTGCCGCCGGTGCTGTGCCCATCATGATCGTCGCCACCGCCGGCACCACCGGCGGCGGCATGATCGACCCATTGCATGCCTGTGCGGATATCGCCGAGGAAAATTCCCTGTGGCTGCACACCGACGCCGCATGGGGCGGCGCGGCACTGGCATCGAATCGCCTGCGCGGACTGCTGTCCGGAATCGAACGGTCGGATTCGATCACCATCGATGCGCACAAATGGCTGGCCACCACCATGGGCTGCGCCATCTTCATCACCACGCATGGGACTTTGCTGGCGGAGGCCTTTCACGCCTCCGCCAGTTTCATGCCCTCGAGCCTATCCGGCGTCGATCCGTACTTGAACAGCGTGCAGTGGTCGCGCCGTTTTTTGGGATTGCGCCTGTTTCTCGCGCTGGCTGCGGCCGGGTGGGACGGTTTGGGTGCGCACGTGGAACGCGGCGTGGAAGTCACTGCCCACATCAGGCATCGGCTCGCAGCCAAAGGCTGGAAGATTGCCAACGATTCGCCGCTGGCGGTGCTCGACGCGATTCCACCGCCCGGGATGGGAGAGGTGAGGGCGCTGGTACGTCGTGTGGTGGGCTCGGGACGCGCCTGGGTGGCACCCACGGTGTTCGAAGGTCAGGATGTGGTTCGAATCTGCGTCACCAACGGCGAGACGTCGGCGCGCGACGTGGATGCGTTGATCGCCGTGCTGAATGACGGCTAGGTAGAGCGGCGCTGCCCCAGCGTTCGCGTCACCAGGGCCTCGATGGAAGCCAAGGAATGGAAGTTCTCCGGAGTGATATCGGACTGCGGGATGGCGATATCGAACTCCAGTTCCACCGCCAGCATCAAATTAACCATTTTTAACGAGCTGATGCCCAGATCGCTCAGTTGGGCATCGATGGGCAAGGGGTCCGGAATGCGGTTTCCGGGCCCCAACACCTGTTTCACGAGCGCGACCAGTTGCCGGCTGACCCCCTGACTCCGCAAATCCACTCGATATGCTCCACGAATAAACAGCAATGATCATACCCGGGGTCAGGAACGTGGAATATAGGCGATTCCGGGACAGCGGCATTGTTTGGCTGGGCGGATCCCCACATAATCTGAAAATATGGCAACGGAAACGCACTCAGTGGCGAGCGCCCCGCGCGTCGTGAATTTACGCCAATCGGACCTTGCGGCGCGCGCGCGCGCGGCCGCGGAAGTCGCCAAATCCTTCGCCGTGGTGGTGGACGCCGAGGCGCGCTTTCCGGCCGAGGCCTTCGCCGAGCTGCGCAGGCAGCGTCTGTTGGGCGTGCAAGTGCCGATCTCGTTGGACGGCGAAGCCGCGACGCTCGCCGAGATCGCCGATGTTTGCTACATCCTGGGGCAATCCTGTTCTTCCACGGGCCTGATCTATGCCATGCATCAGATCAAGATGGGCTGCCTGGTGCGTCACTACAAGAACAGCCCGACGATCGAGCGGGTGCTGCGCCGCATTGCGGCCGACCAACTGCTGATGGCCTCCTCGACCACCGAAGGTCAGGCCGGCGGCAATGTCCGCTCCAGCGAGGCCCCGGTCGAACGCGCCGGCGACACCATCACCTTGGAGCGCAAGGCCACTGTCATCTCCTATGCGGCCGAAGCCGACGGCATCGTGACCACCGCGCGCCGCGCGCCCGATGCGTCGGGCGACGATCAGGTGCTGGTGGTGCTGCTCAAATCCGATTACAGCCTGGAGCGCCTGCAGATGTGGGACACCCTCGGCATGCGCGGCACACACAGCGAAGGCTTCACGCTGCGCGCCAAGGCCGCCGCCGGCCAGGTCATGCCCGAACCGTACGACAGAATTCACGCGCAAACCATGGTGCCTTTCGCGCATTTGCTGTGGGGCTCGGTATGGGCCGGCATTGCCGCAGCGGCGGCGGGCAAGGCTCAAGCCTTCGTGCGCCATGTGGCGCGGCAATCCGGCGGCACGCTGCCTCCGGGCGCGGCGCACTTCACCCAGGCCGTGTCCAGTTTGCGTACCTTGCGCGGCGTGCTCAGTGCGAACTTGCGCGCCTATGAGAACATCATGTCGGACGAAAGAGCCATCGCCTCGATGGAATTCCAGGCTCAGATCACCTTGACCAAGGTGCAAGCCTCGGAACTCGCCGTCGCCACGGTACTCAGTTCGCTGCGCGCCTGCGGCCTGTCGGGCTATCGCAATGACACGGAATTCAGCATCGGCCGCCTGCTTCGCGATGTGTTGTCATCGCCCATCATGATCAACAACGACCGCATTCTCGCCAATCTCGCCCCGACGTCGATGATGACGCCGCTGCCAAGCTCCATCAGTGGTTGATCGCGTGGCGGCCGACGGCGCAGCACCGAATCCTTTGGCGCATATTTCGGCCGGCCTGTTCAAGTCCATGGGCGTCGATGGCGTGTGGGCACGCACCGCTGCCTACGTGCATGTGATCGAGCGTTTGGAAAACTTCATCACCGGCCTGCGTGATCCGAAGGCGGAGGTCATGCGCTTCCCTCCCGTGATGAGCCGCGCCCAGCTGGAGAAGTCCGGCTATCTCAAGAGCTTCCCGAATCTCTTGGGCTGCGTCTGCGCTCTGCACGGCTCCGAAGCGTCGATTCGCGCCGCCGCCGATCGTTACGAGAGCGGCGGCGACTGGACCAGTTCGCTCAGCTCGTCGGATCTGGTGCTCTCGCCGGCGGCCTGCTATCCCCTCTACCCCATTGCGGCCGAGCGCGGCCGGCTGCCGGCCGGCGGCCTGATATTCGACATCGAGGCCGACGTGTTTCGTCATGAGCCATCGCTCAATCTGGATCGCATGCAGTCGTTCCGCATGCGCGAGTTCGTGCGACTCGGCTCGCCGCATGAAATCGTCGACTTCCGCGAGAAGTGGATGGCGCGGGCGCCGCAGCTTGCCGAGGATTTGGGGCTCCCGGCAACGCTGGACGTCGCCAATGACCCGTTCTTCGGTCGCGTGGGACAGGTGATGGCCGTGAGCCAGCGCCAGCAAGCGCTTAAATTCGAATTGCTGATCCCCTACTACCCGGGTGCGTCGCCCACGGCCTGCATGAGCTTCAATTACCACCGCGAACACTTCAGCCAGGTGTGGGGCATCCGCGACGGCCAGAACGAACTCGCGCATACCAGCTGCGTGGCATTCGGCATCGACCGGCTCGCCGTCGCCCTGTTCGCCAATCACGGACTGCAGCTCGCTCAGTGGCCCATGACGACGCGCCGGGCGCTGGCCCTGTAGCGCTCGCGTTCGCACTCGCGCTCGCCCTCGCGCCAATGCCGCTTGAACCGCGCGTCCAGCGCTTCTTGGGATTTCTGGCCGCAGCCAACCCTGCCGATCCCCGCACGGCCACGTTGGAAGCGCGGCGCCAAGGTTTGGCCGCGCTCATGCAGATGTCGGGACCGCAGATACCGATGGCCCGTGTCGATGACATCACCCTGCGGTTGCCGCATGCCGCTCTGCCGGCGCGCATTTACTCTCCACACCAGCGTTCCGCTCTCCTCCCGGGTCTGATCTATTTTCATGGCGGCGGCTTGGTCGCCGGTTCCATCGCCACGCATGACGGGATCGCGCGCGAATTGGCGGACGCGGGCCAAGTGCGGGTGGTCTCGGTCGACTACCGTCTGGCGCCGGAAGCGCGCTTTCCGGCCGCATTGGACGATGCGAAATCGGCGGTGGAATACATCGCCGCGCACGGCGCCGACATCGGCATCGATGCCGAGCGTCTCGGCCTATGCGGCGATTCGGCCGGCGCCACGTTGGCAGCAGCCACCTGCCAAAGGTTGGCACGCGCCGGCGGACCGCGCCTCGCGCTGCAGCTGCTGCTGTGCCCGATACTGGATTACAGCCGCAAGAGTGACTCGCGCACCCGGCTGTCCAGCGGCTATCTGATCGATGAAGCCACGCTGGATCACGATCTGCAGCACTACCTGCCGGACGGTGTGCAGTCCACCGATCCGCAGGTGTCGCCGCTGCTGGCGGACTCCGTGGCCGGCCTGCCGCCCACCCTCATCCACACGGCCGAGTTCGATCCGCTGCGGGATGAAGCCCGGGAATATTTCGAGCGTCTGCAGCGCGCCAATATTGAAGTGGCCTACACCTGCCATCCGGGTATGATTCATCTTTTCTACGGTTTGGGAGGCGTGATTCCCTATGCGCGCACTGCGTACCAACAGATTGGCGATGAGATCCGCGCCGCTCTGGCCGCACGCTGAAGGCACCCGGCATGGCGGATAATGCGCTCGCGCAACGCACCATCGAAACCCTGCATGGCGCCCGGGTCGCGGGCGATCTGGCCGGCATGTTGAGCGTGTTTTGCGCCGACGGGAACTACGAAATCCTGGGGGCTAGCGCCGATAAATCCATTTCGATCCGCGCCAAGGACCTAGCCGAATTCCGGCCCTGGCTCGCCATGATGGTGAAGGTTTTTCGTCTCAGCAACTATCAGCTTCTGAGCTTGACGGCGCAATCCCCGCGCATCGTCGCGCATTGGCGCGCCGACATTTATTCCAAGGTCACCGGCGTCACCGTGCCGACCGAGCTGATCGATGTGGTCGAGCTGGGCGAGCGCGGCGTCGTCAAATACACTGAATTCTTTGCCCCCCGCTGAAGCCGAACCTCGCTGGCTGGGCATTGCCCGCGAGATGCGGGCGCTGGCGCAGACCGGCCTGGCCTTCACCCTGGATCGATTCGACCGCCAACGCTACCTGCGGCTGCAGGAACTCGCGGCACTGCTCATGGCGCAAGGCTCCGATGCCGACTACCAGACCTTGATTGCGCTGCTGCGCCAGGAGAAAGGCTACGCGACGCCCAAGGTGGATGTGCGCGGCGCCGCCTTCGTCGACGGCAGGATACTGATGGTGCGCGAGATCAGTGATGGGCTATGGACCCTCCCAGGTGGCTGGGCCGACGTGAATCAAACCGCGCGCGAGTGCGTCGAGCGCGAGATCGCGGAAGAGTCCGGCTTCGAGGCGCGGGCGCTCAAGCTTGCCGCGGTATACGACTATCAGCGCAGCAATCGTCCGGCACGGCACATCGATTCCATCTACAAAATGTTTTTCGTGTGCAAGATCATCGGCGGCCGCGCCACGCCCAGCGATGAAACCAGCGAGGTGGCCTTTTTCGCGCGCGACGCGCTGCCGCCGTTGTCGTTGGGGCGTACCACCGAGGCTCAGATCGAGCGTATGTTCCGGCACTTCGAAGATCCGCAGCTGGCCGCCGATTTCGACTAGGGCCGTAGCTCAAGCGTAGGTGATCAGCGACGGATCGCCGGTGTCGAGATGCGGCAACCCGTTGAAGCTCACCAAGTGATGGCGGCGTGGGGTCGAGGCATACTCGGTGAGCGAACTGTTGCGGATCCGCAAGTTCAATTCCACCGCGGTGGCAGCGGGCGCGTTCAATACCTGGGCGACCATGGCGCCGATGGCGCCCCCCGAGGAAACCACCAGCACATGGCCGTCCGGAAAGCGCTGCCGGGCTTCGATGAGCGCGCCCACCGCGCCGTCCTGGAACTTGGCGAACGGCATCATGTCCTTGGGTTGCGTCCGATCCTGCGCCCACGCCAACAGCGCCTCGCGCAGCAGCCGGAAGTGCTCACGCACCACCACGGGGTCGCGCCGCGCGGCGCCGGAAGCGCTCACGACCGCAGACTCGCCGGTGAAGGCGGTCAAAATCGCTTCCGGTTTGTATTCATCGAGGCCCGGAAAAATTTCCCGCGCCGAGGCGGATGATTCGGGATGGCTTTCCAGCATGGCGTCTGCAGTTTCGATTTGACGGCGCAGCGTTCCCGTGAACACCGCGTCGAAGTGAATCTTGCGCCGGCTAAAATACGCACCCAGCGCCCGCGCTTGAGCGAAGCCGATCTCAGTCAATTGATCGTAGTTTTCGGTTCCGAAGGCCGCCTGACCATGGCGCACCACATAAATGACTCCCATGGGCCATTCTAGCCGAGCGCCGCCGGGGAAGCCGCGCCGCCATTCAGCGGCAATTCCAACGCAACGCTCAGGCCCCCGCCTTCGCGATTCGACAATTGGATCCGGCCGCCATGCGCTTCCGCGATTTCGCGCGCCAGCGCCAAGCCAATTCCAGTACCGCTGCGCTTGGTGGAATAGAACGGCAACAACGCCTGCGCCAGCACGGTTTGGCTCATGCCCGAGCCGCGATCCAAGACTTCGATGCGTTGCTCGCCGCCATGACATTGAATGTTGAGTTCGACTTCCGCTTCCGCGCCCCCGGCCTCGTGCGCATTTTTCAGCACATTGATCAGCGCCTGCTCCACCTGCACCCGATCGAACCAACCGGGCGTGCTGGGCAATTGCCCGCCCTGCTTGAACGGCTGTTGGCTGCGCAGGTCGGCGAGAAACGGTTCCCACGCGACGCTCTCATGACGCGGCGCCGGCAGCTTGGCAAAGGTGGCATAGCCGCCGACAAAGTCTTGCAGGTGCGCGGCCCGCTCGCCGATGGCCGAGAACACCCCGGGCAGGGCGGCCAGGTCGCCGCGGCGCGCGATCTCGGCGCCCGAATGCGCCAGCGATGACAAGGGTCCCAGTGAATTGTTGAGTTCATGACTCAAGACCCGGATGAGTTTCTTCCAGGTGGAGACCTCCTGACGGGACAATTCGCGCGTCAGGCGCTTCAACAAATACAGCTGGAACGTCTGACCCTGCAGGATGAAGGCGCGCGTGGAGAGGTGAAAGGTCTCTTCCACGCCGTCGATTTCCGCGGAAAACAATTTGTCGCTCAAGCTCGCGGCCGCTGCCTTCACGGCGTCCGGAGCACGCGTCAGCACGTCGCCGAAATGCAATCCCTGCAAGCTGCGCCCCGCGCTGAGCAGGTGCCGCGCGGCGATGTTGGCATAGGCGATACGGTCATGCGCATCCACCAGCAGCAAAGCCACGGGCGAGTTTTGCATCACGGTATCCAGCAGCAGTTCACGCTGAACCAAGTGCGCTCTTTGCCTGCGCAGCGCCGCCGCAAGATCGTTGTGCGCGGTCATCAACTCGCCCAATTCGTCATCCCGATCTGCCACCAAGGACAAGCTGAAGTCACCCTCCCGGTAGCTGGCCACGGTGTTTGCCAGGGCACGCAGCAACAACTCGATCGGCCGCATCACGCGCGTGGCCAACCACAGCAACGGCAGAATAGCGGTCCCCAACACGATCAACCAGGCGAGCAAAGGATCGTTGATGTTGCGCATCATCCAAATCGTGAGCCAGGCCGTCAGGCCGACCACGAACAGCAGCAACAAGGCCAGTTTGCCCTTCAGGCTCACTTACTTGAACCGCTCCAAGCGCCGGTACAACGCCTGGCGCGACAATCCCAGACTCTGCGCGGCGCGGCTGATGTTGCCGCCGGCTTCCCTCACCGTGGCCTCGAGCACTTCACGGCTGAAGTGATCCGTTTCGCGCGTCGCGGCCGCGGCTGCGGTTCGTTGTGTCGAGGGCAGATTCAAATCAGCCGCGGTCACCACGTTGTCGCGGGCCAGCAGCCGCGCGCGCTCGATGGAATTGCGCAGCTCACGCACATTGCCCAGCCATTCATGGGCCAGCAGCGCCGCGGCCGCTTCTTCGCTGAACTTAAGGTCGGGGCCCAGGTAATGCCGCGCCAGCGGCAGGATGTCCGCCGCGCGCTCGGACAGCGCCGGAATGGCAATGTCGATGACATTCAGCCGGTAGTACAAGTCCTCGCGAAAGCGGCCCTCGCGAATCAGCTGCGGTAGATCCGCATTCGTGGCACTCAAGATTCTTGCCCGCGATGTGCGCGTTTTGCTCGATCCCAGCATCTCGAACTGACCCGTCTCCAGCACCCGCAGCAGCTTGACCTGTCCCGCCAACGGCAGGTTGCCGATTTCATCCAGGAACAAGGTGCCGCCATCCGCCAATTCGAATCGGCCGACGCGTGCCTTGCCGGCGCCCGTATAGGCGCCGGCTTCCGCACCGAACAGTTCCGACTCGATCAGCTCGGCCGGAATGGCGCCGCAGTTGATGGCAACGAAGGGACCCGAACGCACCGCGGAGTTGGCGTGCACGATCTGCGCGATGCGCTCCTTGCCGGCGCCGTTGGGACCCGTGATCAAGACCCGCACATCCGCGCGCGCCACGCGGCAGGCCAGTTCCACCACCCGCTCCATGGCATCGGAAGCAAACACGATGTCGCAAAGATCATATTGCTCTGCGAGTTTCTCGCGGCGCCGCCGCTGCTCCTCTTGCAGGCGCTGCCGTTCGCGGGTCGCCTCGGCCAGCTCCAGCAGGTTTTCCACCGTCGTCAGCAGTTTGTCGTTGTCCCAGGGCTTGCCGATGTAATCGGCGGCGCCGGCCTTGATCAACTGCACCGCGGCCTCCAGGTGGGTCCACGCCGTCAACAACACCACCGGCAGATCGGGCTGCTGAGCCCGCAGCGCCTTGAACAAGGCCACGCCCTCCTCTCCGGAGGTCGTATCCGTGCTGAAATTCATGTCGGCAATCACCAGATCGACCTTCTCGCGGGCCACCAGACCCAAGCCCTTTTGCGGGGTCACGGCGGTCAGCGTGCGGATATCATGCAAGCCGAACAGCAGACTCAATGCCTGGGACACGGCGGGATTATCGTCGATGACCAGTACGGTACGCATAGTTTCCGCTAGGCCGCCCGCGTGGCCAGCGCCGGCGGTATGGCCGCGGCTTTGAGCGCTGGCCAGAGCACCGAGGCCTGTCCCAGGATCATCACCACCACGGCGCCCACCAAGGCGTAGGCGATGTTCAGACGTTCCATCTGGAAGGCGGTCACCATCCATAGATTGAGCGACACCGCCAGCGCCACGCCCAATACCGCGCCGCCGGCGGCAATCAGGAAATTCTCCGTTTGGAAGTAGCGCACGATGGCGTTCTTGGTCGCGCCCAGGGCGCGGCGTATGCCGATCTGACGGCGGCGCTGCGCCACCCAGTAGCTGGTCAATCCGACGATGCCGAACGCCGTGACCGCCACCAGCGCGCTGCATACCACGGCCAGGATCACGGCCAGCCCGTGATCGTCCTTGTACTGCTCGGTGCGCGAATCGGCCAACGAGATGTTCTTGACGATGACCCGGGCGCGATTCGCATCCATGAGGGCTTTTTCAGCCGCCTTCATGACGGCATGCAGCTGTCCCGGCTTGGCCCGCACGATGTAGGCGGAATAGAAGCTTTGATAGCGAAACGGCATGACCATGCTGTTATCCGAAAATGCAGCGCTCCATGCATCCGTCCAGGGAATCTGTAATCGGTCGATGATGCCCACCACCTGCTTCGGAACGGTATCCGGCGGCAGATACAAAATCTGTCCCACGGCATTCTTTCCCGGGAACAATTTGTCGGCGAGAATGCGGGTGATCATCACCTGCGATGCAAGCACACCGTCGTTGTACTGCTCCTTGTCCTGCAACTCGTCGGTGTTGAAATTACGGCCGCCGATCAACTTCAATCCCAACGCTTGCAGGAAGTGATCGTCACCGTAGTATTCCGCCGCATTGCTCGTCGGGTCCTTCTGATCGGGGTTCAGGGTGATGCCTTCATTGCTGCCGCTGTCCCCCAGGGGGTAGGAGTTGCTCGAGGTGGCATCCACGACGCCCGGCAAGGCTCGCAGCACCGCAATATCCGCCTTGCCGCGTGCGCTCAGGTCGGCGGGCTTTTCCACCCATTGATTGGTGATGGCGAAGACATTCTGTTCATCGGCGCCGGTGGGCCGATGGCTGTAGGCAAGCCGCTGCTGGATGATGAACAGCGCATTGCACAGAATGGCCAGTGTGATGGCCATTTGCACGGCGATGACGATGGCGCCCACTTTATTGCGGCGCATGGCAGAGAGGATGGGTCGGATTTCCATGATTGCCTCTATTGAGCTTTGAGTTGCCAGGCCGGCTGCACCTGCGCGGCGCGCCAGGTCGGATACAGTCCCGCCAATGTGGTTGCGGCCACGGCCAGCGCTACCGCGATGGCGATGTCGCCGGCGCTGAAATGAGTCAGACGAGCCACGTCT